>CAZZJH010000021.1:0-21800 GCA_964654335.1 uncultured Acidimicrobium sp.
AACTGGCAAGCATTTGAGGGGCAATGGAACTCCGTGACGGTAGAAAAATACCCTCCTGGCCAAAGCCCTATGGGGCCTAGGAAACCCTCTCATCGCGTCGAAGCGACCACCGTCAATACAGTTGAAGACCGATGATCGAGATCACTCTCGCACGACTATTCGTCGTGACAACTGGGGCCTCAGGGACGATCGGAATCGGTGTCGCGAGCCAGTTGGAGGGTTGCTGATGGCTCGTTCGCTTCGCCTGAACGCAACTGAACTTTCCATCCTGTGTGTGCTGCTTGGCATGCGCATCACTCCACTTTCGACACCTCGGATGAAGCGGGCCGAAGCATTGGATTCACTCGTCAAGCGTCGAATCGTCGACGACAAGGTGGAGCGCGTGAATCTCCAAGTAGCCACACTGCTCGCGATCCTGGCAAGACCCGCGCAGCAGATCACGATTCACCAAAGCGGGACGACGACACCTATACGAGTTATCGGTATCCAGACATACGCACACGTCGTTCAGGAATCAGACGGCTCGGTCGACGTGATCACCCCGCAAAGAGACGCCATTGCGATGTTCTCTGCGCCAAGAACCAGTACTTCGCGCGAAACGTTTTCACTGCCCGGCCGAACATGGCACGACATGGTCGCACAGGCGAAGTATGCGACCGAACATCAATTGGCACGAATGGCAGAAATCGACAGTCTCGACGGCCTCCACGCTATGAAAGCTGCGCAATTGGCGAAAGGTCACATGTTGCGTCACGACGCTCAAGTGATGTCCTACCGCGGTAAAAATCGTTGGCGGGGAAGCGAACTTTCCTGGATCGAGCTCAGTGACAGCACCTGGCTCGTCGACGACGGTGGTCGATTTGGTCAGCCTGCAGATCTGGCAAGCCGACGAGCCTCTTTCTCATGTGGGCGGGTGGACGACGCCCTACGCGACGCTCTGGCCTCGCTCAACCCGCGCGTTTGAGTTGCCACGTGTCTGCCTGACAGACTTTCCCTACCAATCAAGGGGGAAACATGGCACGCATTGGAGGCGAGCTCGATCAGCTCGCAGCCCTGAAGTCGACGTTCGATCGTCAATCCACGATGGTTACCGACATGTTGTCGTCGATTCGCAATCAGCTCACCAACACATATTGGGAAGGTCCTGCCGCGTCACGATTCCGTGAATCATGGCAGAGCGACTTCGAGCCGATGCTGCAGCGCCTTCAGACGTCGCTGAACGAATCGGCAACCGAAATCAGTCGGCGTCGCGACGCACTTCGCCAAGCCGGCTCGTAGAACATGGCGGGGGCCAACCCAGCTGCTGGGCCGCAAGGCGTAGCTCACGACCTGGACTCAGCGCGTGCAGCGGTGAGTCAACTCGCCCAAGCCGGTGAAGACATGCTGAGTCTCGGTCAACTGCTCGAAAGCCGCGCGCACTCGATCACTTGGGAGTGCGCGAAAGCAAGCCGTTATCGCGACTCCATTGCCGGCAGACGAATCGAAGCTCGACGAATTGGTGCCTCACTTCAATCTGCATCAGCGAGTATTGCCCTGTTGCTGCTCCTTGCGGAAGCGTTCGGGCTCAAGGGAGATTCCTGAGTTATGCCCGAGAAAGTCGTCGTCGATACCGATCACTTGCGTGAACAAGCGCAATACACCGACGGCGCAATCAATCAGGTGGGTGGCGTCATCCTCGCCGTACGCAAGACCAAGGCCCGCTTCCCCACTCTCAGCCACCTGTTCGATCCGATCATTGCCGACCTGATGAAGTTTGGCGAGGTACTCACCGCGGACAAGACCGAACTGCTGAAAGAAATCGCCTTCCTCGAACAACTCGAGGGTCAGTACCCCGCCGGTTTTCAACCTGGCTCATACGTGGCGCCACCTGACGTCGAAATTGCGCACCCAGAAGCAGGCGCTTCAGGCACACCACAAGAGAACGAGATGTGGAACGACGGCTGGATCAGTGAGGACGGCACTGTCCCGCCCGGACGCGACACGATCACCATTGAGGACGAGATCGGCACGCTGTGGCGAATCATCGTGAACCCGCCAACGGTCGGCGTGGACATGTTGGTGAATGAGGCACGCCGCAGCCAGAAGCGCAGCGATGACGGCATCGTCGACGAAGGCAAGAACGTAGTCGACGAAGTCCAGGACGTGGTGGCCGAGGAAGTCGAGCAAACTGCAGAGGAACTAAGTCGTCAAGCAGCCGACGAGTTGGAAGAAGTCGTCGACGAGGTGGTCAACGATGTCAAAGACACGGTCGAAGACGTCATCGACGAAGCAGAAGATGTCGTCGATGAGGTCGAAGAAGTCGTCGAAGAAGTAGAAGAGATCGTCGAGGACGTCGAAGAAGTACTCGACGATCTCGTACAGGGTGACTTCGATGCCTCCGGTGATGTCGACGCGGACGCCAATGTCGACGCCGACGCGGATCTGGACTATGGCGTCGAGGATGGTGAAGCATTCGTCAGGGGCAAGGCGACTTTGGACGCATCAGCCAATGCGAGTGCGCAAGGCACCATCGACACCCCGGTCGGAGACATCACCGGTCGAGCGGATGCAGAGGCACACACACGTGCTGAAGCGGAGTTCGAGGGTTCGATCAGCGACGAAGGAGTCAATCTCCAGGGCAACGCCTCAGCTTCGGCCGGAGCATCCTCGAGTGCAAGTGTGGATGTCGACACCGACTTAGGCGATGCGTCGCTGGAAGGAACGGCCTATGCCGAAGGCAAGGGATACGTCGGTGGATCGGTGTCAGCCGACAAAGACGGTGTTTCTGGTCAGTTCACCGCAGGAGCAAACCTCACGTCCGGAGCGGAGGTAGAGGGAAAAGTTTCGGGCAAATACGGAAGTGGTAGCGGTGGAATAGGTGTGAACACGGGCTTCGGCGCCAATGTGACGGCTGGCGGCAGCATGAAATGGGACGACGTAGGTTTCGACATCGGTGCGGGACTCTCGTTTCTCATTGGAGGGGAAATCAACCTCTCGTTCCACTTCAACCCCGAAGCGATCGTCGACAGCATCGCCGATCTCTTTGACTTCGACAGTGATGAGGCCAAGAAGCGGATCACCGAAGCAGCCAAGGATGCCATCCCCGAGGACATGCTCGATGACATCAATGACGCAGCAGAGCGGATTCGTAACACGTGGGAAGGCGCCCAGCAGAAGGTCAACGAGGCGCGTGAGGCCCTGAACGAGGCAAAGCAGGAAGTCGATCAACTGCGACAGGAGATGGAAAACGCGGTTGGGGATGCCAAGCGTGAGCTCGAACAACAAGTTCGCGAAGCAGAACAGCAACTCGCCGATGCTCGGCGCGAGGCCGAACAGGCCGTGGCGGAAGCAAAGCGTGAGCTCGAAGAGATGGCTCGTCAGTCCCGCGAGGAACTCGACCGCCTGAAGAGCCAATACGACCAGGCAACCAATGAGGCCAAGGCTGAGATGGATCGTGCGCGGGCCGAGATGGAGGACGCGAGTGGCGCGGCCCGAGCCGAAGCTGAACAGCGTTACCAAGAAGCACGACGCGAGTTCGAGCAGCTGTCCGAATCGAGCGAAGAGACTGCGCGTCTCATCGACCAGAACGCAAATGCTGCGTCAGACGAATTCTTCAACGAAGTTTCCCGCGACGACTCGGGCAATACGAGTGTCGACGGCATGAACGACAGAAATGGAGCCCGATGATGAAGGCCACCTACCCCAGCACGACATCACCCAAGCAGCCAGAGGTCGCCATCGACCTCCCTGAGGGCTGGTTGGTGAGCTCCCATGCGAACGCGTACATCGCAGCGCACGACCCCAATAGCAGCCCGGCCTCCCCCACGACCGTCTATGTGACCATTGCGCGTTTGAGGAACACGATCACGCTGGACGAAGCGGTGGCCGGTGCGCATCGCGCGATTCGCAACAAGTATCCCCAGTCGTCCCTCCAACGGGTGCATTCGGGCAAGGTGGGCAACCGCGATGCTCGGTTCGCCGTGCTTTCGATCGATGGAGCCGACCTTCCGATCGCCGTGCTCCACTCCGAAGTGTCGGTGCTCGTCAATACCGAAAATCCTGAGATGAACTACGTCGTCCAGGTGCTGTGCAAGTGCAACGCGAAAGTCGCTCCCGAGACTGCACCGCTCTTTGCCAACATCATCAAATCGCTGAAGATCGGCAGTTAGCTGAGCGCAACCTGCGCGTACTGCACGTCGCCTCGGGCGACGAAGTAACCGCGACCAGGGACGAACCTGCGCGTCGACTTACGCGGCAACCGAACGCTCACGAGGTCACCGTCCACATCGACATCCGGAATAAGCAGCATCGCGTGGCGCGCACGCTTGATGTCCGAGATCCAACCACCGAAACTGCGATGGCCCGAATTTGCCGACACGGCCGCCAACACCACCACCCCAGCGTCGCGGCCACGCCTCATGATTTCTGCCAACGCCGAGGAGCTCGCACCCTCAGCCAACTCTTCGCCGTCGTCCACCACGACGACGATCAAATCGTTCGGGGTCTCTCCGCGTTCACGAACCTCTGCAGCCAACTCGACGAGCAACTCGTCACACCCATCAGTTCCTCGCCCCACGCGTTCCCAACCGCTCATCTCGAGGAGCTCCGTTCGCCTTGGTGCAACGAGGAACCTTCGTGTGGGCACTCCAAGCGCATCCAGTCCGCGAACGATGGTCGCGAGTGTCGTGGTACGTCCCGACCGTTCAGGACCAAAGACTGCGAACATGGGGTTTTGTCGCAGATCCACCGCGAGCGTTGCGCCAGAATCGCCCTCGATCGCAAAAGGCACTACCCCGTCTCGCGACTCGAGCGACGAAAGCGACACGCTGTGCGCGAGTCCTTCGATGCGTTCGGGTGCTCTGTCTGAGTTCGACGCCTTGGCGATTCGCCGAATCATCTCGCTCTGGCTTGCTCCAGAAGGGTCCGTGCCCATGACGGCGACTTGTAGCTCCGTGGCGTCTTGCAGGAACGCACGTCCCGGAGCAATCTCGATTCGACCAAGGTCACCCGAGAGACCAAGCGACACGTACTCGTCGATCTCACCCATGCGCATCACCAGACGTTGTGGAACGAGACTCGAGACTGCGGTTGGTACTGCGTTACGTCGGTCTGCGGTGAGCACGACGGTCACGCCCACTGATCGACCATCGGAGAGAATCTTCACCAATCGATCGTTCATCTCCCCGTGATCAACGAGTTGATAGGTGGAGTTGAACGCCGCATAGCCGTCGATCATCAACACCACGTAGGGCATCGACACGCCAGCGTTGCGCGCCTCGTCGATGCTCGTGAAACCTCGTTGACCGAGCGCTGCTTTGCGATCCGCAATCGTTCGTTCGATCCGCGCGAAGGTGCGCTCGACCAACTCCGGCTGTTCCGGCGTGAACACTCCTCCACAATGCGGCAACTCGGCAAGAGTGCCGAGAGCTCGCGACCCAAAGTCGAGTATGTAGAGATGCAAATCGCTTGGCTGGAGATTCGTGGCAAGCATGCCAGCCAACGTGCGCAACGCAGTGGACTTGCCGGCACCACTCGCTCCGAACACGAGCAAGTGCCCGTTACGCGAAAGGTCACACACCCAAGCGTCCTGTGATTGCTGCATGGGATGATCCGCAAGCGCGATCGGAACTGCCATTCCTGAGCCGCGCGAATTGCCGTCGAGATCGGAGACGTCCACCACCATCGGGAGTGGGTCCATCCATGGCACAGGTTGTGGCGGAATGTCGTGGGCGGCTTGCGCGATGGTGGCAACGAGTCGTTGCAAGTCGGTCACCGAGTCAGACGACGCCTTCACTTGACGCGTATTCACCCGAGGAACCATCCGTAATGCGGCGTCGAACGAAGCAATCGTCACCTCGGACGACGTGTCATCGACATCTCGACGAGCATTTGCGTATGCCGTTTGCACCTGCGAAATCGCCGTTGGCCCCGTCTTGATGAAGGCGCGACCAGGTAGTGACTTCGGAATACGAACCGCATCAGTGCGTTCAATGACATCTTCCGAATCGCGGTCGTCGGCCACTCGCAGGGCGATACGCAGGTTCGTATTGGCGCGAATATTTTCATCCACCACCCCGGAAGGACGCTGGGTGGCGAGCAAGAGGTGGACACCGAGAGAACGACCGCGCTGGGCAATGTCGATGACTCCGGCGACGAATTCAGGAACGGTGCGCTTGAGGAATGCAAACTCGTCGAAGATGATCAGCAAGTTGGCGGGAGCCTTGTCGGGATTGATCTCCTCCAACTCGATGATGTCCTTCGCACCGAACTCGGCAAGTACGTGCTCGCGCTTCTTCAATTCCGCATTGAGAGAAGTAAGCGCACGAAGAGCAAGGTGGGCATCGAGATCGGTGAAGAAACCCACCGTGTGCGGAAGTTCGACACAATCCTTGAACGCCGCTCCACCTTTGTAATCAATGAGCACGAAATTGAGTCGCTGCGGCGAGTGAGTGGCAGCGAGCGCTGCGACGATGCTCTGGAGCAACTCGCTCTTACCCGCTCCCGTCGTACCGGCGACCAGTCCATGGGGGCCGTGCACTCGAAGATCCAAGTTGTAGACACCGGCGGCAGACAACCCAATGTCGGCACCGAGCTTCTTCGATCCTCGATTGGCGTTCCATCGACTGCTGATCTCTGCTGGTTCGCAATCGACGAGGTCGAGCAAATCCAAGAGCAACACCGATTCTGGAATCTCCCCCGCCGCTGAGCGTTGGGTGACATCTCGCAACGGAGCAATCAGTCGAGATGCATTCTCTGCCTGGGCACGCGACAAGCCCTCGAACGAGATTCCCTCCGCACTTTTCCCGGATTTGGCCTCGAGCAATTCGCCTGCTGCCAGATCCGCGATCTGACGAACCTCTCCGATCATCCGATCACGCGACTCGGCTCCCACGATTGCCGACACACCAAGTCGGTCACCGTGCATCAGGATCTGCGTCATCGAGGCATCGGATACGGAACTGCCGTCGGGAATCACGACGAGCAGCCGCGGCAGTATGTCGGCCGCCGTTTCCATACCGATTTTCGCCTGCAACCTGCGCGAACGTTCGTCCATGATCGATTCGATTCGTGACAACAGTGCGCGAGAATCGTCCTCGTCCACTGCAACTGAACGCGCCAACGAAGAATCCAGTTGGATCACACGCGTGTGTGGCAACCATGACACCCATGACCATTCGGACAGCCCGGGTGCCACGACACAAATCGCCAAATCGTTCGGGCTGCACTGAGCCGCCGCCTGCACGGTGAGCCACGACATCAAGTCTGTGCGCCCGGAGGATCGTCCGACCACACCGAGCGCGGGAGACGACATCAGGTTGACGAGGTGTGGTGCTCCCTTGTCGATGAGCACCGAATCGATGAACGTGTTCGCAGAAACAGCAAAAGACCGGTCGTCGTCTCGGTGCGGACCTCCGGTGATCGACAATTGACTCTGTTGGTCGCTCGTGCCGATTCGCAGGGCAAGGAAGTCTGCGTGTTCCGCGCGTCTCTCCCACATCCGCGGATCGAGTGTCGAAATTCGGGCCAGCGCTTCAGTGACTCCTGGCTGAGCATCGACTCGCAATGCGAATGACTGCTCGTACGCGGATCGAGCCGCAGCTACCGCGTCTTCGACATCGACTGCATACTGCTGCATTGAACGATCGAAGCCCGCTTTACCCGAGCGCTTGTCTTCCCAACGATTGGCCAACATCATCAACGGGCTGACGAGAGCGAACACGAGCATGATGGGACCCACGAAATACGCCATGGCGCCGGAAAGGACGAGTGGGGCGAGCGTGGCGACGAGCGGAATCTTGCGCGCTTCAACTACTTCTGGTGGCGTCGGGAAGCGGATCTCTCGTTGAATTGGTTCGGGTGCAACACGAGGCGGCCGACTGAAGTTGACGAGGCCGTCGTTTCGTCTGGCCGATGCACGACGCAACGAACTCGCCAACTGCACCACGATCTCAGTGGCACCAATCGTGATCACTTCGCCGGTACCCACCATCGTGGGGCCACTGATCAGTGAGCCGTTCACCACGGTGCCATTGCTGGAACCCACGTCGGTGACGACCACAGAATTGTCGGCCGCCGGAGCAACCGACATATGACGACGAGAGATCAGCGCATCGCGAATCGCCACATCTGCCGATTCGTCCCGCCCAATCGTGATGGTGCGCGCAACTTCGATGCGCTCACCTGCCTGCGGGCCGGTGCGCAATACGAGCACCGCTTGAGCATCGTTGCCTGAACCAACACGTGTTGTTGGAGCGTCAATCACCACGACCTCATCGCCCGAAACGAGATCTACCTGACCGAGCGTGGCAGACGGGTCGAGCGTCTCACCCGTACGACTTACTTGTAGCGATGAATTCGCCTTGCGAGAACCGAGGTGTTCGCCAAGCGAGGAGGCAACCTCCGCCACGGTTGCGTCGGACTTCGCCGTCAGCACCACCCGCTCGGCGGTGTTCGTAGCACGGGCGACGAGCAGCAGTTCCAAGGTTCGTTACCGGATCGTCAGTTGACGATCACCGACTGCACCTTGAAGTCAGTCTGGATGTTGTTGAAGAAGAAGGTGAACTTGGTCGGTCGCTGATTGCGGGTTGAAGAGATGAAGTAGATGTAGTCAGTCTGTTTGGTCACGGTTGCGGCCCACCCCGTGTTTGCTTGTGCGTAGGAGGTGGCGAACATGATGTTCACCGCATTCGCGGATGCGTAATTCGATGCCGAAACTCGATTACCCGCCTTCCACGCTTCGAATAGTCCCTGTGCACACCTTGCGAACGAATCACAGGTGAGAGCGGCAATCACATTCGGACTGATCGTCAGCACCGGAATGGTGATGATTGGAATACTCACGACAGGTTTGATCGTTGTCGTGGTTGTCGTAGGTGGAACCGTCGTCGTCGTGGTCGGCGCAGCCGTCGTTGCCACCACCTTCTTCTTTTTCTTCACTGTGGTGGTCGGTGCGACCGTGGTTTCTGGAGCGAGGGTGGTTTCCGCAGCAATCGTGGTAACCGGTGCCACCGTGTCGACCACGGTCGTCTCTACAACGGTGGTTTCGATCACTTCCACCGCGGCAGCCTCATCTCCACCACCGCCACCAAACCGCTGGAATGCGAAGACACCGCCGCCTCCGAGCAACAAAGCCACGAGTCCGACAAGTGAAGCAACTTTCAACCCGGACGACTTGGCGGCCGCACTCGCCACTTCGACGGTGGGTAACTGTGCGGCAACTCCCGCCGGTCGCGTAATTGCGACCGGCCTCGTCGGCTCCGCTCCTCGTGGGGCTGCAGAAGACGCAACGGGATTCGTTGCCACGAAGCCCGCTTCTCGCTGAACCTCCTGCAAGGCCTCGGCAAAATCGATCGCAGAAGCATGGCGAGAAGTGGGGGCCTTAGCCATCGCCTTCGCGAGCACCTTGTTCAACGACTTGGGGACACCGCTCAACTCGGGAACCGGATCGTTCATCGTCTTGGAGACGGCTACGGCGATCGGCGTCGAGTCATCAGCGAAAGGCGGTTTTCCGCTCACTAGTCGAAACAACGATGAGCCGAGGCTGTAGACATCGCCCGCAACTTCCGAAGTGCTCCCCTGCAAAACCTCGGGTGGCACGTGCGACAGCGTGAACGATCCCCCAGTTGCAGTTCCACTGCGCACTTGATCCAATGCGGAGATCCCGAAGTCGGCAAGTACCACTTCTCCGAATGACGTGACGAGCATGTTCTCCGGCTTGATGTCGCGGTGCGTGATTCCCGCACGGTGAGCAGTCTCCACAGCTCCAGCAATCTTGATTGCCACATGGAGTGCCTCGTCCAACGGAAGTGGGCCGCTCTTCGCTATGCGATCCGCGAGCGATCCGCCCTCACACAATTCCATCGCGATGTAGGGCTTGCCGTCTGCGTTGATCCCCGACTCGTAAACCGTCATCACGTTTGGATGCGAACCAAGTCGGCCGGTTGCCGCACACTCTCGCTCGAAACGAGCACGTTGAGCCTCGTCTTGTACATCGACGTTCAGTACTTTGATCGCCACATCGCGCGATTGCGCGTTCTGGTGTGCTCGATACACGGTGGAAAATCCACCGCGTCCGATCAACTGAAGATCACTGAAGCCCTGAATATCCATGGTCGAGGTGGTTCAGCCGCCCAGTGCCCGCTTGCGGCCTTCGGCGTGCTCAGCATCTGAAATCACCCCGCGCTTGCGCAGGTCGTCGAGCTCGGCCAACTTCTGCTCGACGGACTTTCCTTCAAGCAGAGTGCCTTTGGCCATTCGGGCGGCAATCTCGCCATGTGCGGTCAATGGGTTGACCCCTCGCGCCTTCATCACCTTGAAGTTCTTCACCAGAGAGATCACGACGATCACCATGATCACTGCGATGAACGCGCTCACCCCGTAGAACATCACGTTGAAACCGGTGGGACCCCCACTCAGCGGATTTACCGTCGCCATACCTTCCCCCTCTACGGGAAACTCTACTTAGGCGTCAGCGACGGTTGGGGGCGACGTCATTCGAACTTGCTACAAAAGGAACACAGACCACGGCATCAAGCCCGCCAGCGACTCCCGCGCGCAATTCAACTTCCAACGTCGCAGCTTCTGCCAACTGAGCAACGATCGCCAATCCGAGTCCTGAACCCGCCACAACTGAGTCTGCCCCCCGCCAAAAGCGATCAAATGCCCGGCGACGTTCCTCGTCGGTCATGCCCGGTCCCTGATCGGACACAACGAATTCGATGGTTCGCTCAACTTCGTGAGCAGAAATCGAGATCGTCGAGCCCGCCGACGAGTATTCAATTGCATTGTCGATGTAATTGCCAAGTATCTCTCGCAACGCCACCAAGGAACTCACGGGTTTCTTGGAAACACTGCATGACGACGTGACCCGAATCCCTTTCTCCTCCGCCAGGGGAGACCATTGTTCGACAACTTCGCGCACCAGTCCATCTACATCAACCGACTCTCGTGCAAGAACGGCACCCTCAACTCGTGCAAGACGAAGCATTTGCTCGGTAAGTGTCGATAATCGTCGAGTTTCATCCAATGCAGCCTGTACGTGTCCTCGCGACCTTTCGACATCCGTATCCAAAGAGTCTTCTGCTTGTTCCAAGCGAAGTCGCAAAGCGGTGAGAGGTGTGCGTAACTGGTGAGCTGCATCGCCGGCGAATGACCTTTGTCGTTCCAACATGTTCCGCACTCGATCGGTCATGTTCGCAAAGGACTGAGACAAACCGCGAATCTCGCCTGGACCTTCCACGGCGATTGTCGTATTGATCTCGCCCTCTGCAACAAGATCTGCTGCTTTACGAAGTCGATTGATTGGGTGAACGAGTATTCCCGAAAGAAGAAATGCAATGACCGCAGCGAGTGCCACCGAAATCGCTGAAGCGAGAATCAATCCACGAACTTGACCGGAAACCTCTCCGTCTATCAGAGACTTCGGCGACGACAATCGGACGGCACCAAGTACTTCGTCGCCGAACACGATGGGAACCGCAACGTAGACGAGCGATTCGCCCAATGTCTGCGATTCGCGTTCACCAGACGAGAACTCGCCGAGAATCGCCGCCGCAATCTCTGGTCTGTTCGTGTAGTCAGCCCCAATCTGGGCAGTCGGGTCAGAGGTAGCGACCAAATAGCCGGCGGCGTCCACAACTGCTGCCGTTCGACTGTCGTCAGCGAAAAAGTCGGCAACTACCTGAGTTGCGGACGCTTGGTTCGTGGCGCCTCCGACGACCGCGCTTCTACTGACGCGACCAGCCAATACGTAGGCATCTCGCTCCATTGAAGTAACCAGCCGATCACGTTGGACGTGCGCAACGTATCGAACGAATGGGACGTCGAATGAGACGAGAACGGCAAGAACTACGCCGACCATTGCAACCAAGAATCGCCACCTCACGTGACCACCAATCGAAACCCAACTCCTCGAACCGCTTCGATCCATTCGGGGTGACCGAGCTTCTTTCGCAGCGAGGCAACATGAGCATCCAATGTCTTCGTCGGTCCGTACCAATCGGTTTCCCAAACGCTCTCGAGAATGTCGTGACGGCGATGAACCACGTTTGGCGCCTGCACCAAATGGGCGAGCAAGTCGAATTCCTTGGCCGTGAGCGAAATTTCCGTCCCGTCGACCTTCACAATGCGTGTTGCAAGGTCAACGACGAGACCCTTCACCTCGTAGTGATTGCTCTCGGTCATCGACGAACTCCTGCGCACTACGGCCCGGATTCGTGCAACGAGTTCTCGAAGTCCAAACGGCTTGGAAACGTAATCGTCCGCGCCAGATTCGAGACCGGCAACACGATCAATCTCATCACCTCGAGCAGTCAACATGATGATTGGAACATTCGACATCGCGCGAACTCGCCTGCACAATTCGAATCCATCCATGTCGGGCAAGCCAATGTCCAACAGCAACACATCCTGATCGATCAACGCAAGGGCATCCCTTGCATTGGCGACATGGGTGACACGCATGCCTTCGCGTTCAAGACCAAGACGAACTGATTCTGCGATTGCCAAATCGTCCTCGATCAGAAGCACCTTCACCCTCTCAGTCTCGCCGAGCACGTCAACGACCCAACGCCACCATGGCTGGACTAGGAAAATTTGGATCAAAATTGGAAATCCCTAGCACGGGACTTGGAAGTGCACTTCCTAGGTTGAAACTCATGAAACCATCCATTGCATCGTTCCTCTCCATCTCTGCAATCGTCGTCGCAGGCGGAGCGGCGCTTGCTGTCAACGCCACAGTGTTCGAAGCACCGTCGACAGCTGCCGCAACCGACACGCCCGAGGTGCTTGCCGTGGCAGGAACCGGTGGCCAACCGATCGCTGCAGAAGTGGCAATTGGAGAACTTGGCAGCCAAGACACAATCGTCGATGGAGCCTCCCCAACGACGACCATTGCCCAAGGAGACGTTGCGGTAGCAACGTTGAGCGAGTACGAGATTCCGGGTGTGGGCGTCGTAACCATCGCCCAAAATGGATCTCTGATTGCGATCGACAACATCACCACCTCATCGGGGTACACCTACCAATCGAATGAACCGTTCCCAGGCCGACTTGACGTCCGCTTTGCATCTGCCACCACCGAGATTGAATTTGACGCTCAACTCATAGACGGTCGAATCGTCACGGTCATCAAGAGCCGAGCCATCAACGCGGCCACTTCGACCGGAACACGATCAACTACAAAAAATGAGCGCGATGACAAAGATGAGCATGAAGAAAAGGAGAGCGGTGAACGGCATGAGGACGAGCACGACGAGGACGACGATGACTGATCGAGTGAATCGCCCCCAGAGAGATCGTCATCCCGCTCGTTCTGCCCGCATCATCGCCACCGGTATCTCAGTATCGGGATTGGTCAGTCTGGTTAGTGCGTTCAATGTCCAGGCGTTGCGGCAAACTGCAACGACGACAGGAACATCAGAAGTGATCGATGTCGTGCCGGCACCAGTCCTCGCTCCCCTTGGTCAAACGAACAAGTCCAAGGCGCTGTCCACTCCTCTACCTGCCAAGCCGGCGACGACTCCATCTTCAACCGAAGCAAGCGTCGTGCCACTGATCGAAGCTGCCGCTTCAGGCGTGCAAGCTGCATCGAATCGAGTGGTTCTCGAAGTTCCCCCAACTCCAGTGGCACCTCCGGCGCCGAGCGCCACCTCTAGCGGCTCACAATGACGGCGATTGTCGAGGAAATTCAGCGTGCCACATTCTCGGCAATGGGCAACACGGTTCACATTGTCGTCGTCGATGGAGACAATTCACATCTTGACATCGCTCAGCGAAAGATCGACGAACTCGAGTCTCGTTGGAGTCGCTTCATTCCGACGAGCGACATCGCGAGACTCAATTCAGCCCATGGTCGAACCGTGGAGGTCGCTCCAGAAACGATCTCGTTGTTGCAGTACATGTTGGGTGCATACCAGGTCACCTCAGGGCTTTTCGATCCCACTCGATTGCCGGCACTCATCGAAGCAGGATATTCACGTTCGCTAGTTTCCGAGAGATCGACGATTCTCCCCTCGGGTGTCACGTGGTCACATGGACTCGATGAGCTGTCGATCGACACTGACAGTCGATGCGTTACGTTGCCCCCCGGCGTGACCATCGATGCCGGCGGCATTGGTAAGGGTTACGCGGCAGACATCGTGGCGAACGAAATTCTCGCAGCTGGCGCAAGTGGAGTACTCGTCAACATTGGTGGCGATCTTCGTTGCTTGGGTGCCGGTGATCGAGAGGGTGTTTGGGACATTGCGATTGCGAGTTGTCGGGGTACCGAAGAAATTGACCGAGTTCGTCTGGATTCAGGATCAGTTGCCACCTCATCGATCCACGCAAAGACCTTCTTCCAAGAAGGGGAACTGAACTCTCACCTGATTGATCCGCGGATGAACCGCGCCCTGACGCCCATCACTGCTGCCGTCGTTCAGGCAACGGTCATCGCCCGCGACTGTGTGTGGGCAGAAGCCATGACGAAAGCATTGATTCTCGATGACCCTCGAAGTGGAATGGCCTTGATTGATGATCTCGAACTTGCTGCAATGATCGTTCTTGGCGACGGATCCACTCATCACTCGTCCTACTGGGCTCGGTTTCAACGATGAATCCGCAGTTCTGGTGGTTTCTTTCTCGAGCGTCGGGAATCGTCTCATGGGCTTTACTCACAGCGACGATCGTCTGGGGAACACTCCTCACTACACGCGTTCTTCGACAAATTGATCGGCCCGCGTGGTTGCTCGATCTTCATCGTTGGCTGGCCGGCCTCGCCGTGGTGGGGGTCGCCGTGCACATGGCTTCGCTCGTGGCCGACTCGTTCGTCCAGTTCGATGCTGCTGACCTCTTGGTGCCGATGGCATCCGAATGGAAGCCCGGGCCAGTGGCATGGGGAATCATCGCCACCTATTTGTTGATGGTCATCCAAGGAACATCACTGATGATGAAAAAGCTTCCCCGCGCGTTGTGGCGATACATACACATGAGCTCCTATGCGATGTTCGGCCTCGTTTCCATTCACTCATTCATGGCAGGAACGGACGTATCGACTTCGCTGTTCCAAATATTTGGCACCGTAATGATCACGTTCGTTGCTCTCGCCCTCGTCATTCGGTTTCTCTTGGTTTTGCGCAAGGAGTCGCCAAGACGGGTCGTGCTTAGTGACTCAAAACCTCAGTCATAACCACGGGACGACCTAGCTCGATCGACTTGTGTGCCGCCACGCCGACGGCCACCGACCACATTCCTTGAGTGGCATCGACCTCGACCAGGCGTTCTCCGCGAGCAGCCTCAAGGAAGTTGCGCACCTCAAAGAAACTCGCCCCGTGGTGAAAACCAACGTGACCGGCAGCTTCTGTTGGTGAACAAGAAATTCGCTCCACCTGAGAAGTGGTCCGATCACCGAGTACCACCACTCCTTCGCCAGGCACGTATGCCTCGATCTTGCCGCGATCTCCCACCACGGTGATCTCCTGCTCGTTCGAGCCCACTTCGGCGAACATACACAGGTCGAGCATTGCTCGAGCTCCGTTCTCGTAATCGACGATGACATAGGCGTTGTCGATGATGTCCGGCTGTTCGCCCACATATCGCTCGTCCAGGTGATTGACGTCCTGTGCGCCACTGGCATAAACACGAGTCGGTTTTGCCACAACCACGAGATTCATCAAATCGAAGAAGTGACAGCATTTTTCGACCAACGTTCCACCAGTGAATCGGTTGAAGCGATTCCAGTTGTCGACCTTTTGCAAGAACGGAAAGCGGTGCTCGCGGATCGACATCATGCGCACCTCTCCGATGCGACCTTCGCGCACGAGCGAATGCATCGTCGCAATCGACGGCATGTACCGATACTCGAGGCCTACCCAGGTGACGGCATCCCGCCTCGCAGCCTGCGCAACCACTTGCTCACAGTCTTCGACCGTGGTGCACAATGGCTTTTCGACGAGTACATGGAGGTCGGTTTGCAACAAGTCGTCCAACACGAGCTTGTGAGTGAAGTTTGGACTTGCAACGATCACCGCATCGACGAGACCAGATTCAGCCAGTTCTCGATGATCATCGAACTCTCGTGGTTGATGACGTGAACCTTCGAGCGTCTTACGCGCCCAGCCGAGAGGTTCAGCGTTCGGATCGGAGATCGCCGTGATCTCAGCCCCCTCGATGGCGAGCAGGTTGCGCAAATGCTCGCATCCCATCATCCCCGTGCCCACTACGCCAACTCGCATGAGATCTAGACGGTATTGATCAGGAAGTGAGATCGGCAAGAACGAGAGCGATCAGTTCCGGTAGATCATCCGCGATCAGCCCCGGTACTGCTCGATTGGCGGCTTCTCCGTGCACCCACGCGCCAGCGCAAGCCGCATCGAACGCGGTCATTCCGCGTGCCATCAAACTCGCGATCAATCCGGAGAGAACATCTCCCGAACCGGCGGTTGCCAAGGTGGGCGGGGCGTTGTCGTTGACGACCACTCTCCCATCGGACGCCGCGATCACGGTTCGATTTCCCTTCAACACCACTACGCCACCAATCGTCTTAGCTGCACTGCTCGCGCGAGTCTCACGATCACCATCGATGTCGAAGAGACGCGAAAACTCGCCCTCATGCGGAGTCAACACCAATTGCGGGTGTGCCGCCTCGACCAAGTCATCGACCGAACCCGCGAAACTCGTCAACGCATCGGCATCGAGCACGATCGGCACACGGCGTCGGAGGCTCTCGAGCACGATGCTCTTCGTGCGTTCACCGACTCCGGCACCCGGACCAACGACGACGGCGTTCGCCTTGACCAGTAGCTCTCCCCATTGATGCGAATCATCGGCAGGTTTCACGAGGATGCTCTCGACAGAGGCCAAGTACGAATCGAGCGCTGATGATTGCGTACCGATGGTCACCATTCCGGCGCCGGCGCGAGCAGCCGTACGAGCCGAAAGTCGTGCAGCACCCGTCATTGGATAACCACCGAGCACCACCACATGGCCACGCGAGTACTTGTTGGCATCGAGGCCGAGGGCGGGAATCTTCCACAGCGACTGGTCGTTGCGGAGGCTCACCCTCCGAACGCTATGGCGAAGTCCCGACTACTGGGAGTTCTGTTGTTCCTGTTCGGCAATCTGACGGCGGACATCTTCCATGTCGACTTCACGTATCGCCTTGATCAATTGGTCGAATGATGACTCGGGAAGCGCACCTGGCTGCGAAAACAACAGGACTCCATCACGAAACGCCATGATCGTCGGAATCGACTGAATGCCGAGTGAACCGGCCAACTGCTGCTCGGCCTCGGTGTCCACCTTGCCGAAACGGATGTCCGCGTGATTCTCTGCCGCCTTCTCGAAGATGGGACCGAACATTCGGCATGGGCCACACCAGCTCGCCCAAAAATCCACGAAGGTGATGCCGTCCTGCATGACGGTCGACTCGAAGTTGTCTTGGGTGAGGTTGAGCGTTGACATGCAGCCATGATACCCCTAGGGGTATCGATTATCCAAGTCCTGTAGCGTGACGTTTCGTGAGGATCTTGGTCATTACCGCGCACCCCGATGATGCCGACTTCGGTGCCGCGGGCACCATCCGGACATGGGTCGACGAAGGACACGATGTCATCTACTGCTTGGTCACCGATGGTCAAGCAGGCGGATTCGACAACACCATCACCAGGGCCCAGATGGCAGAAATTCGTCGTGCTGAACAGACGGCTGCAGCCAAGGTGCTCGGCGTCACCGAACTGCACTTCCTCGGCTTCCAAGACGGCCAGGTACTCGCCAATCTCGATCTTCGTCGTGAGATCAGTGCGATCATTCGAAAGGTTAAGCCGGATCGCGTGCTCACCCAATCCCCCGATCGTCGATACGACCGCATCTACGCAAGTCATCCCGATCACCTCGCCGTCGGCGAAGCAACGTTGTGCGCCGTCTATCCCGACGCACGCAACGAATTCGCTTTCCCGGAGTTGTTGAACGAACGCGGACTTGCCCCGCACACCGCAACCGAAGTGTGGATCATGGGCGGACCGAACCCCAAGCAGTTCGTCGACATCACTGCGGTGATCGACAAGAAGATCGAGGCGCTGCTGTGCCACAAGAGCCAGCATCAAGACGTTGAAGCCATGCATCACCGTGTCATGCAATGGGCACAGACGATCGGTAAGGCTGCGGGTTTCGCCGAAGGTCGCTTGGCCGAGGTGTTCCTGGTTGTAGATACCGCTTAGGTCGTAACTACCGCTTAGGGAGCACTGGTCGGCACGACGGTGGTGTCGACCACCCCGTTGGCCGGAACGGTATCCGTCGGCACCGTTTCGGTCGGCACGGTTTCCGTTGGCACCGTCGTCTCCGGTGGCAATGTCGTTTCCACGACGGGAGGAACCGTCGTCGTCACGATCACCCAACTGACGTCGGGTGCTTGATAGAAGTTGCGCTCGGGTTGTGGCTGGTTCAACCAAAAACCGAACGAGATCAAGAAAATGACGATCGCAACCAAAGTGGTGTTGCGGGGTCGGCGCCCGTACTTCACGAAGCAGTCTCCGAAAGCTTCAGTGCCGATGCGATACGCAAACGGAGTTCGCGCTCAACCTTCCATTGTTGAACTGGCAAGGATCGGCCCGCGATTCGAACGACGTGGTGGTCATCGGTGATTTCCTCGAGACCCGTGACCGTGGGCGTTTCGGTGAGCAACGGGGTGAACTTGGGATCGCGCCCCATCTCCGCACACACCTGATTGATCGCTGCCACCGCCTTGTCAATGTCGTGCGCACGAGGCACGGGAACGGTCACGAGTACCCGCGACCAATCGCGAGACATGTTCACGTTGTGTCGTAAGACCCCGTTGGCCACGCTCACTAGATCACCGTCGAACGTTCTCACTTTGGTGACACGAAGCGTGACTTCCTCGACGCGACCTTCCACCCAGCCGACAATTCCCAGAGGACCGACGCGCACGATGTCGCCGACTCCGAATTGGCGCTCGGAGATGATGTAGACACCCGCAATCACATCGCCCACCATTTGTTGCGCACCAAAACCGAGTCCCGCACCAGCAACCGAACCGATGAACACGAGCGCCGAAGACGGAAGGTTGAGCCTGATCAACACCACTGCAGTGGCAACCGCGATGATCGTGAAGTTCAGACCCCAGCGCAAAGCGCCGAAGGCAGCTGCGCGGTGCGCGCCAACCGTGGCGGCATTCAAGTCGGTGAGTGCGGTGTTTCGCTGACGAGCAGACTGAATTTGGGTGCCAGCTAGGAACGCGATCAATCGAGACAGCACGTAGGCACCCGAAATCGTCATCACGATGACGACGAATTCCGTTCGGAACCACGATTCGATCCTGTCGCGGCCAGTCTCGGCGGCCAGCAACATGAAAGCATTCACGTCGCCAAGATTAGGCGACGAATCAACTTGCTTTTCGCCTCTTCGCCCTGCTCACGATGAAGCGCAGCACGAACCACAAAATTGCGAGAATGACGAGCCATTGGAAAACGCCGACATAACGCTCGACTTTCTCCCATTGGTCTCCGAGAATCGCGCCCGCTCCGATGAGTGCAAGATTCCACGCAAGACTTCCGAGTGCGGTGAGAATCGTGAATGGCACGATTCTCATACGTCTGAATCCGGCGGGAATCGAGACGATCGAGCGAATGATCGGAACGCATCTGCCGATCAACACGGCAACGTTCGCCCGATCGTCGAACCACTTCTCTGCACGATGCAGATCAGATTCCTTCACGGTGAACCACTTGCCGTACCGAACGATGAACACGCGAAGTCGCTCCGGACCGATCAGTGCCGATACTCCGTAGAGGATCCATGCGCCCACCACTGACCCGATGGTGGCAGCCAGAAGCATTCCCCAGACAGACGCGTCACCGCGCTGAGCGACGAACCCCGCGAAGGGCAACACGATCTCGGAAGGAATTGGTGGGAAGAGATTCTCGAGAATGACGAGCAGTGCAACGCCGAGGTAACCCAACTGCTCGATGACGTCCTGCACCCACGAGGCGAGGTTCGAAAGCATTCGATCGCCACGGACTAGCCGCGGCTGAGCTCCTTACGGTTCTTGAACTTGGACGAGCGATAGTCCTTGTTCATCAGCGCGATCACATCGATCGAGATTTCCTTCGGACATGCTGCCGAACACTCGCCGTGATTGGTGCAGGATCCGAAGAACTCGTCCATCGTCTCGACCATTGCTTCGGTGCGCTTGAAGCGCTCGGCCTGACCTTGCGGCAACAAATTGAGGTGTGCGATCTTGGCCCCGGTAAACAGGTTCGCCGCGCCGTTGGGGCATGCCGCGACACATGCACCACACCCAATGCACTGGGCCGAGTCCATTGCAGCATCAGCAACGGGCTTCGGAATGGGAATCAAGTTGGCATCCGGAGCGCCGCCCGTGGGAGCAGTGATGTAACCACCGGATTCGACGATGCGATCGAACGCCGAACGATCGACCATCAAGTCCTTGATGACTGGGAAAGCGGTCGCGCGCCACGGCTCGATGACGATCGTGTCGCCACTCGAGAACGAGCGCATGTGCAACTGACACGTGGTGGTGGCGCGCTTCGGGCCGTGTGCGACGCCGTTGATCATCAACGAACACGTGCCACAGATTCCTTCACGACAATCGTGATCGAAGACCACTGCCTCCTTGCCTTCGGTGACGAGACGCTCGTTGAGCACGTCGAGCATCTCGAGGAACGACGCCTCGTCGCTGATCTGCTCGATGACGTGGGTTTCGAATGAGCCCTCGTCCTGCGGACCGTTCTGGCGCCATACCTTGAGCGTGAGATTGGTGAGATGGCTCACTTGTAACTCCTCGTTGCCAATTGAGCGTTCTCGAACACGAGCTCCTCGACGTGACGCGTCGGGTTCATCGGCTCGCCCGTCCATTCCCAAGCAGCCACGTGACAGAACTTGTCGTCGTCACGTTCCGCTTCGCCTTCCTCTGTCTGATGTTCGACACGCAGGTGCGCACCGCAACTCTCTTCACGGGTGAGCGCGTCCTGACACATCTGCATTCCCAATTGGAAGAAGTCGTCCACTCGACCGGCCTTCTCCAAGGTTTGGTTCACGCCTTCGGCGGTGCCTGTCACGCGGAGATCGGTCTTGAATTCCTCGTATAGAGCGGGCAATTCGCCAAGCGCCTTCTCGAGGCCTTCCTTCGAGCGCTCCATGCCGCAGTAATCCCAGATGATCTTGCCGAGTTCGCGATGGAACCAGTCGGGCGAGCGTGTTCCGTTCTTGTGCACGTAACCCGAGTAGCGCGCCTTCACTTCGTTCTCGGCTTCCTTGAACGCGGGGTGATCGGTACCGGGGATCGACTTGCCGAGTAGCGGAGCGAGACCATTCGAGATCGTGTACGGCAACACGAAGTATCCGTCGGCAAGACCTTGCATCAGTGCCGAGGCACCGAGACGGTTGGCGCCGTGATCGGAGAAGTTTGCTTCGCCCGCGGCATACAGACCAGGGATGGATGTGGCGAGTTCGTAGTCGACCCACAATCCACCCATCGTGTAGTGAGTGGCGGGATAGATGCGCATCGGCGTCTTGTACGGATCTTCACCGGCAATGCGCTCGTACATCTCGAAGAGGTTGCCGTATCGCTCCTCCACCACGTCGCGACCAAGACGATTGATCGCAGCGGAAAAGTCGAGATACACACCGTTCTTCAGCGGTCCTACACCGTGGCCTTTGTCGACCAAGCGCTTGGCGGCGCGCGACGATATGTCTCGCGGCGCAAGGTTGCCGTAGCTCGGGTAGAGACGCTCGAGGTAATAGTCGCGATCAGCCTCTGGAATCTGGTCGATAGGACGCTTTTCGTCGACGTTCTTCGGGACCCACAC
>CAZZJH010000022.1:0-20294 GCA_964654335.1 uncultured Acidimicrobium sp.
TTGAGACCAGTGAGCCGTTGGTACAAATCTCGGCAACCCACTTCGTCCAGTTCGACACCACCGTGGAAGACATCGAAAAACCTCGTGGGTTCCAACCCGTCCTGCAGCAACACGTGCCCAGGCATGCCGATCACGCTCAGCGGGATGTTCAGCTGCTCGGCAACTTCGGATCCGATGACCGCCAACGTCAATGGGATGCCCTTGCTTCGTTCGACGACGAGATGAACGAAACTATTGGCAGGGTCGTCATAAGTTTCAGAATCGCCTCGCATCACGAGTGAACTCGACGACTGCGGAGAAAAGAGTGAGCGAACCATGGACGAGGCCGAATCGACTTCGATGCGGTTGCACACATCTGCAATTGCCCCACCAGACAATCCACGATCGGCCCCCAACACATGTCGCGCGACCAGATCGAACGCTTCGATCCTGTCCCACGGCCTCGATCCTTCGATGTATTCGCGCATCAGGACAATCTCTTCCACGCTGCCAGCGTAAGTCTCGGAGACTGGCAGGTCGCCAGTCGGGGCTTGTACCGTTTGATCATGTATCCCGGCCACATAGCCGAAACCACGCCCGACAAGGTCGCCGTGATGATGAGCGACGGGCGCGGCGTATACACCTATGCAGAACTGGATCGAGCCGCCAATCGCGTCTCGCAAATGCTTCGCTCTGCAGGTCTCCAAGTGGGAGACAACGTTGCCATTTGCATGGAGAACCACCCTCGATTCTTCGAACTCATTTGGGGATGCCATTACGCGGGCCTCGTGTACACGGCATGTTCGAGCCGCTTGACCTCCGACGAACTCTCCTACATCATCGACGATTGCGGAGCGAAGGCGTTCGTGACCACTCGTCATCTCGCGGACCAGGCAGCCGTCGTCTCCAGCAAGATTCCCAAGGTCGAGTTGCGGTTGATGATCGATGGTGCCATTGGCGGCTACGACTCATTCGAAGAAACCATCGCTGGACACAAAGAGGAACCGCTCGCCGATCGAATCGATGGCGCCGACATGCTTTACTCGAGCGGAACGACTGGCCGACCCAAAGGCGTCAGCTTGGGCAGACCGTCCAATCCACTTGGCACCCCGACTCCACTGGCCATGCTCGGGCAGTTCCTGCTCGGGATGACGAGCGAGACCGTGTATCTCTCTCCGGCCCCCCTGTACCACGCGGCCCCATTGCGCTGGAACATGACGGTCCACCGTCTCGGTGGGACGTCGGTGATCATGGAGCACTTCGATCCGGTCGAATTCCTTGACGCAGTGGAACGCCACCGGATCACACACACGCAAACGGTTCCTACCATGTTCGTGCGGATGCTCAAGCTCCCCGACAACGACAGGCACCGTTTCGATCTCTCTAGTCTGCAGTGCGTGTTCCACGCTGCCGCGCCTTGCCCCAAGGACGTCAAGCAGCAGATGATTGACTGGTTGGGACCGATCGTCCATGAGTACTACGCAGGGAGCGAAGGAAACGGTTTCGTCTATTGCAACAGCGAGCAATGGCTGAACCATCCGGGAACCGTCGGACAGGCCCTCAACTCGACCATCCACATCCTCGACGACGAAGGAAACGAACTACCAGCTGGAGAAATCGGCACGGTGTTCTTCGAGTCTTCGTCGAATTTTTCGTACCACAACGACGAGGAAAAGACGAAAGCGTCGCGCGACCCTCAGGGACGAGGCTGGACGACTCTCGGTGACATTGGCTACATGGATGCAGACAATTTTCTGTATCTCACCGACCGCAAAGCCTTCATGATCATCGCTGGTGGTGTGAACATCTATCCCCAGGAGTCAGAGAACGTTCTGATCAATCACCCACGAGTCGCTGATGTAGCCGTCTTCGGCATACCCCATCCCGAGTTTGGCGAGCAGGTGAAAGCGGTGGTTCAACCCACGAAGATGCCCGTCTCCGAAGACGAGCGCACTCTGCTCGAGAGAGAATTGATCGAGTTCTGCAAAGCGTCGCTCGCCGACTACAAGTGCCCGCGGAGCATCGACTTTCGTCCCGAACTGCCCCGTCATCCAACTGGAAAGCTGTACAAGCGGTTGCTCAAAGACGAGTATTGGACTGGTCTGGGCCGCTCGATCTAGCCCCGCGCTCAAAATCTCGTCGTGCATCCCTACCTCGATTCTCCGCAACCGATCGCATTCGCCCACCGCGGCGGGGCGGGCGTTCACCCTGAAAACACGATGCCCGCATTCGCTCACGCGGTGGAACTCGGCTACCGATATCTGGAGACCGACGTGCATGCGACGAAGGATGGCGTGCTGCTCGCGTTCCACGACGAGGACCTGCTGCGCACCTGTGGGGTCGATGTCAAGATCGGCGAGATCACCCTTGCCGAATCACAACACATGAAGGTTCATGGTTCGGAGCACATTCCCACCCTGACCGAAATGCTGGAGACGTGGCCGGAAATCCGCTTGAACATCGACTGCAAGGCTGACAGCGCCCTGGAGCCGTTGATACAGGTGCTCGGCAACCCCGACGTTCGACGACGGACTTGCATTGGATCATTCAGCGATCGAAGACTTCGCCATCTTCGTTCGATCTTCGGCGCAGATCTGTGCACCAGCATGGGACCACGGGAAGTGGCTCAAACGCGGCTTGCGTCCTACGTTTCTCGTGCACCATTCATGAGCGCCGCTCACGCAGCCCAAGTGCCACCCAATCAGGGTCCAATTCCTCTCGTCGACCGCAGATTCGTCGAGTTTTGTCATCAACGAGACATCCACGTTCATGTCTGGACCATCGATGATTCTGAAACGATGCACGATCTGCTGGACATCGGTGTCGACGGGATCATGACCGATCAACCCGCAACGTTGAGAACCGTCTTGCAGGAACGTGGCTCTTGGTGACCACTGCATTGACGTTGGATGGCGTCCACAAGCGATGGCCAAATGGAGAGCACGCTCTCGAGGCCATCGACCTGACGGTGAGAAGCAGCGAGTTTGTCTCGATCGTCGGACCAAGTGGTTGCGGAAAATCCACGCTGCTTCGCATCGTCGCCGGGCTGGAGACGCCCACCGATGGCCGGGTCTCGGTCGGTGCCCACACCACCGAGTTCGTCTTTCAAGACCCCACACTTTTGCCCTGGCTGACGGTGACGGAAAACGTGTCTCTGCCCCTCGAACTTGCCGGCCAACCAGACGATGATTTGGTTCGTTCAGCACTAGAAGAAGTGGGGCTCGCGCCAGATTACGACAAGTTGCCACGAGAACTTTCGGGCGGCATGAAGATGCGCACCTCCGTTGCCCGAGCACTCGTCACCAGACCCGAACTCTTCCTGCTCGATGAGCCATTTTCTGCTGTCGATGAACTTCGTCGTGAAGACCTCAACAAAATGTTGTTCTCGCTCCATTATCAGCGGCGTTTCGCCTGCCTGCTCGTCACACACTCAGTTACTGAAGCAGTCCTCCTCGCCGATCGTGTGCTCGTGATGTCGGCTCAACCTGGACGCGTGTCATTTGACATTCCAATAGACCTTCCTCGAGGGGAAAGATTCGAACGACGCTTCGATCCTGATTTTGTCGAACTCACGAGAACCGTCTCCATGGCCCTTCGGGATACCCCGCGATGAATCGAAGAACAGTCGTGCCCATTGCCACCGTTGGCGTCCTCTTCATTGCAGCGTGGTATGCACTCGCCTATTCGCTACCCAACAACTTCTCCGCGACGACCAACAAGCCGTTGATTATTCCGCCTCCGCATCGCCTCTTCGAGGACATGAACACGATTCTTTGGTCACGACTTGGTCGGGCGGTGACGATCACCTCGCTGACGAGCATCACTGGATTGTTGACCTCCATGTTCCTCGGCGTCCTGTTGGGAATCCTGATGCATCGACGAAGATGGGTGGAACATGCGTTTTGGCCATATCTGATCGCGCTTCAAGTCACCCCAATCATCGCCCTCGTGCCACTGATCATTCGGATAGTCGGCTCGAATTTCGCTTCACGCGCGCTCGTCACGGTGATCATCACCTTCTTCCCCATCGTCTCCAACACCTTGTTCGGCTTCCGTCAGGTCGATCGGCGGCTCCACGACTACTTCACGTTGCATCGGGCGAGCCGAACCCAACGGCTACTTCGACTGGAGCTACCTGCCGCTTCTCCCGCGATGTTTGCGGGGTTCCGAGTTTCGGCGGGGCTGGCGGTGATTGGGGCCATCGTCGGCGATTTCTTCTTCACCCGAGGAGATCCGGGTCTCGGCAAACTCATCAGCCTGTTCTTCCTCAACAATCAAGCAGGGCCGATGTTCGTGACGGCCATCACTGCGTCCCTTCTCGGTTTCATCCTCTTTGTTACATTTGGAGTACTCAATCGTCTGTTCGTGGGGTGGTGGCACGAGAGCGCCAACCAGACCTAACTACGAGACTTCCATCCGAAAGGACACCATGAAGAGCCGTTTTGTATTGGTAGCCCTGCTAGTTCTCGCCGCGTGCGGCGGCGATGATGAAGCCACGCCGACGTCGTCCGCGGCGGAGACGGCTGCAGGATCACTCGCACAAGTGTGTCCGACAACGGTGGTGTTCCAGACTGACTGGTTTCCTCAAGCCGAGCATGGTGGTCTCTACGAGTTGGTTGGCGATGGTTACACGGTTTCGAAGGATCTCGGCATCACCACCGGAACGATGGTTCTCGACGGAGAAGACCTCGGCGTCGACGTCGAAATTCGCGCGGGTGGTCCATTTATTCAGTCTCCCGTCGTCACCCAGATGTACCAAGACGACGCCATCACGATGGGTTACGTCGGCAATGACGTCGCGGTCGCCCGATATGGCGATGCACCGACGGTTGCAGTTTTCAATGCCTTGAACGTCAACCCGCAGGTGGTGCTTTGGGACAAAGCGAAACATCCTGGCGCGGAGACTCTCGAGCAAGTAGTTCCTGAGGTCGATGCGGTCTACGTGTTCGGAGAGCCATCGTGGGTGAAGTACCTTGTTGGGCAAGGCACGCTCGATCCGAACAAAGTCGACTCCAGTTACCAAGGAAATCTGATCCTCGCCACCGAGAACGTCGCCCACCAAGGTTTCTTGACTTCCGAGCCTTTCTCCTATCGCAATCTGGAGAGTGGTCCGATCGAGACGGGCAGTGTCCTCATCCACGATCTCGGATGGACCAGTTATCCGCAGAACTTGGCTGTTCGCAAGGATCGTCTCGAGGAATTGTCTCCGTGCTTGAAGGAGCTCGTTCCCGTGCTTCAGCGCGCCCAGTTGAACTACTTGGCTAGCCCCGAACGCGCCAATACAATCATCGTCGACGCCGTGACCACCTTCGATAGTTATTGGCAGCAGTCGGCGGAATCGACGGCCTATTCGGCAGCGACACAGTTGTCAGCCGGAATCATCGGCAACGGCGACACACCGACCTTTGGAGACCTCGAGGAACCACGCGTCACCAACTTCATCGGAAAGGTGACGCCGATCCTCCGTGAATCCGGTATCGAAGTGCCGGACGTCACGGCTGCCGACATCGTCGACAATTCGTTCCTCGATCCCTCGATCACGTTCGAGAACTGAGGTTCAGGCGTCGCGCACACTCCATTGACGCTTCGCCACTGGTTCCTGATCGCTCCAGGGAAAATTGATCCACTTGTCGGTGTGGCGCCACACGTAGTCGCACTTTACGATCGACTGTGATTTCTCATACAACACCGCAAGTCGCGAATCAGCCAACTGCCCTTTGCAGAATTCAAGCACGTGATTGAGCGTGTGTCCCGTGTCGGCCACATCGTCGACGATCAACACCTTGGAATCCTTCAGGTCGACCAAACTGGGTACGGGCGGAAGAATCATCGGAACGGCCAAACGCTCGTTGACGCCCGTATAGAACTCCACATTCATGGTGTAGGTGTTCTTGACCGACAGGGCGTAACCCAATGCTCCCGCAGTCAAGAGACCCCCTCGGGCGATGGCCAGGATGATGTCCGGCTCGTATCCGCTCTCCGCTACCTGGATCGCCAGCTCGCGGCTGGCAGATCCGAATGACTCCCACGTCATGATTTCGCGATCTTGGGACACTGATTCTCCTTCGTTCTTGGCTGAGAATCTAGTTGATCCGCACCAACGGGCCCGGTCGCATCAGTACGGACAGTGACGACAACCGCTCTCGCAGCAATAGGCGCGAGCGCGCAACGCCTCGGAGGTCATCACCGACAATCCACTGACGGGATCTCGATAACACGGAATACCCTTCGCACAAGCCTCGGCATGGCGCTTGGAAGCTTCACCGAAGGACGGGTGATACTCGGAGAAATTCCTTCCCAATCCGAGATTCATCTGCTGAGCCCCATGTCGGAGAAATAACTCGGCCATGACTTTGCGACGACCTCTGGGTCGCTGACCGACGTTCCTTCGGCCACTCGTCCGAGCAAGCCCAACGCCATCGCCAGGCGATGGTCGTGATGGGGGTCGATCAGTGCGGGGCTCACGCGTCCCCCGACGATGTCGAGCCCGTCCTGAATCTCCCGGACATCCACACCGAACCGGCGCAGCTCCTGAGCCAAGTCGCCGATTCGATCACTCTCCTTGTGTCGCACGAAGCCCACTCCGCGGATACGCGTCACGCCACGTGCCGTGGCGGCAACTGCGGCAACGGTAGGGACGAGATCGGACGAATCACGCAAGTCGACCTCGACCGCGTCGAGCACGGTCGACTGATCGCGGCGCACGACGACATCTCCATCGATCTCTGACACGACGCAGCCCATGCGCCGGAGGATTTCGAACACCACCCGATCGGACTGCAGACGAATTGCCGCAGCACGTCGAATCCTCGCAGATCCTCCAGCTATTGCCGCCAAGGCGGCGGGGTAGGAAGCCGATGAAGCATCTGGCTCGATTTCGATCGTCGACGGACGATATGAGCCTTCATCGACTTCAATCCTTCGTTCCCCCAATCGAACCTCGACGCCAAACTGTTCCATGAGCGAAGCCGTCATCGCGATGTAAGAAGCGGAAACGACATCCCCTGCGAGGTCGATTTGCACTCCACCGGGCAAACACGGGCCAATCATCATGAGCGCAGAAACGAATTGGCTCGACACCTCACCATTCATCGCGACCACCCCGCCATGGAGATCACCACGTTTCACCGAGACGGGAAGTCCGGGCCCTCCATCGACCAATGCTCCGAGGCTTCGCAGCGCCTCGATCAACTCCGCAAAGGGACGCTCGCGCAGTCTTCCTTCTCCCGAAATCGTCGTCCGCCCAGCCCGCAATGCCGACAAGGCGATCAAGAACCGCGATGTCGTGCCCGCCAAGCGAGCATCGATCGCGACATCGTCGTTGCCATCCACATCAAGCGGCCCTTCCACTCGGACCACTCCGTCGGACACGTGAACATCCACGTCCAATCGATCGAGCGCGCCGATCATGGCGCTGACGTCGTCACCAGTAGGCACGTTAACGAGGGTGCTGGCACCCTGTGCCAACGCAGAGAGCACCAAGGCTCTGTTCGCAATCGACTTCGACCCAGGAACGACTATGTCGAGGTCGACCGGCCCACCCGAAGTGACGTGCGCTTGCTCGTTCCCGCGGGTCATCGGCTTACCGCCATCTCCCGCAAATCGGATCTATCGAGAGCGATCAAATGAACGTCTGCATCACGGGTTTGAATCCACGCGCGAGCAAACCTCCGCGGAACAGTTCCCGAGCAGACTCCTCCACGATCAAGACGAGCACTCCTTGGTTGCCTTCGGCCGAGTGGGCAACCTCGAAGTTGGCCACGTTGACGCCGAGTTCCGCCGCGATGGCAAAAATTTCGACCGCTGCACCCGAACGGTCGGGAATGGGAATCCTGAACTCCACCACATCGTCGAGTTCCCGCAGTCGGGCAGGCAGATTCGCCCTTGCCGTACGTGCCACGTGCAAACGCCGCAACAGGGACTCGCTGTCCCCCTCGCCAACGATGCGACGCATCTCCGTCAATCCAGATATCAGAGAGTCGAGTGATCTCACGATCGCATCCTTGTTCTCTCTGCAGATGTCCACCCAAATGGACGGACCACCCGAGGCGACTCGAGTCATGTCACGGAAACCACCGGCAGCCAACCGCAAGATCGCGACGTGCTCCTCGCTCTGCTTCGCCGCCAAACCCATCAAGGTCGCAGCAGTGAGGTGAGGCAGATGACTCACGAGCGCCACCACTTCGTCGTGACGAGCTGGATCGAGCACGACGATTTCTGCACCTAAGTCACGGGCCATCGATGCGACCGTCTCGAACGTCGAGTCACTCGTCTGCTGGTGAGGGGTCAACACCCATGCTGCACCGACGAACAAGTCCGGGTTCACCCCTGCCAGTCCGGACAACTCACTGCCTGCCATGGGATGGCCACCGATGAACCGGGGATCGCGAATCTCCTCAATGACATGGGACTTCACGCTGCCAACATCGGTCACGACACCACCAACGTTTGCCAACAGCGCATGGACTTCGCCAGCGATTTGTGAAACGGGTGTCGCCACCACCGTCACCTCAGCTGACAGATCGAGAGCACCGTCGGTTATCACGCCGAGAGAGATCGCCTCGCTGGTCACCTTCGGGTCGACGTCCACTCCATGGACTCGCCAACCCCGCGCCGTCAGTCCGCTTGCCACCGAACCGCCGACCAAACCAAGACCGACGACATTGGCGCTACGACTCACGACGTTCAAGAGTATCCCTGTGCACTCTTGTCAGCGCCCGTCAAGCGGAAGACTTCCTCCATGGACAGTCGACGGAACTCGCCAGGCTTCAGTCGGTTGTCGGTGATCACGCCGATGCGAACACGGATCAACCGTTCGACAGGGTGACCAACTGCAAGACACATCCTGCGGATCTGACGATTGCGGCCCTCCCCGATCGTGATGCGCAAGATGCCAGGCTCGGTCTGGGCCACCTTGGCAGGAGCTGTCATCCCGTCCTCAAGAAGCACACCCTCTCGAAGAGTGCGCAGTGCTGCCGGCTTCACCCCAGCCGAGCCACAGCCCACGACCACCAAGTACTCCTTTTCGCATCCGTAGCGCGGATGCATCACTCGATTCGCGAACTGGCCGTCGTTCGTCAGAAGGATCAATCCTTCCGAGTCGGCATCGAGGCGACCCACCGGATAGACGCGGGGTTCAGCCGGCACGAGTGCCACCACGGTTTCACGGTCGTGCGTGTCGCTCGCCGTCGACACAACGCCTTTCGGTTTGTTCAACAGGTAGTAGACGAAATCCGGTCGAATACCGACCGGCGCTCCATCTACTTCGACCAGATCTTGATCGACGTCGACACGACGTCCCAAGATGGCCACTTCGCCGTTGACCGTCACACGGCCTTCGCTGATCAGAACCTCACAATGTCGCCTGCTTCCGAAACCTCGGCTTGCAAGCACCTTCTGCAATCGCTCCATTTCGGCGCCTCCCGGCGCGGATGGCGAGTCCATCGAACCTGCTACTGATCCTCGAGCGATTGAGTGGGCTGCTGGTCACCGGACGTTGCCTCGCTCGGCACGACTCGCAAACCACGTTCGAGAGCCTCCACCACCGATGCATCGGGAACGAACTCGGAAATCGACGGTAAATCAGCGAGCGTCGGCAGACCGAGACGCTCGAGGAACAAGCTCGTCGTTCCGAACATCACTGCCTGGCCTGGACCTTCATCGCGACCAACTTCGGCGATGTAACCGCGAGCCTGCAGGGTTCGCATCACCGCATCCGGGTCGACTCCGCGAATCGATGCGATTTGTCCTCGACTGATGGGCTGCTTGTAAGCGATGATCGCCAAGGTCTCCAAAGCCGCTGCGGAGATTCGCGCCTGTTGGCTGTCCAACACGAACCTTTCCACGTATGCAGCAACGTCCGGATGAGATTGGAAGCGGTAACCGCCTGCCACCTTCACCAACTGAAAACCATGGCCCGCTTCCGCATAGGCCATCGCCAGACGATCGCACAGGATGTCGATGTCGTCCTGCGGCACCTCGAGGAGTTGGGACAACATCGATGAACTCACCGGTTCCATCGCAACCATCAGGATTCCCTCGAGAGCCTTGATCACTTCAGCGTTCGGACTGGATGCTTCACTCATCGACGTTCACCCCTCATAGTCATCGATCGCCAATGCGGCCTCGAAATCTCTGTCTTCCCCACCGACCCACTCCACCACGATGTCGCCGAAACGATCCACCTGATCGAGCTCTACACGCCCCTGCTTGAACAATTCGAGAATCGCCAGGAAACGAACGACCACTTCAATGCGGTCGGCAATGGCCGATGTGAGGTCACGGAACGTCGTCCGACCAGCGGTGGGAAGCACGCGCAACATTTCGACGAGGGCATCACCGACGCTGGCACGGATCGGATTGACGTGGTACAGGTCGATCGCCAACGGAACCTTTCGCTGCGTCGCGCGAAAAAATGCGCGCTGCAGTCGAACTGGCGTCACTCCTTCGAGAATGTCTGGAACCAAGTCGGCAAACCTCTCGTCGGGGCCAGACCGACGAGGGAAACTGAGCGTCGCTTCATCCAAAAGGTGAGCAAACGCAGAGGCGACATCTTTGAAGGTTTTGCAATCGAGAAGGCGAGACAGCAGCAGGTCTCGCTCCTCCCACAGCGCCAACTCCTCGTCCAAGTCCATCGGGTCCCTGCTCGGCACCAAACGTCTGGTCTTCAGCTCTACGAGCGTGGCGGCGATCAAGAGGAACTCCGTTGCCACATCGAGATCGAGGGACTTCATCTTCTCGATCTCTGCGATGTACGCCTCGACGATGGTCAGCAACGAGATTTCGTGGATGTCCACCTCTTCTTTGAGGATCAGGTGCAGCAGCAGGTCGAAGGGGCCATCGAAAACTGGCGTGTTCACTTCGTAAGCCACACGAGGACAATAGTTGAAGCGAAAACGGGGCTCCGGGCTCCACTACCGTGGAGCCGTGACGCGCGTGTTGTCCTGTATCCAACCTACGGGAGACGTTCATCTTGGCAACTACCTCGGCGCCTTGCGCAACTGGGTGGCGGGCCAACATCAAGCCGATGTGTTCCACGGGATCGTCGATCTGCATGCTCTGACCATCACCGATCAGCCCCATGTCCTCGGGGAGCGCACCCTCCATCTGGCTGCGGTGCTCTTCGCGGTCGGACTCGACCCGAACAAGGCGACCGTCTTCGTGCAATCACACGTTCCTGAACACAACCAGTTGGGTTGGGTCATGGAGTGCTTGGTCAGTTACGGGGAATTGAGCCGTATGACGCAATTCAAGGACAAATCCGCCAAACGGGAAGCCGAATTCGTATCTGCCGGGCTCTTCACCTATCCGGCCCTCCAAGCCGCAGACATCCTTCTGTACGACGCTGACGAGGTTCCCGTAGGTGACGATCAACGCCAGCACATCGAGATAACCCGAGACATTGCGATTCGTTTCAACGGACGATTTGGTGAGACCTTCGTCATTCCGCGGGCTGTCACTCCAAAAGTTGGTGCGCGCGTCATGGACCTTCAGGAGCCGACAAGCAAGATGTCGAAATCTTCCGATGGCGATGCAGGAATCGTCTACTTGCTCGAGGATCCATCGTCGATTTCCAAGAAGTTCAAACGCGCAGTCACTGATAGCGAAAATGCTGTGCGTTACGACCGGTCGGACAAGCCGGGTGTCTCGAACCTGCTCGACATCCTTTCTGCATGCACCGGCGAGTCTCCGGAAATCCTGGCCACGAAGTACACCCAGTACGGGGCATTGAAGACCGACACCGGAGACGCCGTGGTCGCTGCACTCACACCGGTTCGGGAACGCGCATCGGAGTTACTCCGAGACAAGGCTGAGCTTGCCCGATTGCTCGCTGTCGGCGCCGACCGTGCCCGCGAGGTCGCTGCACGAACTCTCTCTCGCGCATACGACGCCATCGGGCTATTGCGGCCGTGACCCAACCTCTCAACAGTCGTCGGCCCAGCGGAACGCGTTGAGAGCGCTCTGACGAGCGGATCCATCGAGGATCGCCAAGACTTCGTTAGACGAGCCGACTTCTCGCAGCATTCCTAGACCAATCGACTCGTGGTCGTGATAGATCGCGAATCGACGAGTACGTGGACCAACGACGGTGGACACGACACGTCCGAACACTCCCAAGTTGCTTGCCACCTTGCCCACATCATGCAACGCAACGCCGACAACCTCGTCCGCAGTTGCATCCGACAGTCGACCACAGAATCGATCGACCACCTTCATCGAATGGCGTCGATCGGATGCGGACATCGACGACCATAACTTGAACTCCCCCTCGCTCATCAATCTGCGCAGTTTCGAAGTTTCGGATTGACTCGGCTCTCGCGTGGACAAGGATTGCAAGAACCGGCGGAGAAGATGCATCATCACGATCTCGCCCGCGGGTGCGCCTCGCGATACGCCGCGAAGAGCAGTTCGTTGTCCACCTTCGTATAGACCTGAGTGGTGGTGACGGAGGCATGACCCAACAGCTCCTGTACGACACGGAGATCAGCACCATTGACCAGCATGTGGGTTGCACACGAATGCCGCAGAACGTGTGGAGATAGTTCGACCTTGATACCTGCACGCGATGCGTATTTCTTGACAATCCCCCACGCAGCCTGACGGGTGAGTCGGGTGCCGCGCACACCGAGAAATACCGCATCCGCGTCATCGCGCTTGGCCCATTGCTTGGGTTCGACGAATTGGCGTCCGGAGGGACCGAGCCAGCGGGTCAGCGCCATATGAGCTTGTCGACCAAACGGCACGATCCGCTCCTTCGAGCCCTTGCCGAACAACCGAACGAGGGAGTTTTCCATGTCCAAATCCGAGAGACGCAAACCGCAAGCCTCCGAAATGCGCGCACCCGTGCCGTACAGGAATTCGAGTAGTGCTTGATCGCGAATAGCCAACGAGTCGACGCCGGTCACGCTCTCCAACAAGCGAATGACTTCATCCTGGGACAACGCTTTGGGAATTCCTTTCGGAACCGACACTCCTTCGATCATCGACATCGGGTCGTCCGTGCGTAGGCCTTCTTCTACGAGGAAGCGATGAAAGACCCGCAAGGTCGCAATCGCCCTGGCCACGCTCTTTGGGGACTTCCCCCCGCTTCGCTGCCTCGCTACGAACCCTTCAATTTCCGCGACCGTGGCCTTTTCCATCGATGAGCCGAATTCGTTGAGGAAGTTTCCGAACAAGAGCAGATCCGATCGATAGGCAACGATCGTTCTCTCGCTGCGCCCTTGCTCGACGGCCAGCCAACCAAGGAATCGATCCAGCGCGGTGATTGAGGTCATGAAACCACGGAGCTGGCCCGCAAGATCCCGACAATCGCCAGCGAATTGATCACCTCACCACGCTCGACCATGCGCACGGCGTCATCCATGTCGACCAAATGAATGGTCGACGAGGTTTCTTCCGGACCTTGTGGAGCAGCGTCTCCGCGCTCCAGATCCGTCGCCAGGAACAGTTCCGCAATCGAGTTGCTGGTACCGGGTGACTGAGCGACCTGGCCCAGATGACGCCATACGAGGGCCTGAAAACCCGTTTCCTCACGCAACTCTCGTTTGGCACAGTCGAGTGGGCTTTCTTCCGCAATGTCGCGCATGCCGGCAGGGATCTCCCACAATTCCATGTCGAGAGCCGGGCGATATTGACGCACCATCACCAGTTTTCGATTGTCATCCAACGCGACCACCGCCACTACTCCGGGGGATTCGACGAAGGTTCGGGAGAACTCGTTTCCCAATGGATCTCGAAAATCTCGCTCCACCAGTCGCCAAACGGCCCACTCATGAAGGGTCCGTCGCTCCATGGCCTCGAACGGCCTCATGGCGCTCAGCCGCGAATCGACGAAACCGACGATGTCGATGTCTCGGCGAGCGGGACACGCTTGCCGCGACGCTGCAATGCTGCGCCGATGAAATCACGGAAAAGAGGGTGTGGCCTGTCTGGGCGACTCTTGAACTCGGGATGGGCCTGTGTGCCCACCCAGAACGGATGGTCGCGCAATTCGATGAACTCCACCAACCGCTTGTCTGGAGAAGTTCCGCTGCACAGGAAGCCCTTTTCCTCGAACCTGGATCGGAACTGGGAGTTGAATTCGTAACGGTGACGATGGCGCTCTGACACCACTGGCTCTCCATACGCGGCAGCAACTTTGGTACCCGGCTCGAGAACTGCGTAGTAAGCGCCAAGTCTCATCGTTCCGCCCATGTCCGTGACTTCACGCTGGTCGATCATCAGATCGATCACCGGGTTCTGGGTGGAGAGATCGAATTCGGTCGAATTCGCATCGGCGAGCCCGAGGACGTGACGCGCAAACTCGATCGTCATGACCTGCATACCGAGGCACAGCCCCAGGCAGGGCACGCCCTCTTCGCGAGCGATCTCTGCCGCCCTGATCTTGCCTTCAATGCCTCGTGGACCGAATCCACCGGGGATCACGATTCCGTCGAGGTCTGCGAGGCGCCCCTCCGCGAGCAGTCCTTCGACGTTCTCGGCCTGAATCCAGACGATCTCCACCTTCGCCGCGTGGTGGAACCCCGCGTGTTTGAGGCTCTCCACCACGGACAAATACGCATCCTGCAGCTCGACGTATTTTCCGATCAAACCGATACGCACCGGATCAGTCGAGGCTTCGACTCGGGCAACCAACTCTCGCCACGGCCGCAGATCGATCTCTGCTTCGATTCGCAGCACATCGCAGATCCGCGAATCGAGACCTTCATCGTGAAGAATCAACGGGAGTTCATAGATGTTCCGTACGTCGGCTGCGTTGATTACGTTGCGATGGTCCACGTCGCACTGGTTCGAAATTTTCCGCTTCAGCTGATCACTCACGGGTTCATCGCTTCGGCATACGATCACATCGGGCTGAATGCCGCGGCTGCGCAGTTCGGTGACGGAGTGTTGGGTGGGCTTGGTCTTTTGCTCACCGCTCGGACCGATGAACGGCACGAGCGTGACGTGGACATAACACACGTTGTCACGACCGACTTCGTTGCGGAACTGTCGAATCGCCTCGAGGAATGGCAAGATCTCGATGTCGCCGACCGTGCCACCAACTTCGGTGATCACCACGTCGACATCGTCGGTGGCCAAGCGCTGGATACGACGCTTGATTTCGTCCGTCACGTGCGGGATCACCTGCACCGTGCGACCCAAGTAGTCGCCTCGGCGTTCGGCGGCCAACACGGCCTGGTAGATGCTTCCCGTCGTCGCATTGGAAGCGCGAGTCAAACTTTCGTCGATGAAACGTTCGTAGTGTCCAAGGTCGAGATCGGTTTCACCGCCATCATCGGTGACGAACACTTCTCCGTGTTCGAACGGATTCATGGTGCCCGGGTCGACGTTGATATACGGATCGAGCTTTTGCATCGTGACGCGCAAACCGCGCATCTTCAAGAGACGTCCGAGCGACGACGCAGTGAGCCCTTTACCGAGGGAACTTGCCACGCCACCAGTCACGAATATGTGCTTTGGCATGAGCCCTCCGCCCTTTCTGGACGGAACCACTTTCCGCCCTACGACGGAAGCACAGCATAACCGTGTGTCAGCGTGCGGACTGTTTCCTCCCCCGACGGGCCTCGAGGAGCGACGTGGCGTGGGCGATCGCCGCGGGTTCGTCCGTCGCACCGGACAACATGCGAGCGATTTCGCCGACTCGGTCGTCGCCCGCGAGCGGTGAGACACCTGCGAATGTGGCCTCCTTGCGGACCGCCTTGTGGACGCGCAGGTGCTGACGAGCGTTGGCGGCAACTTGGGCAAGGTGAGTGACGACAAGCACTTGATGGCGCTCCGCAATCTCTCCGAGCGCTGCCCCCACGGCCACCGCCGCCTCGCCGCCGATCCCCGCGTCCACCTCGTCGAACACCAGGGTTCCCGGGCCGCTCGACAGGACCAGGCGAAGCGCCAACATGGTTCTCGCCAATTCGCCACCTGAGGCGACTTTGGCCAACGGGAGCGGGTGGCTCCCCGGATTCGCCGAGAGCAAGAACGTGACCTGTTCACCCGCTTCGCCCTGGACGTCGATGGCGACCGTCGCATTCGGCATGGCCAACTTCCGCAGGTGTTTTTGGGTTGCGCTCGCCAAAGGCCCGGCGACGGCCTTTCTCTTCTCCAAGATGACTGCCTGCTCACGAGCCAGATCAGAAAGTGCCTTTTCGCGGTCCGACTCCAAACGTGCTGCGCGCTCCTCGTAGCCGATCAACTCGTTCAGACGTTGACGCGTCACACCCAGATACTCGATCACTTCCGAGAGCTGATCTCCATACTTCCGTTTGATTTCCGAGAGCAGATTCAGCCGAATGCGCACCTCGCTCAGACGCTCGGGGTTCTCCTCGGTGTCTTCGGCCATCGAACGAAGCTCAGAAGCGAGATCACCCACTTCGTTCTGCAGCACGCGAAGTCTGTTCACGAAGCCATCGAAGGCCTCACGTCCACCGAGGCGTGACATGGCCTCGCCGAGTCGATCGGCAGCGCCCTCCTCGTCGGTCAAGACGGTGATCGACGACCACAACGCTTCGCGCAGTTGGGTGGCATGGGCAAGCAAATCCTCCTCATGACGTAGCTGCTCGTCCTCGTCGGGAGCCTGGATCGCCGCCGCTTCGTGCTCCTCGACTTGAAACGTCAACCAGTCGATTTCTCTCGCTCGCTGCCGCTCGTCACCGCCGAGCGTGGCGAGCGTCGCCTCAATCTCGGTGACTCGATGTCGGGCGTCGTTCAATGCCGAGAGATCGATCTGACCGAAAGCGTCCACTGCGGCCCGTTGTTCCGCTGCGCCGAGTAGCGATTGGTGGGCATGTTGCCCGTGGAGGTCGACCAACCGCGCTCCCATCTCGGAGAGTTGAGCAACAGTTGCCAATCGCCCGTTGATATATGCCCGAGATCGCCCATCAGTCGGAACGACACGAGTAATGATCATCTCTTCATCACCCGACACGAAACGCCCTTCGACTGTTGCTTCGGTTGCACCTGCACGGATCACGGTGGTGTCGGCGCGTTCACCAACGAGTAGCGAAATTGCCTCGACCACCATCGTCTTGCCCGCTCCCGTTTCACCGGTGAGGGCAATGAGCCCGCCTTCCAACACCAAGTTGACCTCTTCGATGACGCCGAGGTTTTGGATGCGAAGTTCCTGAAGCATCAGGCGTCGCCGAGGCCCAGTTTCTGACGCACGATGGAGTGGAAGTGAGGAATCTGAAAGCGAACGAAGACGGCATCGGATACGTCTTGACCGAACGTCACCTCATCGTGCTCAGAAAGACTTGCTACTTTCCGACCGTCGATGGCGACGTCGACCGGTCGAGTACCCACGACGCGGATGTGTACCGACTCGGCAGCATCGAGAACCATCGAGCGATCGAACAACATGTGAGGGGAAACCGGCGTGACGAGAAGTGCCCGATGGCGCGGCGACACGAGAGGCCCTCGCGCCGAGAGTGAATACGCGGTACTCCCTGTCGGAGTAGCGACGATGAGACCATCTGCGGAATAGCGAGCAAACATCTCTCCGTTGATCGAGAGATCGAGCCAAATGGTGTGCCCCGACGCCTGCTTCTCCAGGACGATCTCATTCAAAGCTCGCCAAGAAATGGCTGGCCTAGCGTCTCGTTCGGCAAGGACCGCTCGCACCGTCATCCGTCGGTCTAGGAAGAAATCTTTCCCCTCCTTGCCTGTCATCCACTTCACGATTCGCTTGACCAACTCGTCGGGAACGACCTCGGTCAGATAACCCAACGTGCCCACGTTGACGGCCATGATCGGCACCGCCTTGCCGTCCAGCATCTGAACTGCGCGCAGCACGGTTCCATCGCCGCCCAACGCCAGAACCAAATTGGCTTCGCCAGCCGGACGCTCGCTTGCCAGTCGTTCTAGGCCGTGGGCCACCGCATCAGTGGGCGACATCCACACTTCGTGACCTCCGCCCTCGGCCCAACGCGTAAGGGCGTTGACGAGATCGGGCACCTCAGGTCTGTCGTGATGGCCCAAGACGTAGAACTTGGTCATACCTTCACACTAATCAGAGGGTGCTGCGGGACCCTTGTGGAACCACGTCAAGTACTCGATGTTTCCCTTTTGACCGTGGATGGGCGACTCAATGGTGGCTCGCTTTTCGAAGCCCGCTCCCTCGAAGGCGGTGACGACTTCGCCAACCGTTCGTTGCCTGATCGACTCGTCCCCGATCACTCCCCCGAATCGATCCGCTTCGGCGCGCATGGCCTCGAATTGCGGTTTGACCAGCACGATCACGTCGGCAACGCCTCGGATTACTTTACGGACAGCAGGAATCGCCGATGTCGTCGAAATGAACGACAGATCCACCACGACGACATCCGCTACGTCGACCGGGAGGCGTTCCACATCCTTCACGTTCACTCCCGACAAGACCGTCACTCGATCGTCGGCCACCAAACGCTCATGGAGCAAGTGTTCACCGACGTCCACCGCAATGACCTGCCGACAACCTCGCTGGAGGAGACAGTCGGTGAACCCTCCCGTCGAGGACCCGAGATCTGCTGCGACCTTGCCTGCGGTCTCGATCGCCCAAGTCGCCAACGCATGCTCGAGCTTTTCGCCACCGCGCGACACGAACCGCGAGGGCTTGACCAACAACAGTTGATCCGAATCCGCGATCAGACGATTCGGATTGGCAGCCACTGCACCGTTGACGAGCACTTGATCGATACCGATCAACCGACGTGCTTCGTCGATGTCAACGACGAGTCCGCGAGCCACGAGAGCCGACTCGAGTTTTGCTCTCCTCATCCTCGAAGGATTTCGTCGACCACGTCGGCGAGCGAGTCGCGCTCGATCGTCACGGGCACATCTCCATGTGATTCGCTCACGTTGGACCGAACGCGCGCGAAACGACACCCGAGAAGACGCGCGAACGCACCATCAGTAGACAAACGGTCGCCCACCATCCATGCTTCAGAGAAATCGAGGCCTAGAAAATGTGACCGAACCAGTTGAGCCATCGGTTCGTGAGGCTTGCCCGCGATCAACGGTTGCTCTCCGGAAGCAGTGGCAACTGCCGCCACGATCGAACCGCCTCCAGGGATCGGGCCATCGGGCGTTGGATAAGTCGCATCATCATTGGTGGCTACGAATGTCGCGCCGCTGCGGATGGCGCTGGACAAGGCGTGCAAACCATCGAAATCGAAATGGCGGTGGAAACCGACCACCACATGATCGAACTGACCTGTCGGACGGTCTTCGACCAGCACGATCTCTGCACTTGATTTTCGGGTCAATGCGTCGACGACGCCGGGACCCCCGCCGACCAACACCCGACGACCTGCACCGACCACTTCTGCTGCGGCCATCGACGAGGTGAGCACTCGCCCGCGAGCCCGTACCCCGATTCCCTCTAGGGCCGTTTCCTGCTCCTCGACCGAGCGATAGGAGTTATTGGTGACGAAAGCGAAGGGAATTCCAGCATCCTCGAGACGCCCGATTGCTGCGACTGCCCCCGGCAGTGGACGCTGCATCAGCCATACGACTCCATCCACGTCTAGAAGAACTGGCGACCTCACTGGCACACTGTCATTGTGCCTCGTTTTGAACCCTTCCACGCCTTGCGCTATTCACCAGACCTCCCCCTCGGCGACGTGTGTGCGCCTCCTTATGACGTCTTGAGCGAGCACGACCGCGAGCGTCTGGGAGTGCACCACGAAGTCAACATCGTCCATGTGGACATGCCGATCGGTGACGAGAGCGAGCGTTACCAGGCCGCCGCATCGCTCCTTGCACGCTGGATCGAAACTGGTGTTCTCGTACGTGATGCCCAACCGTCGTTCACCCTCTATCGCATGGAATTCATCGACGCGCTCGGCAAGCCGAGACGAACCGTTGGAGTGCTTGGTGCACTCGAGGTTCGGGACGAAGGAGCAGGTGGAGTGCTTCCTCATGAGCGCACCACGCCCAAAGCGAAGACCGATCGCCTGCAACTCACTAGGGCAACCCGGGCCAACCTGTCTCCCGTTTGGGGACTTTCACTTGCCGACGGACTGACCAAGGCGCTGATAGAACGAGGCGAGGAAGTCGGACGCTTCACCGACGAGACCGGCGTCACCCACATCGTGGAACGTGTCACGGACCCGGATCGTCTCGAAACCATTTCGAAATTGATTTCCGCCGAACCAGTCGTCATCGCCGACGGACACCACCGTTATGCGATCAGTCGCACCTATCGCGACGAATGCAGGGCAAACGGTGAGTTGCCGGGAAGCGAGCTCACCCTCACCTATGTCAACGAATTGATTTCGGAACAGCTCAGTGTTCAGGCAATTCATCGCCTGTATCGGGCAGTCGACTTTTCGGAACTGAAGATG
>CAZZJH010000023.1:0-19433 GCA_964654335.1 uncultured Acidimicrobium sp.
CTGCAACTTGACCGACAGAGAGTTGATCCGTCGAGTTGAGGGTTTGTTGCATCACCGGACAATAGTGCTTGACCTCAACTTCGGTTGAGGTGGGATGCTGAACCAAGCCGAACAACGCAAGGAGTAGTAATGGACAAATTCATGGTGGTCTGCACCTTCAAAAAAGGCACGGTAATGAGCGATGTTTATGCCGTCATTGCTGATGAGCAGGCGAAGGCGGCCGAACTTCAATCGGCAGGGAAGATCGGCCCGATTCATCTGGCGACGATCTCACGGGGAACGGTGTTCATTGAGACGTTCGCGTCTTCCGTGGAGGAGGCGACTTCGATCGTGCAGTCGTTGCCGATGGCGACTTGGTGGGACATCGACGTATTTCCCCTCTCGGCACCTGGCAAGCCAGGAGAGAGATCGTGAGCGCATTTACTCCTGCTGAAGTTCAGTACCTCAAGTCGCAACCGCTGATGCGTTTTGCCTCGGCGTCGTTAGAGGGCCGACCGGATGTGGCACCAGTCGTATTCGAGATCGATGGAGATGACATCCTGACCGCTGGCTTCGACATCACGCACACGGTTCGCTACCGGAACGTTCAGTCGAACCCGAGAGTGTCCGTGGTGATCGACGACCTTGCAAGTGTCAATCCGTGGTCCCCGCGGGGAATCAAGATCATTGGCACAGCCGTCATTGAGGAAGTGAATGGTTCGCCACGGTTCCGCATCTCACCGAAAGTCGTCATCAGTTGGGCAATTAATGACACCACTCCAGGGATCCCGAAGATGGAGCGACGAAAGGTGGGTTGAGCGGGCTTCCGAATGGGTTTTCAGAGTCATACGCGGCGTGCCTTCATTTGGGAACAGCACACAGTTGCGCATCTTCATCGACCCGAACTTGTCGATGCTACGTGAACGAAGTGCAGCGACGATCGAGCGGGCGACAGGACCCGCGCCAAGAACTACGTGGAATGTCATGCGGAAATGTCTTCGGCAACGACGGGCTTGCGGTTTGGCAAGAACCGATAGGCGAGTACGGCACCCACAATTGCGATGATGCCGACGGTGGTGCACGCCACCTGGAATCCATCGAGGAATGACGCGCCGGCAATGTCACGAATCGAGTTGGAAAGCCCGGGATCCCCGATTTGTTCTGAGACTACGAATGCCGCTCCTACCGACTCCTTGGCGGCGGCAACCGCCTCATCGGGAAGTGCGAGCGGATTGAGTAGCTCGACGATTTTTGGACCATACGTGGTGGCGAAGATGCTGCCGATGATGGCAACACCGAGCGTGCCACCAACTTCGCGGCTCGTGTCATTGATTGCGGAACCAACTCCTGCCATGTCGCGAGGGAGAGAGCCCATGACCGATTCAGAAGCGGGGCTCGTGACGAGCGAGAGACCACACGCCATCAGCACCATGCTTCCGACCACTGGACCGAAGTACGCGGATTCCACCTGCAACGTGCCTGCCCAGATCTGCGCGATACCCATGAAGAGAAGTCCGACTGGTACGACACGCTTCGGACCGAACCGAAGAGCGAGTTGAGCTGCAATAGGCGCAGTGATTCCGGCACCAATGGCGAAGGGCAACGTGCGAAGTCCCGACTCGAGCGGGTCGTAACCGCGGACGAACTGGAAGTACTGCGTCACCAGGAACGTGAATCCGAACAGCGAGAAGAAGGCGATCAGGATCGATGATGTTGCTGCAGTCACGCGCATGTCGCGGAACACACGCACATCGAGCAGGGGGTGCTCGGTGTTTCGTTCACGCCAAACAAAGGCGCCGAGGAAGAGAGCCGTACCGAGGAAGCCGGCTATCGATTCCGTGCTCGTCCAGCCACGATGCGGACCTTCGATGATCGTGTACACGAGCAATGACACGAACGAAATCGAGAGAAGGAAGCCTGGGATGTCGAGTCGCTCGGCGTTCGGATCCTTCGATTCCGGCACGAAGACCCATTGCAGGACGAGGGCGACGATCACTACGGGGATGTTGATGAGGAATACCGAACCCCACCAGAAGTGCTCGAGGAGAAAGCCTCCAGTTACTGGCCCGAAGGCGACCGCTGCTCCAGACACCGCCGACCAAACGCCGATCGCTTTGGCTCGCTCGATGGGATTGCGAAAGACGTCGATGAGGATGGCAAGCGTGCTCGGGAACACGAGTGCCGCTCCGATTCCCATCAAGCCGCGCCCGATGATCAACTGCTGCGTCGTATCGGTGAACGCTGCCCATGCCGAAAAGATGCCGAACAGCAGCATGCCGATTTGCATCACTAACTTGCGACCGAATCGATCGCCCAGACCTCCGCATGCCAAAAGCAATCCCGCAAAGACCAATGCGTAGGAGTCGACGATCCACTGCAGGCCACTCGTGGTTGCTTGCAGTTCGCGCGCGAGTGTGGGGATTGCCACGTTGATGATCAGGTTGTCGACCACCACGAGGAATAGCGAGAGGCTGAGGATCGCCAAAATCCACCACCGACGTGCGTGCACGGTGGGATTCGGATGGGCTGTGTCAGAAACGGTTGTCATGTAGACAGTGTCTAGTCAGGAAACTTGATAGTGTCAAGTTCGTGGCGCCAACCCTCAAAGACAAGGTGATCAAGGCCGCTGTCGGTTACATCGCCGACCACGGGCCGGATGGGCTTTCATTCCGTCAGATTGCGGCCGATGCGGGCGTGAGCCATCAGGCTCCGTACCACCACTTTGGGGATCGCAGCGCAATCTTTACCGAAATCGCTCGGATTGGATTCACCAAGTTCACCGAATCAATGAGCGCGTCGCCAAGAATCGATGATGACGACAATCTCGCCGTACGCCTTTGTGAGCGATACGTAGATTTCGCGCTCAAAAACAAGGGTTTCTTCCGCGTGATGTTCCGCTCGGACTTGTGTCAAATGGACCAGTCGCCAGACACCCGGAAGGCAGCCGATGCCGCATTCGACACGCTGCTCCATGCAGTAGGGGAAATCTTGGGAAGTGCCGCCTCGTTGAATGATATTCGTGTGCAGGCGACCGCAATGTGGTCGGTTGCCCATGGTTTGGCGACACTGTTGATCGATGGACCACTTGAAATGAAGATTGGCAAAGTTGCAGACCAACGTGCGATGGTGCGTGCGGTTGCACACCGCATGGTTGACGGCATTTCATCGAGTGGCGAGTTGACCAAACCAATCTTGAGTGATCGATCGACTGCGAAGAGCATTTAGCGCGGTCAAAGCAGCGGTCGCACTTCGATCATCCTGTTGCATGCTCTTGAGGCCTCGGATGCAAGTTCGAAGGCAATCGAGTCGTTCTCGGCATCAATAATCCAGAAGCCGGACATGAACAGATCAGAGTCAACTGCCGGACGGTCAGCGACATTCCCTTGGCCGTCTCGATTGTCAAAGAGCTTCGCGTAATCTGGTGATGCGATTCCTGCCGCCATCACCCGATTTCCGGCCAGCTCGATCTTGTCGTTGAAATCATTGATTGCATTCGCCTCGTCGCGACTTGCGGTCACCGATCGAGTGCGATCAGCTATTACGGCGAAGAGGTAGCGCATGCTTCGAAGTTAGTGGCAGGTTTGGAGTGGAACTCGGACAATTAGGGTTTAGCCATGGCAGAAAAGAAAGTAACTGGACCTGCTTCATACTTTCCATCAATCGAGAAGAAGTACGGCAAACCGATTCCACATTGGATGGCACTGCTCAAGAAGATGAAGGGTGCTCGCCATTCAGAAATGGTCGCCATGTTGAAAACGGATCATGGTCTTGGTCATGGTCACGCAAACGCTTTAGTTGCGCACTTTCGTGCTGAGAATGGTCTTTAGGATCTCGCCTTATTCGCTGCGCAGATCGAATCCTGCACTCACGGCTTGGCCAAATCGGTAACGACGATCTTGGACATCTTCATCATCGCCTGAAATGCAAATGCGCTGTCGTAGCCGTCGAGACCTTTTAGCGCTCGGGTGAGAGCAGTGGGGATCACCTGCCAACTCACCCCCCATCGGTCTTTGCACCACCCACACATGCTCTCGCTGCCACCGTTGTCGACGATCGCACTCCAGATCCGATCCACATCTTGTTGAGTGTCGCAGGAGACCTGAAAACTCACTGCCTCAGTGTGAGGGAATTGGGGACCGCCATTTAGGGCGGCAAACGGCATTCCGAATAATTCGAACTCAACAGTCAACACCGACCCTGCGGGGCGCTGTGCATCAGCCTGGTAGTAGCTGATCTCACCAAGTCGCGAATTTGGAAAGAGCCCCACGTAAAAACTGGCTGCATCGAGTGCTTCAGTGTCAAACCAGAGAAACGTTGTTATTCCATGAGCGGCCATGACGATGAGAATAGTGAGTGGGTAGAACTGTTTCTCCTAGGGTTGATCACGACATGCACGGCTTTGTTGGAGTTTCGATAGTCATGGATTGTGCAGACACATGGCGATTGGCAAAGTTCTGGCAGGCGATAGTCGGAGGTTCGATTGCCCAGCAGACCGCATCAGATGAATGGGTAGCCATCGAGAAGATTCCCCAGTTTGACTATCTCGGTTTTCAACGGGTACCCGAGGGGAAGACTGCCAAGAATCGCACCCATGTCGACGTGATGGTCGAGTTGGTCGAGGCCAGTCGTGATCATGCGAAAGCACATGGCGCGATAGCAGTAGGAGGCGTCGTCGAGCAACAAATCTTTCGCTTTCAGGTGATGACCGACCCTGAGGGCAACGAGTTTTGCTTGGTGGAGCGCAAGGCTCCTGACGCGTAGGCGATCTCGTAGTAAGTTCGCCGCGTGCAGATTCGAAAATTCGTAGTCACCGTAGAAGACATCAAGGCTGAATCGGGTCGTGAAGTTGGCCGAGTCGTTCGTCGAGCAGTTGCAAGTGCGGTAATCACCAATCCGCTTGCGGGCAAGCCCGGCTCGAACCTGGCCGAATTGGAAACAATGGGCGCAGAAATTTCTGGTCAACTTGCCGAACGCGCGCTGGCTGCGCTCGGCGTGGCCGACCATGAAGTGACTGCCTACGGAAAAGGCGCAATCGTTGGCGTGGATGGAGAAATCGAGCACGCTGCTGCGTTGATTCACCCGCGTTTTGGTGCTCCCGTGCGCAAGGTGGTGGTGAAAGGTGACGACATCATTCCGTCGACGAAGAAGATCGGCGGCCCTGGTGCGCACATCACCGTGCCAATCACGAACAAGGACGATATCTGGTCGTTCGACGAGATGGATGCGATCGACGTATGGATTCACGACGCACCGATGTCACATGAAATCGTGGTGAGTGTGGCGCTCGCAGTGGGTGGACGCCCCTTTGCCCGGACAAGGAAGCCTTCATGAACTTCAAAGCGATGATCTTGCTCACTCGACGAGCCGACATGACTCACGAGCAATACGAGCACTGGTGGCTGAACACCCATGTTCCGCTGGCGAAGCAATTGCCAGGTTTGCGCAAAGCTGTGTTCAACGTGGTGCAGAACCCGCAGGAGGGTGATCCCGATGGGATCACCGAATTGTGGTTCGACTCACAAGAGGCTTTCGAGTCGGCTTATGCCACCGAGATCGGTAAGCAGGTGGTGGCCGATTCGTTGGCAAATGTCGCCAGCCGTCGACGAATGTTCGTCGACGAGCACCGCGTTCTCGGCGCCTGAACTCCTAGGAGGCGAGGGCTCCCGAAAACACCTGCCAAGCAAGCAATGACTTGGCGATGAAACTGAGCACGATATACGTGCGCTCACCCCGCAGGTAGTCGGACCACTTGCCCTTTGCCCGGTATTGCAACCACTGCACGATTGCGAAGCAGTTGAAGAAGATGAACAGCGACACGACGATGCCGTAGACGAACCCCGGCACGGTGGTGTCGGCCGGGCCCTTCGGCGAAAGCGTGTTGATGGCAATAGCCACCCACGGCACCGCACCCGCGATGCAACCGAACCAGAAGGGGAGTAGATCACCGTCACCAGGCGTCGTGTAGCGCTCCTGCAGCCAACCGAACAGGATCATGCTTGCATTCACGCCGAAGATGGCAAACAGCGCGATGTAATCCGCGACGCCATTCAGCTGCAGGATGATCACGATCATGATCGACGAAGAAAGCGAGTACTCGATCCATCGGTAGATGTTGATGTGACGTTCGAGACCAGCGACGTACTTCGGGAAAATGGTGGGCGAGCTGACAAAGAAGTGGAAAAACGCCGAAAGAGCCATGAAGGCGGCAACCATGTAGCCGATGTTCAGATTGAGCAGATTGACAGGATCAGAGAAGTTGTCCGTGCCAGGGGCTTCGGTGAGATAGGTGGCGCGAACAGGCAGTGATGCATCGTTTGCCAACAGCAAGATTGCGATCAGTGAGACGAGGTGAAGTAGTCCCGCCCACAGATTCAGCTTGCGGAGTTTGAGAAACCGAGTGTCCATGACCTCAGTTTCTCACTTTGTGAGCGCAACTTTGGTGATCCTTCTGCGAACGATCGACTTACGAAGCTCTTCAAACCACAACACACTTGAAGCGACTGAGATACAGATGAACCATTGAGCGAGTGAGATGTTCGTGGTATCGAAGAGGTTCTGCATGAAACTGAGATGAGTGACACCTACCTGAAGGATCATCACTGCGGAAAGCGCGATCCACAGCCATCGATTGCTGAAGGTGTGACGATTGAACACTGAGTTGCGATCGCTGCGTACGTTCAAGATGTTGAAGAACTGAAACAAAACGAACGTGTTGAAGGCCATCGTTCCGGCCACCGTCGCTGTTCCAGCTTTTGCAGATTCGCCGGGGGCCATGGCCAGAATCAACAATGTGCCAATTGCCATCACACCAGAAGCGAATGCGACCGCCACCCACCTTTGAGGAGTAAGGATCCGTTCCTTCATTGGCCGTGGGCGGCGATTCATGATGTCGGGCTCCGCTTTGTCGAGACCTAGCGCCATTGCAGGAGGTCCGTCCATGATGATGTTCACCCACAAGATGGCGATTGCCGCGAACGGCTTGCCGTCAGCAATTCCGAACGCCGATGCTGCGAGAAACAGCAAAGCAAACCCAAGTGTGGTGCTCAACTGAAATCGAACGAATTTGACGATGTTGTCGTAGATAACTCGGCCACGCCTGACCGCACCAACGATGGTGGCAAAGTTGTCGTCTGCCAACACCATGCTGGCGGCTTCCTTGGTGACTTCTGTGCCGGTGATACCCATTGCTACGCCGATGTCAGCTTTCTTCAATGCGGGAGCATCGTTCACTCCATCACCAGTCATGGAAACGACGTTGCCTTTACGTTGAAGCGCTGCAACGAGCCGCAATTTGTGCTGCGGAGCCACACGCGCAAAAACTGAGATGTCGTCGATACGACGATCTAGTTCTTCTTCGTCCATTGCATCCAGGTCGGAGCCCGTGACGGCGATCACCTGACCATGGTTGAGTCCGAGTTCACGGCCAATTGCTTGTGCGGTGACGGCGTGATCGCCCGTGATCATTTTGACGACAATGCCCGCTTGACGGGCCTCGGCGATCGCAAGTTTTGCTTCTGGTCGTGGGGGATCCACGATGCCGACGAGAGCGATGATCATGACATCACTGATCAAGTCGGCAGGATCGGCTCCGCTGAGGCGGAATTCATCCCACGCCTCGGGTGTGAAGTCACGTTGTGCAACTGCAAGTACCCGCAGACCTTCGTCGGCCAGACGATCATTGTGCAACATCAATTTTGGACAGGCCTCGGCGATCGCCTCGGCTGTTCCATCAGTGCCGATTGCCGAGTTCGCCTTTGCAAGCATCACATCAGGTGCACCTTTCACGAACATCCGAACCACTTGCTCACCACTCGAATCCGCAATGTGGTGAAAGGTGGCCATCACCTTGGTTGCCGAGTCGAAAGGAACTTCAGCAAGGCGAGGGTGGTTCATTCGCAAGGCCGTGACGTCGAGACCACCTTTTGCGGCCAAGGCAACGAGGGCGCCCTCGGTTGGGTCGCCGACGAGTGTCCACTTGCCATTCTCGAATCGCGTTACGGCATCGCTACACAGTGCCATTCCGACCAGCGCATTGGACAAAGTGAAGGGCGAATCATCCGACTCGTGGCTGATCGAGCCTTCGGGAGAATATCCTTCGCCTGAGACTTGTAATTCACGTTCCTGAATGATGAGTCGTCGTACCGTCATCTCGTTCAGCGTCAACGTGCCCGTCTTGTCGGAGCAGATGATGCTCGTGCAACCAAGAGTCTCCACGCTCGCCAATCGTTTGACGATGGCATGATCGCGAGCCATCCTCGCCACGCCGATGGCCAGCGTGACTGCAGTAACTGCTGGTAACCCTTCGGGAATTGTTGCGACGGCAAGAGCAACGGCGAGATTGAGCAGATCAGCAATTTCGTCACCGCGAAGCAAGCCAATCGCAATGACCGCCGCAACGATCACTCCGGACAACTTGGCCAGACTGTGTGCAAGCCCCTCGAGCTGTTTCTGAAGTGGCGACTTGTCCGCTTGAGTAGAGCCAAGCAGGTCAGCAATTGCGCCCATTTCAGTGTTCATTCCTGTTGCGGTGACCAGAATTTCGCCCCTGCCTCGGGTGATCGTGGTGTTCATGAACGCCATGCATGTCCGGTCACCCAGCGCAGCGTCGGCATTTCCAACGACGTCGATCGATTTGGTGACGGGCTGGCTTTCGCCGGTCAGGGCGGCCTCTTCGATTTCGAGATTTGCAGCAAGCAACACTCGGCCATCTGCTGGAACTCGATCGCCTGCCTCAACGAGGATCACATCGCCAGGAACGACATCAGTGGTGGAAATCAGCATGGTTTCGCCGCCTCGTCTCACACGAGCGTTGGTTGTGAGCATCCTCTTCAATGCATCGAGGGAGGCCTCAGCCCGATTCTCTTGGACGAAACCAACGATGGCGTTGAGTATCACCACGACCAGAACGACGACCGGCGTCTTCAATTCGCGCGAAACGACGAAACTTACGACTGCAGCAATGAGAAGGATGATGATCAGTACGTCACGGAACTGATCGACAAATCGAAAGAGCGCTGGGCGCCGTTTCGTCTCGGCAAGTTTGTTTGGGCCGAATTCTCGAAGGCACTCTTTGGCCCGGATGGGGGAGAGCCCAGAGGAGACATCGACACCAAACATGGCCGCCACTTCGTCGACACCTTGTGAGTGGAAGGGGATACGCGGGTGGGCGGCTACGGAAACGGTTGACATGAGACTCCTTCGGATCGATGACGATTACCGAAGGTCTCTCCCTTTCCACCGGGCCGGGCCAAAGCCGTATTGACGACACCGATTCGCGACTTTTGTCGCGGGGATACTCCCCTTCGCTCCAAATTTTAGCGAGCGAGCGTGGAACGAACGAGTCGTAGGGGAATTATCTCGCTACGCCGAAAATTGCGGCAGGGCCACCTCGAATTTGAGACCCGAGACATGCGATGGGCCATCGGGGCAGGTCTTTCCGGCCTCACCGGCGAGGGATAGCCCAGCGCGCAGGGCAGTAGCGCGGGATCCCCCGTTGGTCTCGGCGATTTCGGCCCGAAGCGTGTGTGTGCTGTCGATGCGGGTGGCTATCGACGTGAGGATGCGCAGCGCTGTCGAAGCGGCGCCTCGCTGCCTACCCCATGGGGCTACCCAATAACCCACCGTGGCCACACCATTTTCAATGTGATGAATCGAAGCGACTCCGACGGGTTCATCGTCATGGATGTCATGGATCACTCGAACGAGGCGCTCATTACTAGTGCCATTCACGAATGAAAGAGCGTGGTCCATGGTGTAGGGACGAGGCACCAATGTCCAGCGTTGGATCTCGGAGTCTTGACACGCTCGGAAGATCCACTCGGCATCACTAGGTTCCAGTGGTCGGAGGATGTGGGGAAGCAACTCGAAGTACACCTGTACGACCAACGTGTCGTCTTCGATCGATTCTCCCACCCCTGTCCAGTACGCAAGGTGACTTGTGCGAAAGTCGGATGCGTTCAGGTCGCCTTCGGCTTCGGCAAGTGCGAACTCGTCGGGAACATCGATGAAGCGCGTGATTTGGGTACCCGTCACCCGGAGAGTCGCCACATGTGAGCCGTCGTTGTCGACCATGGCCAAGCACTCGCCGACGAACTCGACCGGTTCGCCTTCCTTTTCGTAATCCTGCAACAAGCCTGCAGTCGCACGTTTGTTGCCCTTCATTACGAAGTCGATGAGGCGCGAGCGGCTCTCGCCTGGAGTGCCGAATTCTATGCTTCGTAAATCGTTCACTCTCGGAAACATCGGTTGAAGGGTAATGGTGGGCGGTGCTGAGGAGTACGGCGTAGTTTGGGATAGTGGATTTCGTCCCCGATCTTGCAGTTGATGCCCCATTGTGGTTGGCCTTGCTCACGGTTGGAGTAAATGCTGCAGTCGGTTCATTGCGGGCATCGAAAGAGGAAGCACGCCAATGGGACATCGTCGGTCTGACCACGTTTGGTTTGCTGATGGGTCTCGGCGGTGGATTCATTCGTGACTTCCTGATCGGCAATCTTCCCGTGGAGAGCCTTCGCACACCTTGGTATTTGGTGACGGTGCTGGGCGTGATCTTGTTCGTTTTGGTGCTTGGCAGTGTGATTTCTCGCGCCCGACTCCTCGTTGCTCTCCTCAACGCGCTCGCACTTGGGCTCTTTGCCATCACGGGCACGGCATATGCGCTGCGTGAGGGATTGCCAGTGATTTCAGCGGTATTCGTTGGTGTGGTGTCGGCAGTTGGTGGAGGCGTGCTCGTTTCAGTGATGAAGGATGAAGTGCCCGGGATTCTCTTGACGAGTGCACCGAATGCCTTGGTGGCATTACTCGTTTCGGTGGTCTACGCGACCGTTCACGTTTGGGATTCGCGTATGGCCGGCGTAGCTGCGATTCTGGTTGCAATTTCCTCGTATGGCTTGGCCCGCGTGCTCGGCATTCGCACACGTCGAGCAGTAGATGCTTCGGCTTTTCTTCTGACACGTTCCAAGCGCAGATGATTTGATGATGAGTCGCTCACCTATCGATTCATACCTGAAAAGATTTGAAGGAGATCAATTCAACTCACTCAGTGCTCTTCGCGATCAGCTAAGAGAGTTACTCCCCGAGGCCGAGGAATGCCTCAGTTACAAGATGCCCTGCTTCAAAGTTGATGGGAGAGCGGTAGCGGGATTCGACGGCTTCAAGAATCACAACTCGTATTTCCCGCACAGCGGGAACATCGTGGGATCTGCGGGGAGTCTCCCGCAGTGGTGTGGTGTTTCGCGCGGGACTCTTCGATTTCCCGTCAACAAACGGCTGCCGAAAACGCTTGTTAAGAAGCTCGTGCGTGCTCGCCTCCGTGAGATTTCTGAAAGAGGTCGATAGTCGTGTATCTGGAACGTGCGGCTCTGTTGGTTTCCTCGTATGACGAGGGGATCCGATTCTTCGTTGACGCATTGGGATTCGAGTTGCTGCAGGATGAGGCGGGAGTGGACGAGTTCGGCAAGCCTCGGCGTTGGGTGGTCGTGGCTCCGCCCGCGGCCGAGACGAGCATCGTGATCTCCGAAGCAAAGAACGATGAGGATCGATCACGCCTTGGAAGCCAGCTTGGAAGTCGCGTCGCCTTTTTCTTACGTGTCGACGACTTCGATGTCCAGTATGCGCGCATGATCACGGCGGGAGTCCGATTCGTTACGCAACCGCGCGATGAACCGTATGGACGCGTTGCGATCTTTGAAGATATCTCAGGAAATCACTGGGACCTCCTCGGTCCCGTTCCAACTAACTAGTCGTCGTTGCGGCGTCTGCGAATTCCCACCGAGACGATGGTGGCGGGAATGAAGAATGCGCGAGCTGGGACCGAAACCTCCGTCCACGACTTCGTCATTAACGGGGCATGCCAAGCGCGAATTCTGTAGACGAGGAAGAGCACGATCACGCCATGAAAGATGATGATCGACCAGACGAACCCGTCCGTGCCAAGCGCATCCATGAATAAGGCCGCAATGATCGGGCCGATCATTGCTCCAAAGCCATATAACGTCACCAGCTTGGATGCGACGGCGTTCAGGTGCTCTTCCGAAATCCAGTCGTTCGTGTACGAGCCGGCGACGGCATAGAGCGGAGCACTGAAGCCGCCCATTACGAGCACGATCGCCATCGTCAACCAACTCGTCACTGGCTGTGTGAACAACAAAGCGGCAGAGCCCATGGTGCAGAGACACGCCACTACGCCGATCACTCGGCGATCGATTTGGTCTGATGCTGCAGAGATCGGCCAACTCATCACCATTCCGCCGATTTGGATTGCGGCCAGGAACACACCGACTCGGCCAATGCTCAAGCCTTCGCGCGTGGCATAGATGGCCGCGAGGCCGAGCATGCCGCCGTGGGCCAACCCCACGAGCACCATCGTTCCCATGCCAGTAGGCACGGTGCGCGCCAACTCTTTCATCGACATGGGGGAGACCGTCTCTGCTTGTGGAGTAGTGGCCTGTTCCGATATTGCGACGGGAATGACTGCGAGCGACATGACCACTGCTGAGATGGCGAAACCCGTGATTGATCGTGCGTCGAAACTGAACACGAGCAATTGACCGATGCCGTACAAGCCGACGACCAGTCCGGAGTACACCGCAAGTAATCGACCTCTGAACGTGTTGCTCGCGAGTCCGTGTAGCCACGATTCAGCAACTACGTATATGCCGGCAAAGCAGAATCCCGTGATCAATCGCATCATGATCCACACGACTGGTTGATCACTGAGTCCGGCGATGATCACTGCCGATGAAGTGAGCGCGGCCAATGCTGCGTAGGCACGGATGTGACCAACTTGGGCCAGAGCACGCAGTGTGTACCAAGACCCAAGCAGGAAGCCTGCGTAGTACGAGGTGCCGAGTGATCCGCTGAGAATCGTCGGCAAGTCTTCGAGCTCAGCGCGTACACCGAGCAACGTGCTGAAGATGCCGCCCGAGAGCATCACGAAGCTCAGACCCGCAAACAACCCCCACGTCGACAGCATGATCGAGCGGCGCAGCGGTGAGAGCGGCTTGAAGAGGGGCACCGAAGTAGTCAAGCAGGTTCACCGAAGTGAACGCTGTCACTGTGAGGTTTTATCGCCGATCAATTCTTCGACAGGACGTAGAAGTCGGCGAGCAAAGATCGCGGATGTCATCGTCGCTACTGCGGCAACGATGAACGGTGCACGCACGTCGAAGACTCGTGCAAGAACACCGCCAAACAGTGCGCCAAACGGCACCACACCCCAAGAAATCATCCTGAATGCAGCGTTCATTCGACCCAACAGGCGGTCCGGCGTGAACAGTTGGCGCAATGTCGAGTTGACGGCGATCCAGAGACCAGTGCCGAAGCCAAGAACGACGTTCATCGAGATCGCAAAAATGGGGTGAATGGCAAAGGCAAGCCCAACGGTGGCGACACCCCACAGCCACATCGAGAAGGTGATCGTGCGCGTAAAGCCGAATCGTCGCGTGGTGGCGTCGACGAAGAACCTGCTGGTGACGGTACCGAGGGCGGCACCGACAGAGAGCGCAGTGAAGACAATTTCGCCACTGTCGAGCAATTCCTCTACATAGAGGACGAACAGCGAGGCAGCCGCGAAATAGAAGAAGTTGATGACGGCAACGATTTCGGTCAGGCGGCGCAACGCCTTGGAGTCGCGCATGAAACGCAGTCCCTCCACAATGTCGTCACGGAAACGCGAAGTTGGTTTCTCGACGATCGGTCGATGTGGAATGCGAGAAACGAGCGCAGCCGAGAGGCCAAACGTCGCTGCATCGACGAGAAATGGAAGCGAGTGACCCACGGTGAAGAGGGCCACTCCCGCTGGTGGCCCGATGAATTGTGTGGAGACGATCTGAGCGGTCGAAAAACGGGCATTGGCCGTGAGGAGGTGCCGTTCCTCGACGAGTGAAGGCAGCAGAGCCTGAGCCGCGTTGACGTGCAGCGTTTCGCACACGCCGAGTGCGAATGCCGAGAGATAGAGCATCCAGATGTTGACCGCATCGAAGAGAATCGATGCACCGAGTAGTCCCACGATGACCAAGCGAACGATGTCGGCGCCGATCATCAATCGGCGGCGATTCATTCGGTCTGCGATCGCGCCGGTCGGGAGAGAGAAGAGCAACCATGGGAGCCGAGTGGAGATGGTGACTCCGGCGATCAGCACCGGATCTTTGGTGAGAAGGGCAGCTAGTAGTGGAAAGGCAGTGACGAACATGCCATCGCCACTGCTCGAAACCAGCACCGACAACCACACATGCCGGAAGTTCTTGCCGAGTGATCGGGGGTCGGTTTCCGATCGTCGGGCTAGGGGCACTCTCGCAAAATTAGTACGAGGAGAGTTAGTTGAGTTGTTTACCTGCGAAGTAGCCGAGTGCGGCAAACAACACGCCACCGAGGAGAGAGATGAGTGCGTAGGTGATAGCGAGCGTCACACGTTCGGTACGTAACAAGGTGAAAGTCTCCTGGCCGAACGTGGAGAAAGTCGTGTAACTACCGAGCAATCCGACGGTGATCGCGGTGAGTGAAGTTTCATTCAGACGAGATGTCAGAGGGCCGGAAAGTACGAAAGCGAGAACGAAGGTGCCACTGATGTTGATGCCGAGCGTTGCCCATGGGAATCCTTTGTTGGGGAAGAGTGACCCGAGTTGCCATCTGCACAAAGCGCCAATTGCACCGGCGATGGCTACATACAACACCTGCACATCCTCAACTTTGACATGAAAAAGGGGGCTGACGGGACGAACCCGTCAGCCCCCGAGGGGAGAGGATTTAGAGGAGGCTCTCGGTGAGCGTCCAGCCGATCTCTTGGCCATTTGCGGCAACCGCGAAGATGAACAACGCGCCACCGGCCATCGAGATGTTCTTCCAGAACGCGATGGTCTCCATCTGCTTGGCCTGGGCGTCTGTCTGTGCCCAGAAGTCGTGCATCTTGAGTGCCATCAATACGAGCAGAGCGGCTATCACCACTGCGCCAAGATCTGCGTAGACGCCGAGAATGACCGATAGGCCACTGGCGAGCAGCAAGATGCCCGAGACGAAGTTGGCCAACTTTGGTGACGGAACCTTCTTGTAAGCGGCGTATCCCGCCATTGCCTCGGCCTTGGTGAGGTGGTTCAAACCACCAGATACGACCATGAAGGCGAACAAGATTCGCCCGATGAGCATGACTACTTCCATGTACTGACTCCTTGATTAGCGGCGCCAGACGGCGCCATGGATTGTTGCGTGCGCAACTATAGAAGAAAATCGTTGCGTGCGCAACTATCTCTCAAGACCCCGTATCATGGGCTACATGGCTAGCCCCAAATGGCTCAACGCAACCGAGATGACGGCGTGGCGCGCATTCATCACCACATCCGGTGACTTGATCCGTACCATAGAAAAGGATCTCGAACGATTCGGGCTCGACTTTGGTGACTACCAACTCCTCGTCATGTTGTCCGAGGCCCCAGATCATCGATTGCGAATGTGCGATCTTGCCGACACGCTTCGCCTTTCTCGCAGCGGGCTCACACGACGCATGCAGGGAGTGATGAAGACGAAGCTGGTGGCGCGTACCCAGAGCAAAGAGGACGCGCGTTCGGCAATTGCACAGCTCACGCCAAAGGGAATGGCTCTGCTGAAGAGAGCAGCCCCACATCACGTGGCAAATGTGCGCAGGCAGATGATCGACTTACTGACGGACTCGGAAGCCAAGGCAATTGGCTCTGCTTTCACCAAGATCGCCCGTCATCTAGATGCCCAAGACCGCGGTCAATAGAGTGGAGAAATGGCCGGCACCCGCAAACGTGTGAACCCTAGGATCGCAGCCCCCGATCGTCAACGGGCAAAGCGTCGTCGACCCAACTTGAACGAGATCGTCGATGTGACGATGGAGTTGCTGCTCGAACATGGCGAAGGTGGTTTCCGGATCGAAGATCTCATCGATCGCACGGGAGTTTCGAAGAGCTCGCTATACCTACATTTCGGAAGTCGAGACGGACTGATTGCCAAGGCTTGCCTCGAGATCTTCTCTCGGCAAGTGACCGCCAATGTCGACACGATCATCGAGGCACTGGAGTCGATCACCACACCGGCAGATTTCAAGGTGATCATTCCGCAGATCATCGCCGCTGTGACGGAACAAGATGATGCAATTCGGTGGAACCGAGCGATGGTGATGGCCGCGTCGCGTCATCGACCTGACTTGTGGGAAGAGTTGGGCAAGGCCCAGATGCGATTCAATGGGGCACTTGAAGAGAGCATCAGTGGTTTGCAAGAGCGTGGGGTAGTGAAAGCCGATGTAGTGCCACGCGAATTGGCATTGTTGGTGCAGGCTGTCGCCTTTGGACGCGTGTTTCGCGACCTCGACCCCGTGATGGGTGCTCGACGGTTGGAGGACTGGAACTCGCTCCTGCAGACCGTGTACTTCGCGTTCCTCGCCGAGTAGGCGAGATTCGAACCAGTGCAGCGCTTCGAACGTCTTTCCCCTTGGCTGTTCGTTGCTCTGTGGAGCACGGGTTTCGTGGTGGCACGTTACGCCACCAATGACGCTTCACCGCTCACTTTTCTTGCGATTCGGATGTCGATAGCGGCGACTCTCCTCGCCGTGCTTGCACGATCAACCGGTGCACCAAAGATCGCCATGCCACAGGCTCGAGTTGCCGCAGTGGTGGGCGTGTGCATGCACGCGGTGTATCTGGGTGGAGTCTTCATTGCGATAGATCGCGGACTGCCATCCGGGCTTGGCGCACTGATCGCAGGATTGCATCCCGTAGTCACGGCGGTCTTCGGTCGAGTTCTGTTGCGCGAGCAACTTCGCGCAAGTCAATGGTTCGGTGTCTTGCTCGGCATGCTCGGTGTGGTTGCAGTGGTCATCGAGAAGTTGGAGGACGGTTCGAAATCGGTGACGACGGGTGCGCTCGTGGCGATGGCGTTGTCCGTCATTGGAATGTCGGCGGGAACACTCGTGCAACGTGCGCGCGGCAAAGACATGCCGCTCCTGTACGGAACGAGCACTCAGTACTTGGGCGCTGCTGGCGCCTTGATCATCGCCATCCCATTCTTGGATGATGCTTCGGTACAACTGACTGGACAGTTCCTGCTTGCACTGGCCTGGGCCACGCTCGTGTTGTCGCTAGGTGCCGTATTGATCATGATGAGACTGTTGGCCAGCCATTCCGCCGCGCGTGTGAGCAGCCTGTTCTTCCTCACGCCAGCGCTCAGCGCTCTTGAAGGGGCGATCCTCTTCGGTGAACGACTCGGACCGCTTGCCGTCGCGGGGCTCGTGGGTGCCGCAGCGGGAGTGTGGTTGACGATGCGCGACAAGCCCAGCGTCCCGGTCGACGCGGCGGCCTGATTTTCGGGGTTTTCCGCGCGGAAACTAGAGTACGGTCGTCATATATCAGTTGCCTATCACGGGGAGATCGGCGTGGCACTTGCACAACGGCTGGAAAAACTCGGAACAGAAACGGCTTTCGCAGTCTCTCTCGCTGCGGCGGAATGGGGCGCGAAGGGCAACAAGATCTACCCCTTCCACCTTGGTGACCTGAATCTCCCAACTCCGAAGAACATCGTCGAGGCGATGGACAAGGCAATCGCCGATGGCAAGACGGGCTATTGCCCAGCGGCAGGAATTCCGCAATTGCGCGAAGCTCTTGCCGAAGACACGGGCGCTCGTCGTGGATTGAAGTATTCACCCGCGAACGTCGTGGTGCAGCCTGGCGGCAAACCCGTGATCACGAAGTTCATCCAATCGGTCATGAATCCCGGCGATGAGGTGTTGTATCCGAACCCCGGTTACCCGATTTACGAGAGCCAGATCGAATACTTCGGAGGCGTCGGTCGTTCGTATCGCTACATCCCCACATCGAGCGGCTTTGCCATCGATGTCGAGCAGGTGAAGTCGCTGATTGGCCCAAAGACGAAGGCGATCATATACAACGACCTGCAGAACCCGATCGGTTGTGAGTCCTCCGACGAGGAGCGTCAGGCAATTGCCGATCTGGCGATCAAGCACAACTTGTGGGTGATGTCCGACGAGGCGTACTTCGAAATGCGTTTCTCGGGTTCGTCGAAGTCGATCGCATCTCTGCCGGGGATGCAGGAGCGAACCTGCATTCTTTACACGTTCTCCAAGAAGTTCGCGATGACGGGTTGGCGTCTCGGCGCTGCCATCGCCCCGGAGGAGTTGTCCACGATGATCGCCAAGTTGAACACCAACGACGAGTCATGTACCACGCACTTCGTGCAATACGGAGGCGTGGAAGGTGTTCGCGGCGATCAGTCGGGTGTGGCCACCATGCTCGACATCCTGCGCGAGCGTCGTGACACCGCGGTGTCGATGTTGAATGCGATCCCGGGAGTCAACGTGCACAGCCCGAACGCCACTTTCTATTTGTTCCCCGACGTCACCGAAGCAATGGCCGCCAAGGGCATCGACGATCTCGCCGTGTTCGCCGAGAAGGCTTTGCATGCAACCGGTGTTTCGTTTTGCACGCGTCGCCACTTCGGCCGCCCGCAGCCGGATGAGAAGCGCAACTACATCCGCTTCGCGTTCTCGGGTATCAACAACGACCAGATTCAAGAAGGCTTGAAGAAGTTCGGCGAGTGGGTGGCCAACTGACGATGGCCAAGGTCGTCATCACCGGCAAGATTCCTCAAATCGCCGTAGAGCGCTTGCGCGCAGAACACGACGTCACTTCGTGGGACGCCGATGTCGTGATCGAGCGAGGCGAATTGCTCGCTCGTGTGAAGGGTGCAGACGCACTGCTGTCGTTGCTCACCGAGAAGGTGGATGCCGAGTTGCTCGATGCTGCGGGGCCGCAGCTGAAGGTGGTCTCCAATGTGGCGGTGGGTTACAACAACATCGACGTGAAGGCCTGCACCGAACGAGGCATCAAGGTGACGAACACTCCTGGTGTGCTCACCGAAGCCACCGCCGATATCGCGATGGCGCTGGTCCTTGCTGCCACTCGTCGCCTCGCTGAGGGTGAGCGTGTGATTCGTTCCCAGACCCCCTGGCAATGGGGCATGTTCTACATGCTCGGTATGGGAATCCAGGGCCGACAACTCGGCATCGTGGGCATGGGCCAAATCGGGATCGCCACTGCCAAGCGAGCGCGTGCCTTCGGCATGACCATCGCCTACACCAAGCGGTCGCCACTCGATGCAGCAACGAACGCGGAACTCGAAGCCACGCACATGGACCTCGATCAACTGTTGGCAACCAGCGATGTCGTGTCGCTGCACTGTCCGTATTCGTCCGAAACGCACCACCTGATCAACGCAGAGCGTTTGTCGAAGATGAAGAAGAACGCCTACCTCGTCAACACTGCCCGCGGGCCTGTGGTGGACGAAGCAGCGTTGGTGGATGCGCTCAAGGGCGGCGTGATCGCTGGCGCGGGTTTGGACGTGTTCGAGCACGAGCCGAAGGTGCACGAGGGCCTGCTCGGTCTCGACAATGCCGTGTTGATTCCGCATCTCGGGTCGGCCACGGTAGA
>CAZZJH010000024.1:0-18907 GCA_964654335.1 uncultured Acidimicrobium sp.
CCCCGACCCTCTCCTTGTAAGGGAGATGCTCTAACCAACTGAGCTAAGCGCCCGAGGAAGATTGATCCTATCTATGGACGGCAAAGACAAATCCGAATTCGGAACCAAACTAACTGCCGAACTTCGAGAGGAACTTCAGTCGTCTATTCGGATGACGCCTCAGAGGCAACTGAATTACTGCTCGTCGTAAGGTTGACCCGCAGCCTTCGGTGCACGGCTTGCACCCACGAAGCCGGCCACCACGACAAGAGTCACGAAATATGGAGCCATCAACAGGAATTCGCTTGGGATGCCGGTGTCGAAGTTGCCGATCTTCAGACGTACCGCCTCGGCCAGCGCAAACACGATCGCACCACTCAAAGCACCGACCGGATGCCAGCGACCAAAGATGACCGCCGCGAGAGCGATGAAGCCACGGCCACCGGTGATGTTCTGATCGAACCGACCGACGGTGCCAATCGGCCACCACGCTCCGCCGATTCCTGCGACTGCACCAGCAATGAGCAGATTGCGATAACGCAATCTGATGACATCTACACCAAGTGTCCCCGCCGCTTTCGGGTACTCACCTGCTGCCCGAGTACGCAGACCCCATCTCGTGCGGTACATAGCCCAAGTCAGTAGCGCCACAGCCACAAAGGAGAAGTACACGAAGATGGTCTGCACGAACAGAATCTGTCCGAAAAATGGAATCTTTGACAACAGCGGAACGGAAATAGGCAGCACTGGGACGAGCGAGTTGTAGTCAGGATTCGGCACCAAAACTCGGAAACTCAGGAACGACGTAATTCCTAGCGCAAAGAAGTTGATCGCGAACCCGACAATCACTTGATCGACTCGATATTTGATGGAGAAAACCGCGAGGATCCAAGCCAACATGACGCCAATGAGCATTGCGATCAATGTGCCGAGCCACAGGTTCGTCAATGAAGCACCAACTGCGCCTGCGCACGCTCCCGCCAACAACATGCCTTCAATTGCAATGTTGATGACTCCACTTCTTTCACACAGGATTCCGGCGAGTGCACCGAGCGTGATTGGCACACTGCGAGAAACGGTGTCTTGCAACATTCCAACAAGGCTGAATGATTCACCTGATGCAGCCCACGACAGGAAACTCATAACAAACAATGCGGTGGCAAGAGCCAAGACGACGTTCGACATCTTCCCCAGACCGCGCCACAACTGCGCCGCGCCAAGACCCACGAACACCAAAACCAAGACATAAGCAAATTGCTGAGCAGGAAGAGTCAGCGAGAAGCCAGCCTCGGTGAGTTTGAATCCTGCGTCACCAGGGCGGCGAGCGAAAACCGCAAAGGTGATCGCGGCCAACCCCAGATACCCAAAACCAACGTTGCGAGCGCGCTCTCTCTGCTCTGCTGAAATCACCAACGCTTCACTCATCCGCCCCACCCCCTGAATGTTTGGCCTTGACTTGTGACTTCTGACTTAACTCTGAAGATTGCTTTGACCAGGAGTGGCGCAGCAACAAACATCACGATGAGCGCCCGCAAGACATTGATCAAGTCAACTGGAACATCGGTATTTGCCTGCATCAATCGCCCACCTGATTGCAGCGCACCGAACAACAGGGCCGAAACCAATGTGCCAAGCGGCGATGACTGACCCAAAAGCGCGACGGCTATTGCGTCGAAACCGATGTCGCCAGCCAAGCTCTTCGAGGCGTAGCCGTAGGTTCCCAGTACTTCGGTTGCACCGGCAACGCCGGCCAACGCTCCAGAAAGAAGCATCGCCACGACGATCAAGCTTTTCGACTTCATGCCCGCGTATTTAGCGGCTTCGCTGTTCAGACCAGTTGCTCGAAGTTCGAAACCCAAAGTCGTGCGATTGAGCAAGTACCAATACCCAAATGTCGCCGCGAGAGCAATCAGGAATCCCGCATGAGCAATCAGGTCCGATCGGCCGTCGAGAAATCCGAACAATCGTGGCAGGTGCGCCTCGTCCGCGATCAGTTTCGAGATGGGGTCGGGACGTCCCTCACGCTGGAACATCGTGGTGCTCAACAACCACAGGACCAGGAAGCTCGCGATGCTGTTGAGCATGATGGTCGTAATCACCTCGTGCGCACCAGTGCGCGCCTTCAACACGCCAGCGAGTCCTCCATACAACGCACCGCCAATCACTCCGGCGAGGACCGCCAAAGGAACCTGCAACCAACCTGGGCCCGACATCGTGAATCCAACCCACAATGCAGGCATTCCCCCTGCAAGCATTTGGCCTGTCGCTCCGATGTTGAACAGACCCGCTTTGAATGCGATCGACACAGCAAGACCACTCAGCAACAACGGTGTCGTTCCGTTGATCGTGTTCGAAATAGATCGCAATCCCCAGAAGGCGCCTTCAAACAGGTATTTGTACGCAGACAAAACGGTCGAAAATGCCTGCCCGATGTCTCCGGACTTCAGCGAATCAACGTCAGAGGCGATGATGATTACCGCGCCGACCAGCATCGACGCGACAAAGGCCAGCAAGGTATAGCGCAGGGATTTGAGCAGGTCTTTCATCAGCCGACCCCCACTGCACTCTCTGGCTGTGAGCCCGCCATGTACAGACCAACATCCATGTGCCCCACCTTCTTCGGGTCAATATCGGCGACGATCCTGCCTCGGTACATGACCAGCACTCGATCCGAAAGCGCCATCACCTCATCCAATTCAGTGCTGACAATCAGCACAGCAGTTCCGGAGTCACGTTCTTTGACGATTTGCTCGTGAATGTATTCGATACTGCCGACATCGATACCTCGCGTCGGTTGAGAGGCCACCACCAATCGAATGTCACGGCTCAACTCACGTGCCACCACTACCTTCTGTTGGTTTCCTCCCGAAAGAGTCGACACCAATTGATCGGCATCGTTGGCGCGAATGTCGTAACTCTTGATCAATTCACCGGTGATCTCGCGCGCCTTTGACCACTTCATCTTGAGACCGCTCGAAAACTCTGAGCCGTGATAGCGATTCAGCACGAGATTCTCCGTGATCGACATGCCGGTGACGAGACCTTGAATCTGACGATCCTCGGGCACGTGTCCGATGCCCAACGAATGGCGCTGTCGCGGTGAGGCCTCGGTGATGTCTCGACCATCGAGCGACACCGATCCTTGGCTGATTCTTCGCAAGCCGCTGATTGCTTCAACTAGTTCGGTCTGACCATTTCCCTGGACGCCGGCAATACCGACAATCTCTCCCGCCCGAACGTTGAATGACACGTCTTCGACCACCATGCGACCATCGGGATCGATGACGCTCAACTTCTCCACGTTGAGCACGACTTCCTTCGGTGAAGCAACAGCCTTGTTCACCGTCAACTGCACTGGTCGGCCAACCATCATTTCGGCGATTTGAGATTCAGATGCGGTTTTTGGATCAGCATTGCCCACTACCTTGCCCCTGCGCAAGACGCTTATCTGGTCAGCAATTGTCAGGGCCTCTTTCAACTTGTGGGTGATGAACACGACACCCTTACCTGCATCGGTCAGCGTTCGAACAATGGCGAAAAACTCGATGATTTCGCTCGGCGTCAAGACCGCGGTTGGTTCGTCGAACACCACGATCTTTGCGTCTCGCAGCAGGACCTTGACGATTTCAACACGCTGTCGCACACCGACCGGCAAATCTTCGACGATTGCATCAGGGTCGAGATTCAAGTTGTACCGATCAGAGACTTCACGCACCTGGGTTCGCGCTCGCTCCAGATCCAAAGCGCCAAACCTCTTGGTCGGTTCTGAACCGAGCACCACATTTTCGGCAACTGAGAAAACAGGCACCAACATGAAGTGTTGATGGACCATGCCGATTCCCGCCTCGATCGCATCCGCAGGTGAATGGAATTTCACCGCTTTGCCGTCGATCAGGATGTCGCCTTCATCTGCCCTATAAAGCCCGTAGAGCACATTCATCAATGTGGACTTACCAGCACCGTTTTCGCCGACGAGTGCGAGAACTTCGCCAGTCGAAATGCTCAGATTCACCGAATCGTTGGCAACAACACCAGGAAACCTCTTGGTAATTCCTTGCAACTCAAGTTTCATCTTTGGCGTCACCTCGCTGGGAGCTCGTATTGCAAAACAGTAGTCGGCGTAATTCGACTCGAAAAAATCACTTGGCAGAGAACAAAGGCCCTACTGCTTTCGCAGTAGGGCCAATGTTTTCAACGTCTGCCGTAGTTACGGCTAGAAATTAAAGCTTCAGCGAGCCGTCCGCAATCGCTTTCGCGATTCCTTCGACTTCGGCTTGCAGATCTGCCGGCACATCCGTGTAGGCAAACCCAACTCCACCGTTGGCCAAAGTACCCAGGTAGTTCTCATTGGTCTTGACACCGTTCACCACGTCGGTGATCGCTGCCAACACGGCTGCGTCAATGTTTTCCAACACTGAACCGATGTAGACCTCTGCATCGTCTGGGTTTGAAATGCTCATGTCAACGTCGACGCCGATGATCCTGACCTTGCCGGCAGTCTCTTTCGCCATCTTTGCGGAACCGATTCCCACCGGGCCTGCAACTGGGAAGATGATGTCTGCACCCTCGTCGGCCTGGCTCTTGGCAATGTTCTTGCCATCGTCGAGGCTTTCAAAGTTTCCGGCAAACGTTCCTTCTTGCGTCTCGATGTCCCAACCGAGGACCTTCACGCTGGTCCCCTTCTGCTCGTTGTGGTAGTTGACACCCTTGACGAACCCGTCCATGAATCGCGTTACTGGTGGAATCTTGATTCCACCGTAGGTTCCAACGATGCCCGTCTTCGTCAGAGCAGCGGCAATGAAGCCAGCCAAGAACGACGACTGATCCGTTGCGAACAGCAATCCACGAGCATTTTCAATCGGCGGATCGAAAGACGAGTCCACGATTGCGTAGCTGATGTCGGGGTTGGCTTCTGCGGCTTCGCGTGTCGCGTCACCGAGCAAGAATCCGACCGTAACGATGATGTTGCAACCCTTGTCTGCAAAGTTCTGCAGGTTGGGCTGGTAGTCGGCATCCGAAGTCGACTCAAGTACGTCGATGGAGACTCCAAGTTGTGCTTCTGCATCTTGCAAACCCTTGTAAGCAATCTGGTTGAAGCCCTTGTCGTCAACACCACCAGTGTCGGTCACTTGGCAAGCAAGTATTCCTTCACCCGGCAGTGCCGCAGTTGTCTCTTCGGTCACGTCGGCTGTTGTCTCTTCTGTTGCCGTGTCACTACTGCCACCACATGCACCCGCGATGAGCGAGAACGCAGCAATAGCAAGAGCAGCAGACTTCAGTCCTTTGCGCTTAATCATTGTTTATCCCCTTTTGCATGAACCCCGATGGCCCACACGTTTTGAAGATGAGACTAGCGCATTGGTTTCATCGGCTGAAAAGTTTCCAAGTCGCCGTCTTGCGCCAGATTGGTTAGCGTGTCGGCAGGGTTTGGGGGGTCGCGCGTGAGAATCGATTTGTCGGATTTTGTAGTGGTAGTAACGGGTGCAGCAGGTGGCATCGGCACGGGGATTGTGGAGAGTTTTGAGGATGCCGGGGCCTCGGTGGTGGTGCATTACAACACGTCCAAGCCATCATCCATTGGCCCAAAATCCATTGGAGTTCAACTCAACCTCACCGATCAAGACTCGCCGAGCGCCTTGATCGACGCGGCAAAGTCCAAATTCGGCAGGGTTGACGCCTTGATCAACAACGCAGCCGTCCAGCCTCATGCGCTGTTCACCGAGATGACCGACGAGCAATGGGACGAGATGTTGGCCGTCAACTTGACAGCGGCGCATCGACTTACGAAGGCGTTCAGTGCGTGCGCGATCGGTCAGAAAACATCTGGGTCGGTGGTCAACATCTCTTCGATCGAAGGCACCCAGCCAGCATTTGGCCACGGACACTACGGGGTTTCCAAGGCAGGGATGCTCATGCACACGAAAGTTGCCGCTCAGGAACTTGGCCAGTTCGGCATCCGTGTCAATGCTGTATCGCCCGGTCTGATCAGCAGGCCAGGCATCGAGGATGCGTGGCCAGAAGGGGTCGGGCGATGGTTGAAGCGAGCTCCCCTTGGTCGGATGGGAACGCCACGTGATGTTGGCGATGCCTGCGTCTTTCTCTGTTCACCATTAGCCAAATGGATTACTGGCACGAACCTCATTGTCGACGGCGGCATGTCGGCCATGTCAACCTGGTGAACATGAAACTCAAAGGAAAAACATACGTCGTCACAGGTGCGGCCGGTGGCATTGGTCAGGGAATTTCTGAAGCATTGCTCGCTGAGGGCGCGAATGTGTTGCTCACCGACATCGATGAGAGGCGTACCTCAGCCGTCCGCGATGCCGTCGATCCAAGTGGCGACCAAACCTTGGCGATCCAAGCAGACCTAGCCGATTCAGGACGACCAGATGAGATCGTCGAAGCTGCCCTCAGCCGATTCAGTTCGCTCGACGGACTGGTCAACAATGCCGGAATCATCACGATGGACACAGCATGGGACGCAAGCTCACGCGATTGGACACGCCAGCTCGACATCAACGTGACCGCCTCATTCACCATGGCCCAGGCAGTGGGCCGACATCTACGCAACTCGGGTGGTGGCTCGATCGTGAATGTCGCTTCAAACTGCGGAAAGGTCGGCTACAACAACATGGCTGCGTACAACGCGTCCAAAGCGGCCGTCATCAGTCTTACTCGATCACTCGCTGCGGAATGGGCGCGTGACAACATCAACGTCAACGCCGTTTGCCCAGGTGCCGTCGACACGCCAATGTTGGGTGCGGTGGCAAAGTGGCTCGAGCCAGTGATCAATGAACCTGCAAGCCAGATCTTGGACGGCATGTCCGCCGCACAACTCGGCCGAAAAATCAAACCAATAGAAGTCGGTCGAGTAATTGCATTCCTTCTCTCTGATGACGCAGTGATCATCAGAGGACAATCGATAAACGTGGATGGCGGCGACACGCCGTACTGACAGCAACCTGCTCGGTTCGCATGAACAATCGAAAGGTCTGATGAGGTGAAGATTCCAGAGTTTGAGTTCGACCATCACTCTCCCGAGTTCGTGCACAACCATCAGGATCTCTACCGCGAGCTCCGATCACGTTGCCCAGTGGCCCACACCCCTGCCCATGGCGGCTACTGGGTGATCGCAAACTATGACGACGTGTCACGAGTGGCCAGAAACGACGTCATCTTCTCTTCTGCGCGAGATGTCGTCATCCCAGTCACCAACGTCGGACGATTGATTCCGCTACAAAGCGACCCACCTGAGCTCAGGAGATTTCGAGGACTCCTGAATCCCTACTTTGCGGCACGGAATCTGGACTCGCGTCTCAAAGGCTTTATCGAGCAACGAATAGACGATTGCATCGATGCATTCATCGAGGATGGCCACGTTGAGTTGATGGAGCAATTGGCAAGTCCCATCCCCTCGTCGGTGACCATGCGGTTGCTCGGCCTGAACCCCGACGATTGGCACGTGTTCGCACATCCGATTCATGCAGCTAGTTATGCAACTCCCGGATCGCCGGAGCATGTAGCCGCCACAGCAGAAGTACAGGCATTCTCCAAAATCATCGAAAACGAAGTTCGTGACCGGGTCGACAACCCCCGCGACGACATGATCTCCGATCTTCTCAAGTCGGAGTGGGAAGGCGTCAAGACTTCCTTTGACGAAGTCGTGGATCTCACCAGGATGGTCATTTTCGGTGGGATGGACACCGTTATGGCTTCTCTCGGGAACATCTTCGTGCGGCTCGGCGAGCAACCTCACATCCAAGACCGCTTGGTGGCAAATCCTGAACTCATTCCAGGCGCGACGGAAGAATTTCTCCGATTCGATGCTGCCGTACAGGGTTTTGCGAGAACGGTAACTGAAGAGACCGAAGTTGGAGGCATCAAGTTCGAACCGAATGACACCGTCTTCATGCTCTGGGCAAGTGCCAATCGTGATCCTGCACAGTTCGGCGAAGATTCAGACTTGATCAACATCGAGCGCAAGCCGAACAAACACATGACCTTCGGAGTTGGTGCCCATTTCTGTATCGGCGCTGCTCTCGCTCGATTGCAGTTGAATCTGACCTTGAGTAAAACGCTTCAGCGAATACCGGACCTGAGAGTCGATCTCGCAAATGTCGTGCAGCCTGCCTCGATCGGAATTGTCAAAGGACTGAAATCCGTACCTGGCTCATTTTCTCCAGGAAAACGAATCAATCGCTGACTTCGTGTACCTAATCTGCAAATTCGAATAGTTGCAGACTCTTCAAAAACCGCGTCAAACGTTCCAACAAGCCATTACGTCAAGCGGCCATCAATACGGCGCGGCAACCCCCACGGGTTTTCGTCCGAGATGGAAACTGGCAGAAGTTGATTCGGGAAATTCTGGTAGCTCACCGGACGCTGAAACCTGTAGATCGCCAGAGTTCCGACCGAAGTGGTGCGCGAATCTGACGTGGCCGGAAAAGGGCCGCCGTGAACCATCGCGTGATTGACTTCGACACCGGTTGGCCAGCCGTTGAAAATGATCCGACCGACCTTGCGTTCCAAGATTGGCATGATCTCTGTCACTTGGGGGTAATCGATTTCTGCAGCATGGACGGTACCCGTCAATTGTCCCTGCATCGCCTCCAACGTGACTTTCAGTTCGGCGATGTCTGCGTACGTCACCAGCAAGGCCGAATAGCCGAAGACTTCTTCTTGCAGCGCGGGTTGAGATCGAAGAAGTTCTGCCGAGCATCGGTAGACGGTGGGAGCAGGTGCATTGAGTGTCGTGCCCTCCGTGCCGGTCGCGATCAATTCAGCACCACAAGATTCGAGCCTCTTGTTGCCTTCTTCGTAGGCTCGGCTGATTCCTGACGACAGCATCGTCTGACCGGCACTCTTGGCCAAAAGAGAACCGATCGTCTCCATGATTTTGGAAGCGTCCTCTGGAACGAGCACCAGCCCAGGGTTGGTGCAGAACTGACCAGCACCAAGGGTCAGCGATGCAACGAAGCCAGCGGCAATCGCCTCGGAGTCTTCGGCGATCGCACCGGGCATGAGTACGACGGGATTGATGCTCGACATCTCCGCATAGACAGGGATCGGTTCTGGTCGCGACGCGGCCGTGCGCATGAGGTCGGTGCCGGCGCCTTGGGAACCCGTGAACGCAACGGCCTTGATCGCTCGGTGCGCAGCAAGCGATTTTCCCACGCTTGCACCCGGCCCGAAAATGATCGAAAAAACGCCTGGCGGCAAATTGCACTCGACAACAGCTTTGGTGATTGCTTGCCCAGCGAGCTCACTCGTGCCGGCGTGCGAATTATGGGCTTTTACGATTACTGGACAACCTGCTGCAAGAGCCGATGCCGTGTCTCCTCCGGCGACGGAGAAAGCCAGCGGAAAGTTGCTCGCGCCAAATACGGCTACCGGCCCCAATGGCACTTGCCGTTGACGGAGATCCGGCCCAGGCGCGGGTTGTCGATCTGGAATTGCGCGGTCAATACGCACCTCTTGATGCGCTCCGAGATGTAATTCCTTGGCGAACAACCTGAGTTGATTGACCGTCCTGGCGTGCTCCCCTTGAAGTCGGGCCGCAGTCAGCCCGGTTTCCTTTTGGGCGCGCTCAACGATTTCTTGCTTCATCGAATCGAGATTTGCGGCGATCGATTCGAGAAAGACGGCGCGTTCGGAGGGCGAAGTACGACCATAAATAAGGTGTGCCTTTTCTGCCTCAAGTGCCGCTTCATCGATTTCACTTTCACCGATGAAGAAATACGTGGGTTCCAGTAGTTCTCCGGTGCTGGGATCAACCGAATTCGACGTGCCACCAGTGCCACGAACAAGTCGTCCCGCAATCGTTGATTGACCCGTCAGACCCATCGGGCCACCTCGGCACTTCTCGTGCTTCGGGCATCAAAAGATCGAGCACTCACGACGCCAACCAGCCGCCATCGACGTTGATGAGTTGTCCAGAGACATACGTCGATGCGTCAGAAAGCAGAAAAATGCAGACGCCACCCAAATCGGACGGAACCCCCAATCGACCGGCGGGGATGCGACCCAGGATTCGCTTGTGCTGCGCCTCGTCCGCCAACAGATCCTCGGTCAATTTCGTGTGGAAATAGCCAGGCGCAACAACATTCGCCCGAATTCCATACCGGGCCCACTCGGTCGAGAACACTCGGGCGACACCCAATAGCGCGGTCTTTGCCGCCGCATAGGGAGCGATCCGTGCAAGGCCGATCGAACTGTTCAAGGATCCGATGAAGACGTGAGATCCCTGGCGTCCTGAGGCGATCTGGGTCTTGGCAATACGAGTACTCAGGAAGAACGGAGCCTGCAAATTCATCGTTTGCACGAACTCCCAGTCGTCAGGTGTGACGTCAATCGAGTCCCGCCGAACTTGGACACCAGCCGCATGAACCACTCCGTCGATTGGTTGACGTGCCGCTATTTCTTCCACCAAATCATCGAGAGCATCGATGTCAGACAAATCGGCCGATCTAGCAAAGCACACGCCCCCATTGGCCGTGCAAAGTTCGACTGTATTGTTCAGTTCATCGGCAGATCTCGAGACGATGGTGACCGTTGCGCCGGCGAGCGCAGCAGACAACGCGATACCTCTGCCCAAACCTCGGCCGCCACCCGTTACCACGATGTGCTTCGCAGTCAAATTGAATGCCGAAAGCGGACAGGCAAGTTGCTCGATGTCACTTTCGCTTGATGATGAGGTCATTCTGCTCTGCTGACTGTACGGATTGAGAGAACGCTGAAAACGATGAGCGCTTCAATGGGAAAGTGTAGGCAGGGTCTCCCCTGGTTTGAGCGTTTCAGTCGACAGGAAATACCGGACAACGCAATGGTTCGTTACGAAGTGCGCGACCTGCTTCCTCGCTCGCCAATTTTTGAAGTCGAACCAATGAATCCTCGTCGTAGAAGGCAGCATGCGGTGTGAGGATCACGCCAGGAAGTTTCCTCAATTCTGAATCGCTAGGAAGTGGCTCAGGATCGGTTACGTCGAGCGCAACGCCCGCCAGCCGACCGTCCCGAAGTGCTGCAACTAACGCGCTTTCCTCCACCAGTGGACCCCTTGCCGTGTTCACCAGGACCGTTCCAGGCTGAACCAGACTCAGAAATTGAGCGTTGATCATGTGCCGAGTCTGCGCATTGCTCGGCGCGTGGAGACTGATCGCGTGACTACGTGACGCGAGATCCAATAGCGAAACAGGCTCGACTCCGACCGACTCGAACATCTGTGCTGGGGCCAACGGGTCGTATGCGACGAACGAAAACCCGAACGGCTTGAGCCTTTGGTGAAGCGCCAATGCGGTTCTACCCATGCCAACGAGACCAACCGTCATCGACCGAAATCCACGGAGTTTTCCGACGGATCCTGGTCGCGTCCAACCATTTTCGTGGATGAGCTTGTTGTACTGGAGCAAACGCCGACACAACGTCAACAGACAGGCCGCCGCATGGTCTGCAACCGTCTCCACCCCATAGTCGGGAACGTTGGCAACATTGATTTCTAATTCCTTTGCCGCGGCAACATCGACGTTGTCGTACCCAATTCCGTAGCGGATGACCGTCGACCCACTCTTCATCGATTGAAGAACGCTCTTCGTCATGGGCGCGAAATTGACGAAAGCTACGTCGGCTTCGCTAACAGCAACCATCGTCTCCTCGGGAGTTGTGCAACTGAACACGGCGAATTCAGCCCCGTGTTCGGCTGCGACCGCTTCTTCGAAGAAGGTGTCTACGAAAGAGTGGTCCGTGACCACCACGCGCTTTCTCACCACGACCATCAGCTCCAGAAGTTTGTCAGCGATTTCGATTGCCCGCTGGCCCGCTTGCCCGCCGGGAAATGAACCGAACGAGCGGTGAGCCTACGTTGAACCTTCAGACCAGTCAACTGCCAACATGGAAGACATCTGGACGTGCTCTACTTTTTCTCACACGAATGCACCCCAGTATGATTTTCAAAAACACGATCTCGGACACGGTGATGACCACGAAACTGCGCAAATTGACTCCCGACGACGTCGAATTGTTCGATCATGCGCGCAATCTCCTGGAGTCGACATTCGATCCTGCTATCCATCAAGTTGCTGCGGCCCTCCGCACCAGTACAGGCAAGATCTACTTGGGCGTCCACCTTGGATCGCGTCGTATCAACATCTGCGCAGAATCTTCAGCGATCGCCAATGCGACGATGGCCCACGACCTGGACATCCGGACCATGGTGGCGGTTTGCAAGGACGAGTCAGGCAAGATCGTCGTCACCAACCCTTGTGGTGTCTGTCGCGAATTGATGACCACTTATGGCCCCAACACTGACGTAATCGTGGACATTCAGGGAGAAATTTTCAAGGTGTCAGCACCTGAATTGATGCCGAATCCTTGGATGTTCCCGCACGAAAATAATTGGTCACTCAATGACCCGATAGCCCAGGAGGAAAAATGAAGCCGCCCGTACTCACTGACATTTGTCTGATCACCAGGGATTTACAAGCCAGTATCGAGTTCTATACGAAGAAACTAGGTTTCCAATTGAGCTCGGAGATGCCGGGTTTCGCCGACTTCGTGGGACATGGCGTGGTACTCGCTATCTGGGACGCCAAGAAACTCCGAGAAACAACGAAGGTCCCTGGCCAGATCGATGAGCCCACTGGCCGCGGAGTGATGATGGCATGCGAACTCGATTCACCCGCCGAAATCGACAAGACTTACGAAGAACTTCTCTCACGAGGTGTCGAGTTCTATGACCCACCGAAGAATTACCCGTGGAACGCCCGTGCAATCTACTTCGGTGGTCCGAGCGGAGAGTTTTGGGAGTTCTTCGCTTGGCTGGATGGCGGCAAGCCCGGGGTGATGGTCCCGTGACCATCACTGTCGAGAATCTTCTTCCAAAAGACGTCTCCGCACCCATCCTCATAGGTCGTGTTTATGACCCGGAAGTGGGTGGACCGTGTGTCGTGGCGGTTCGGGACGGATTCGCGTATGACATCACGGATCGGGCACCGACGACGACAGCGTTGTTTGCTGGCAACGATTTCGTAAGCATCGCGACGAATGTGCCAAGCACAGCCAAGAAATGGCCACTACAAGCGCTCGTTGATTCGATGCAGGATGCACTCAACCCAAACATTCCTCGACTGCTTGCACCCATCGACCTTCAGGTGGTGAAGGCTGCGGGCGTCACATTCGTCGAGAGCATGCTCGAGCGAGTGATCGAAGAACGCGCTCTCGGAAACCCGGCAAGCGCACATGACATTCGCAGCAAGCTAATTTCACAGATTGGCCAGACGATCTCGTCAGTGAAACCGGGCTCAGTTGAAGCACAAAAAGTGAAAGAAGTGCTTATGGCCGAGGGTCTGTGGTCCCAATACCTCGAGGTCGGCATTGGCCCCGACCCGGAGATCTTCACCAAGGCCCCGGTACTTTCAGCCGTGGGGTGCGGCCAACAAATCGGAATCAACAACAAGTCCCAATGGAACAACCCGGAGCCGGAAGTCGTGCTCGTCGTCCGACCTGATGGAGTTGCAGTTGGAGCCTGTTTGGGGAACGACGTGAACTTGCGCGACCTCGAAGGCAGAAGTGCGCTGCTTCTCACGCAAGCCAAGGACAACAACGCGTCTTGTGCGATCGGACCCTTCGTTCGTCTGTTCGACGATTCGTTCACCATGGACTCCGTCCGACGGTTGCTACTCAACCTAAACGTGACTGGACGAGATGGTTTCGTGATGGATGGTTCGAGTTCGATGACGAAAATCAGCCGTGATCCTCAAGACCTCATCAATCACGCCATCGGGCGACATCACCAATACCCCGATGGTTTCGTCCTCTTCACGGGCACTTTGTTCTCCCCCACCCAAGATCGACATGAAGCGGGAGCGGGGTTCACCCACGACCAAGGCGACATCGTTCACATCTCGACTCCCGAATTGGGTTCGCTAGTGAATGAAGTGACCTACTCCCAGGATGCAACGCCTTGGACATTTGGTATTTGGTCGCTGATGAGGAATCTGACCGACAGACGTTTGATCAAATGAATTTCGAGACAAGGAGAACACATGTACAAGGTAACTAATCCCGCAACAGGCGAAGTCGTCGCCGAATACGCAACAGCCACTGACCAGGAGTTGCTCACCGCGATCAATTCGGCAGATCAGCAGTTCGTGGCATGGAAGAACTCTCCTCTCACCGAGCGAGTGAACATGATTCGCAGAGTCGCCGAGCTATTCGCAGAACGCGCAGATCAACTGGCGGAACTCATCACGACGGAAATGGGCAAGAGACTCGTCGAGGCCCAAGGCGAAATTTCGGTCGTCGTAGACATCTTCAATTACTACGCAAACAACGCAGAGAGCCTTTTGGCCGATGAGAAATTGGCGATCAAGGGGGGTTCTGCCGTAATTCGCAAATGCCCAGTCGGCGTATTGATCGGAATCATGCCGTGGAACTATCCGTACTACCAGGTTGCGAGATTTGCCGCTCCAAACCTGATCCTCGGAAACACCATCTTGTTGAAGCACGCACCGAATTGTCCGAGTTCCTCATTGGCGATCGAACGTCTACTCCTCGATGCGGGCGTGCCTTCTGGTGCCTACAAGAACATTTTCGCCACGAACGAACAAATTGAGTGGATGATCGCTGATGCTCGAATCCAAGGTGTTTCACTCACGGGGAGCGAGAGGGCTGGTTCGGCCGTCGCTGCGGTGGCTGGTCGCAACCTGAAGAAAGTCGTCCTCGAACTTGGGGGATCGGATCCGATGATCGTCCTCGACACCGACGACGTCGCCAAGACCGTAGAAGTTGCCGTCGACTCCCGGATGGGCAACATGGGCCAGGCATGCAATGCGCCGAAGCGCATGATCGTGATGAGCGACATTTACGACGAATTCGTGGACTTGCTCACCTCGCGCATGGCGAAATTCAAGCCAGGAGATCCCAAGGATCCATCGACGACTCTTGCGCCAGTCTCCTCGGCTGCTGCCGCGCAAAAACTGCAGGCACAAATTCAGCGCGCCATCGATCAAGGTGCAGTGGTGAAGACTGGGGGGCGAATCGTTCCTGGCACTCAGGCCTACCTCGAGCCCACCGTGTTGGTCGACGTGAAGGCTGGCATGGATGCCCACCATGAAGAGCTGTTCGGTCCGGTGGCGGTCGTCTATCGCGCCGATTCGGAACAGGAGGCAATCGCCCTCGCCAATGACACGCCATTCGGGTTGGGCTCTGGGGTGTTCTCCACGGACCCGGAACGCGCCCGGAGAGTTGGTGAGCAGATAGATGCAGGGATGGTCTACGTCAACGCCTCCGGCGGTTCGCAGGCAGATCTACCGTTCGGCGGTATCAAGAGGTCGGGACTCGGCAGAGAACTCGGTTACTTGGGAATCGAAGAGTTCATGAACAAGAAGGTTGTTCGTCTCTAGGTCACGCTGAAATTTATCTACCGTCCACAACAACGGACGTGATCAGTCGTCATCGTCGTCAGCCCGCGCTCCCTTTTCCCCACCGCGCTCGTGTCCACCCAGACCGGGCGTTGCAGCTAGACCGGCGATCAAGGTTGCTTTTTCCTCGTTCGTTAACTTTGCTTCGGGGTGTCGACCGAACATCGTGTAGAAGAACGGCGGCATACTCCCCTCCTGGATCGTTTCAGCACTTTCGCCGAATCGACCACGAGTAATACCAAACTCCGAGTAGTTCACCTTCTCCCTGCCCTCATCGATGTGTGACTGGATGGCCCAGGAAATCGGGGCGATCTTCGCATACGACGGATACTCCACTTGATTCGAGTGGCAGCCAAAACAGGCACGCACCATCAGGTCGCGAGTCTCCGGGCTCGACCATTGGGGTTCTGCAAGAACCTCAGGATTGGTGTGATCTTTGCCATAAGGAACGAGTTGGACTAGCCCGAACACCACAACGAGAGCGGCAGCCGCACTCGCGAGAACCACTCCTTGGCGCTTCCCCGAGGTGATTGCACGATTGACGAGTCGGTTGATCACCCAGGTCACTGCGCCGACGACGATCGGTAGTGCAGCGAGCACGACGGGAGGCATGCCGATGAGTACGCCGCCAACGACCCAGACCACCACGACAGAACCGACGATCCATGTCACTATCGGCATACGTCGCGTTAGGTTCACCAAACTTCGAAAGAATTTCATATTTCCAACCTACGCCAGATCATCGCATCTATGCGAGCATGGTGACATGAGTACACATGACGAAGGTCACGCAAGTCATCGCGCAAACGTGCTGCGAGCGATGGTGCTTGGCGCAAACGACGGCATCATCTCCACGGCTGCATTGATCCTCGGTGTCGCCGCTGCTGAGGCCTCACGAAATTCGATTCTCACCGCCGGAATAGCTGGTCTGGTAGCAGGCGCCGCATCGATGGGCCTCGGAGAGTACGTATCTGTGAGTTCTCAACGTGACTCAGAGATGGCGGACATCCGCAAAGAGACCTGGGAACTTGAGAATGAACCAGAACACGAACTTGCGGAGTTGGTCGCCATTTTCGAACACAAAGGACTCTCCAACAGCCTGGCCACACAAGTCGCCACCGAACTCACCGCAAAGGATGCATTGAGGACTCACCTCGCCGAAGAGCTCGGAATCACCATGGGTAATCTCGCGAGCCCTGTCCCCGCCGCAGTCTCTTCGGCGTTCGCATTTGCCATCGGTGCGGCAGTGCCATTGTTCTCCGTCGTCGTGTTTCCAGAATCATTGCGCATATTCGCCACGCTCGTCGTGGTTTTTGTCGCGCTGGTTGGGCTTGGTTTCTTCGGTGCTCGTTTCGGTGGAGCGAAGGCGAAACGAGCAATTCTTCGCGTGGTAGTGGGAGGCGCAATCGCCTTTGCCTTCACGATGACCGTAGGTTGGTTATTCGGCACCACGATTGGCTGACCCGACGCGCGAGTAGTGTCACCGTCGTGACCAACGACGAACTCATCTCCCAGGTTTGCCCACTCATCAATGACAGTGGATGGGCGTACTACTTCACCCCCACCACAATTGCGCGAGGAACCGAACTTGGCCTCAAAGGCCCACAGTTTTATTTCGTCGGTCGAGGTGGACTTCTTGGCAACTGCGACTCGTCTGTGGTGGCTGCAGCTTTCGGCTATTTCAACCCGGAAGTGATCAAGCGTGCATGGGATTCTTCCCGACAGGTGATCGACCCGCTCGTCGCCGGCAGAGCCCACCTTGAGTGCAGTGCGGTCACAGGTCGCGAAAAGCTCGCGGGTGTGAGCAACCTCGAGTCGTTCGTTGCTGCCGCGGACAAGGTGAACAATGCAGCCAACCCCGAAGCACTCGCGCTGTATGCCGCATTCAAGAGCGAGCCTTTGGTTTCCGATATACCTGGCCGAGCGATGCAGCTGACATCGGTATTGCGCGAGTTTCGAGGCAGTGCCCATCTCGTAGCAGTTCGTGCAATGGGTCTCTCCGGCAAGCAAGCCCACTTCATCAAGCGCCCAAACGACGTCGCAATGTTTGGCTGGACTCTTGAGGATGCACCGCTTATCGATGATGATGCACGCCAACGACTCGCAGAGGCAGAGAAGTTGACTGACCGAATCGTGGCGCCGGCATTTGCTGTTCTGAGCGACAGTGAGCGGACAGACCTATTGGTTGGTGCTCAGGCGATCAAGACCGCACTCAGCGCCTAGGCGAAATCACTGCGACACTGCCAGCGAGCAGTTCTACATCGCTCTCGCCCACCAAAGCATCCCTCACCGACAGCCGCTCATCCTTGCCCTCGAGTCGAACGAGTGACTCCGCGAGGGCCACGAGACAATCGAATTGCTCGACTTTGCATGGAGCCGTGAGGACGGTCATCGATTTTTCACTCTCCTCTCGAGACATGACATTCAGGTCTACGACAGCACCTGCCATCAATGATGCGTGAGTGTGCGAATCACCCGAGAACTCCACCACCAGCCCTTTTCGACACGCCACCATGTTTCCGTCGATGGTGAGCACGAGCCCTTCACCGTCGAGAAGCGTCAACTCTCGATGAACTCCACTCAGAATGGAGAACGGACCGTCTTCGACGATTGGTGCAATCGCCACACGCCACCGCCATTCCCCTGATTCATCGTTCACCCGCGCGACTTCGTAACTGACCCCTCGACCATTGGCCCACGGCATTGCCGTGTGTTCATGTGCTCGACGAAGCGTGATCACACCTGCGCGTGGCGGGTGCGAATGTCAAGCAGATCGACGAGGAGTTCGTTCGTTGCCGCCGCGACCATCGTTCGACGCTCTGCGTGATCCCGCACCACGAGTTCTCGATCGTTGAACTCTCCAATGGCAACCCCGGCCTCACGACAGACCAACAAGCTCGCCATGTAATCCCAGCCACCATGACTGTTGAAGTCGATCCAACCGTCGGTCACACCCTCCGCGACGAGGCAAAGATCCAACGCCGCGGCTCCGAGCGCGCGGAACTGCGCCCAACCCGGTTTCACCTTGACGATGCCTGACACACCGACGATCGCCTTGCCGAGTTCGCTGCACGTAGAGGGCTGGATGCGGTTGCCATTTTTGAACGCGCCACCACCCCGAGTTGCCGTCCAGCGATCTGTCGACGATGCCTGATTGGCCACCAGGGATGCACGCAAGCCCTCGTCGTCGAGCACGGCAAGAGCAGTGGCGAACCACTTCAATCCGCGACTCGCGTTGGTCGACCCATCCAATGGATCCATCACCACCAACAAGGAGTCATCGCCTCCTTCACCCGTCACGCCACTTTCCTCAGACAGCACTCGGCATCCGACGCCATGCAGGATCGACAGGGCGGCCTCATCACAGGCGAGGTCGACCTGGTACTGCGACTTGCGTTTTCCCGACAATCCCCAGTCGGTGTTCCGATCGAGAACCTCGCGAACGGCATCGGCCACGTGGTGCAATACCTCGAGAATCGAGGCGTCACTACTCGCCTTGGTCAACCGTGTCACGA
>CAZZJH010000025.1:0-18698 GCA_964654335.1 uncultured Acidimicrobium sp.
CGAATTGGTTGGAGCGAGCGAACGAGATGTCGGGTGGTGATCACTGGACCGTCGGATTGGCACCACACAGTGTTCGCGCCGTGCACCCCGAGGAACTCCGCGAGGTGGCCAAGGGGCGCGACTCGCGAGTGGTGCATCTGCACGTTTCTGAGCAGCCTGCCGAAAACGAGGTGTGCTTGCGCGTGACGGGAAAGACCCCAACCGAAGTGCTTCATGACGCCGGGCTGTTGGGTCCTCATCTCACTGCGGTACACACCACTCACTTGACCGACCACGACATCTCGTTGCTCGGATCCACGAAGTCGAACATCTGTATGTGCCCGACGACGGAACGTGATCTCGCCGATGGCATCGGTCCGGCAAGTCGCTTGGCGCAAGGTGGGTGCAGTCTTTGTCTCGGGTCTGATTCGCACGCCGTGATCGACCTGTTCGAAGAAGCGCGAGCCGTCGAACATGACGAACGATTGATCACGGGTAAGCGGGGGATCCACACTCCATCGAGTTTGTTGGAAGCTGCCACTCGAGGCGGCGAAGTATCTCTTGGTTGGTCTCCGGTCGCAGGAGTCGGCGTTCGAGTTGGTGCGCGAGCCGATCTGATCGCGCTGGATCTCGGCACCGTGCGTCTTGCAGGTTTCGAGGCGAAGTCGGCTGCGGCCCACATCGTTCACGCCGCTGCACCAGCAGACGTGCGCGATGTTTGGATGGGCGGAGAACAGGTGGTGCGAAACGGCGAACACCTCCGCTTGGGTGACGTCGCGGCTCGACTCCGATCCGCAATTGTGGCTCTTGGTACCCTGTAATTCGCATGGCAGTACTTCCCATCGCCAAAGTCGGGCATCCCGAATTGCGGGTCCGTGCCAAGGAAGTGACGCGAGAGGAACTTACGTCTGCGGACGTGCAGACCTTCATCGACGACCTCATCGAAACCATGCGTCACGCCAATGGCGCAGGTTTGGCCGCCACGCAAGTGCTTCATCACCAGCGGATTTGTGCGGTCGAGGTGCGCGACAACCCTCGCTATCCCTACAAACCAAACATTCCGCTGACGATTCTCGTGAATCCCGTGTTGACGCCGCTCGACGACGACAAGTTCGAGAACTACGAAGGATGCCTCTCTGTTCCCGGCATTCGCGGTTTGGTGCTGCGCAACACGCGCATCCGAGTGCAGGCCTGGGATCGTGACGGCAACGAGATCGACGAAGAAGTACGAGGCCTCAAGGCCTGCACATATCAACACGAGGTGGACCACCTCGATGGCCTGTTGTTTCTCGATCGGGTCCTCGATCCGATGACACTCGCCACCTGGGAAGCTTTCGACGAGTTCCACAAGGGTGCATTCGTCGAACGAGTGACGGCACTCGTCGCCAAACACGGTTCCTGATGCTCGCCATCGCGGGTATCGGCCAGCTCGTCACCAACGACCCGACTCTGGGTGACGGCCAACTCGGTGTCATTCGTGACGCTGCCGTGGTGGTGGGAGACGACGGTCTGGTTGCTTGGGTCGGTGACTCGAGTGATGTTGAGAATCACACGTCGACTCGCCCACTCGATGTCGGTGGACGCGCGGTGATTCCGGGATTCGTCGACAGCCACACGCATCTCGTGTTCGCGGGTGATCGCTCGGCAGAGTTTGCGGCGCGTATGGCGGGCGAGCCGTACAAGGCCGGTGGCATTCGTACCACCATGGCTGCCACTCGAGCTGCAACGAACGATCAACTCGTGGCCAACGCTCGTCGACTTGCCGCTGAGGCTCTCGCATCGGGTACGACGACGATCGAGGTCAAGTCGGGTTACGGACTTTCGGTGGTGGACGAGGCGCGATCACTCGAGGCGGCTCGGGCCGTCACCGATGAGACGACATTCTTGGGTGCACACGTAGTTCCGCCAGACACCGATCCCGATGCATACGTCGATCTCGTGTGTGGCGAGATGTTGGGTCAGTGTGCTCCACACGCTCGATGGATAGACGTGTTTTGTGATCGGGGTGCCTTCGATGTCGACCAAGCACGCAAGATCCTCGCTGCCGGTGCCAAGGCGGGGCTCGGCGCGCGTCTGCACGCCAACCAACTGCAGCAGGGTGGTGGCATCGCGCTCGGCGTGGAAATGGGTGTCGCTTCCTGTGACCACTGCACGCACGTGTCCGATCACGACATCGAATTGCTCGCGGGCGCACGAGATACCACGGTGGCAACCCTGTTGCCCACCGCCGAATTGTGCACCCGCTCGCCATTCCCCGACGCACGTCGCTTGATCGACGCCGGAGTGGCGGTGGCGCTGGCCTCTGATTGCAATCCCGGCTCTTCCTACACATCGTCGATGCCGCTCGTAGTGGCGCTTGGGGTGATCTCGATGGGGATGACCTGTGATGAGGCCGTGTGGGCGGTGACCATGGGCGGGGCTCAGGCTCTTCGCCGATCGGATGTAGGCGGTGTGAAGACTGGAATGCGGGGAAACCTCGTGGTTCTGGAGGCTGTCAGTCATGTGCACTTGGCCTACCGACCGGGCGTGAATCTGGTGGCAGGAGTGGTTCGGCAAGGAAAGTTGGTGTCAGGCGCTCTTCGCTAGTGACAGCGAGATGAGTGGACAACTAGATTTTCACTCATGTCGTCTAAGCGGGGACTGATTCTCAACACCAGAGCTGAGTGGCGCACGGTGGCAGTCATCATCGCCGTCTACGCAGGGACGATTGCGGTGGTGGGCAACCATGATCGGCTCGGTGGTTGGCTCACGGTGCTGCTGCTCGCTTGGTTTGGCGCATGGCACCTGAGCATGCAGCACGAGTTATTGCACGGACACCCCTTTTCGAAGTCGTGGATGAACGATGCCGTGGCGAGTGTGCCGTTGACGATGTGGATTCCCTTCCTAATGTTCAAGCCTGATCACCTCGAACACCACCGAACGGATCTCACGACACCGGGCATCGACAACGAGTCGTTCTACGTGGATCCCAGTGAATGGGGGAAGATGGGCCCAATTCGACGGGGCTACTACTGGGCCAATCGCACAATTCTGTTTCGGATCTTCATCAACTCCATTGTGAGTACTTGGCAGTACCACGCTTGGAAAGTGCGGATGGCCGTCAAGGGTGATCGTCAGACGATCAATGCGTACCTCTTGCACATCGTGCTGTTGGTGCCCACCATCTGGTTGGTGACCGACGTCGCTGGGATGCCGTTGTGGCAGTACGCGCTGGGCGTCACCTACGGCGGTCGAGTGCTGAATGCCATACGTCCCTTCCCGGAGCACAAGTATCAAGAAGGTGTGGAGTTGCGCACGGCCATGATCATGGCGGGGCCGGTGATGAGTCTGTTGATGTTGAACAACAATCTGCACGTACCCCACCACGATGAACCCGCGCAGCCGTGGTACGAGTACCGCAAAGTTGCCAAGCGAGTGAATGCCGAACAGCGAGCCGAAGAATCTGGGCTGATGTATCGAGGTGGCTACCTCGAGGTGTTCCGCAATTACTCTTTCAAGCCTGTCGACGCACCAGTACGTCAGATGGCATAAATGCAAAAACCCCGCCGGTCCGAAGACCGACGGGGTTTTTGACTAGAGACTTAGGCGCGCAGGCCCTTGCTAACCATCGATACGACTGCATCCTTGAGCGGGATCATGCCGAGCACGATGGCACCGTTGACGATGTGTCCAAGCCAGCCACTCCACATTCCTGTGTCGAGTCCGCTCATCCAGGCGCCTACGGCGTTGTAATCGAGTAGGTACATCATCAATACGGCGATGATGAGGTTCCACAGGGCTCCCACGATCGGGATCTTGCGGATGATGGCACTCAGGCCGACGACACCCAGAACCGTGTCAACCACGTTCTGAACTGCGCCGAGCAGGACTGCCAACAGGAGAAGTGCTCCAAGGGTGTACATGTTGATTTTCCTCGTTTCTGCGGTCCCCAGGGCCGCACAATCGACCATATGCACGCTGACTGTCGTGGTGGTGGATTTCACCACATTGCAATATGCGAGCCTTGAACGGTGGGCTTTGATGCGTTTGTTACGTTTTCACGACAAGCATTCAGTCGCATGAATTAGGGTTTTCATCGATGGAGCACGTCGACGTCGTCGTGGTGGGGGCAGGAATCAGCGGAATTGGTGCCGCCTACCACTTGCAGACGATGTCGCCTGATCGAAGTTTCGTGGTGCTGGAGGCTCGCCAAGACATTGGCGGGACGTGGGACCTCTTTCGATACCCGGGAGTGCGATCTGACAGTGACATGTACACCCTCGGCTACCAGTTCAAGCCGTGGACGAACGCGAAATCCATCGCCGATGGGCCATCGATCATGGAGTACCTCCGCGAGACCGTCCGCGAGCACGGAATCGACCGACACATTCGCTTCGGTAAGCGAGTAACGGCGGCGTCGTGGTCGTCCGAGCGTGGCCAGTGGACAGTCTCCATCGGAGACCAGCGCGGCGATAGCAGCCAAATGACGTGCAATTTCTTGTTCATGTGCGCGGGTTACTACTCGTATCGCTCGGGTTACAAAGCGGAGATTCCCGGCATCGAAAGTTTCAGTGGGACCGTGGTACATCCGCAGTTCTGGCCTGAACGACTTGACTATGTAGGGAAGCGAGTGGTGGTCATTGGCTCGGGGGCAACGGCTATGACGATCGCGCCTGCGATGGCTCGCGAAGCTGCTCACGTGACGATGATTCAGCGCTCACCGACGTATGTCGTGGCGCGTCCAGACATCGACAAGATCGCGCTGCTCATACGCAAGTTGCTTCCCGAGAAGCTCGCGTATCGACTGATTCGACTGAAGAACACCACGATCCAGCAGCTGTTCTATGGGCGGATGCGCAATCATCCGGACGAGGCCAAACAGCGGCTCATCGACATGATCCGCGAGCGGGTAGGCGACACGGTCGATGTCGACCGCCACTTCACGCCGTCCTACAACCCGTGGGATCAGCGCCTCTGTCTCCTGCCCAACGGAGATTTTCTGGACGCGTTGAAGGATGGCAAGGCCTCCATTGTCACCGACACGATCGATGGTTTTGATGCCAACGCCATTCGCCTCAGCTCGGGTCAGGTGATCGAAGCCGACATCGTGGTGACGGCCACGGGCCTCCAACTCGTCGTACTGGGTGAAGCCCAATTCGACATCGACGGCAAACCGATCGACTTTGCAAACACCTTCACCTACAAAGGGCTCGGATTTTCTGGGATTCCCAATCTCGTCACCTCATTCGGATACATCAACGCGTCGTGGACGTTGAAGTCCGATCTCACCTGCGAGTACGTCTGCAGATTGTTGAACCACATGACCAAGACGGGCACACAGATCTGTACGCCGACTCTTCGCCCCGGGGAGGACTCGATGGAGCGTCGGCCATGGATCGACGGATTCACCCCCGGTTACATGCTTCGCGACATGCATCGGTTCCCCAGCCAAGGGGACAAGGAGCCGTGGTTGAATCCACAGAACTTCAAGAAGGACGTCGAGTTGTATCGGCACACCACCGTCGATGACGGCGTGATGACATTCACCAAAGCTCTCGTTTCGACCAGATGAACTCGGGTCAGTTGGGGGCGTGGTCGCCCTTTCAGATCAAGTTGTATCGCGCTCTGTGGTTCGCCAATTTGGGAATCAATCTTGGCTCGTTCACGCACATTACGGCCGCTGGATGGACGATGACCTTGCTCACCGACTCCGCCGTTCTGGTGGGGGCAGTGCAAACCGTGTGGGCCGTTCCGGGCTTTCTGCTCGCGTTGCATTCGGGCGCCATCGCCGATGAATTCGATCGACGGCGAGTGGTGGCTGTTTCGCAGAGTTTTGCCATCGCCTTCGCCGTGGGTATCGCCTTCATGCAGTGGAACGAGATGTTGACTCCGGGGATCTTGCTCGGCGCGACGCTGGCGGAATCGATCGCACTCACCATCGGTACTCCCGCGATGATTGCAATGACACCGCAGGTGGTGGGACGTGAACGACTGCATCAGGCACTCGCCTTGGATTCGACGACTCGCTATCTGGCACAGGCACTCGGTCCTGCAATTGCAGGTGCGGTCATTGCCTTCGTCAACATCGGTGCCGTGTACATTTTGAATGCGATCGCGCTGGTGTGGGTGGTGATTCTTGCTTCTTCGGGAAAACTTCCCGAAGTCGAGAGAGGAGAGCGCTCGTCGGTGACGAGGTCGATCATCGATGGTGTGAAGTTCGTGATGTCAAGGGTGGAGTTGCGAAACAACCTGATCCGACTCTTCGTGGCAAGCGTGGTGTCTGCCTCGGTGATCGGACTGCTTCCGTTGATGGCCAAGAACAATCTCGGCATGGATGCGCGCGGCTACGGAGCCTTGTATGCGTCGGTCGGGGTAGGGGCAGTGCTCGTGGTGGCACTGTTGCCGCGGATCCGCCGTCGGTTGTCTGAGGAGTCCCTGGTGCAGGTGTCGTCGATTTTTTGGGGTGTCAGCATCGCTGGTGCCGCCACGTCGACCAATGCGGTCTTGGCGATGATCTTCCTCGGAATTTCAGGGGCTGGGTTGATGGCAATGATGAACGTGCTTTTCACCTCGTTCCTTTCACGCCTGGAGGAGTGGGTGCGAGGTCGAGGATCGTCCATTTCGATGTTCGCGGCATGGCTCGGTGCGTCAGTTGGCTCGATCTCGTGGGGAGCGTTCGCGGGTGGGTCAACGGTGACGAGCGCACTCGTTGGTTCAGCCGTGGCGATGTTGCTGACGACGTGGCTCGGTAAAGCCACCTTGCCGATGTTCAGAGCTGCAAACTCTTGATCTCGAGGAACTCCTCGAATCCGTGGCGACCTAGTTCGCGTCCATAGCCGGACTGCTTGTAACCACCGAACGGCGCGTTCACGTTGAAGCGTCCGTTGTTGACTTCCACCTGACCAGTTCGAAGCCGCCTGGCTATCCCCATGGCGCGGTCCTTGTCGGCGGCCCAGACACCGCCAGCAAGCCCGTAGACGGTGTCGTTGGCGATGCGCACTGCGTCTTCATCATCCTTGTAGGGGATGATGCACAGCACGGGTCCGAAGATTTCTTCTTGGGCGATCGTCATCGTGTTCTTCACGTTGCTGAACACGGTGGGGCGAACGTAGTAGCCCTTGGTCAAACCTTCGGGGGCTCCGAGGCCGCCAGCGATGACCGTTGCGCCCTCGTCGATTCCCTTTTGGATGTACGACTGAACACGATCACGTTGCGCTGCGGAGGCAAGTGGGCCAAGGTGCGTGCCTTCGGCCTGCGGATCGCCCACGACCATGCCATCAGCGGCCAAGGCGGCTGCCTTCTCGGCATCGGACAGGCGTGAGGCTGGTACCAGCATGCGAGTGAGAGCGGAACAGGTTTGCCCGCTGTTGAGGAATGCCTTACCGACTCCCGCCATCACGGCTTGTGCAAACGCATCACCATCAAGGTCGTCACAGATGATGTTCGCCGACTTTCCGCCGAGCTCGAGGGCGACCTTCTTCACGGTTTCCGCCGCCACTTGCGATACCCGCTTGCCGGCGCGCGTGCTACCGGTAAACGACACCATGTCGATATTCGGGTGCGCAGCGATCGCCTCGCCGACGACGGGACCGACACCCGTGACCATGTTGAAGACGCCCTTCGGTAGTCCCACACCGTCGATGATCTCGGTCAGCATGAAGGCATCAAGTGGCGCAACTTCGCTCGGCTTCAACACCACGGTGCAGCCACCAGCCATCGCGAATGCGACCTTGGCAGCAATCTGATGCAGCGGGTAGTTCCACGGCGTGATGCAGCCGACGACACCAATGGGCTCGCGTACGACGAGCGACGACCCGATTTCTTCTTCGTAGTTGAACGAGTGGGCCACGGCCGCTGCCTGCTTGAACGAGTTGATGGGCAAACCAACCTGCACGAGTTTGGAGAGCATCGAACTCATGCCAGTCTCCTTGGAGATGACGGCGGCGATCTCGTCCATTCGCGCAGCCAGACCGTCGCCAATCTTGTCGATGTAGGCGGCTCGTTCTGCTGGTGCGAGTGCTGACCACGAGGGGAATGCTGCAGCAGCCGACTTGGCAGCAGCATCAACGTCTAGGGCGTTACCTTCGGGAATCGAGCCCATCACCTCTTCGGTAATCGAATCGAACACCTGGATCGTCCCGGTGCCGTTCGGCTTTACCCAGGCCCCGTTCACATAGATCTTGTCGTGAGCAATCATCATGCGCTCCTTTGTCAGGAGATCATTGTGGCACAGCCCCGCGAGCCGCTTCCTGCCCGGACCAGTTCTGAAGTTTCACTAATCTTGGTCGCGGTACGAACCCAGGAGGCCCACTCATGAACACGGAACAGTCGACCAAGATGCGCTCAGGGAAGGGCTTCATTGCTGCTCTCGATCAGAGCGGCGGCAGTACGCCGAAGGCTCTCAAGCTCTATGGAATCGAAGAGTCCGAGTACTCGGGTGAGGATCAGATGTTCGACCTGATCCACGGTATGCGCACCCGCATCATCAAGAGCAAGTCTTTTGGTGGAGATCGTGTACTCGGTGCGATCCTCTTCGAGGGGACGATGGATCGTGCGATTGATGGCACGCCCACTGCCCAGTTCCTGTGGGAGAAGAAGGGCGTGATTCCTTTCCTCAAGGTTGACAAAGGTTTGGCCGACGAGGCAGATGGTGTGCAGGTGATGAAATCGATGCCAGAGCTGGACAATCTCCTCGCCAAGGCAGTGAAGGCAGGAATCTTCGGAACCAAGATGCGTTCGGTTATCAAGCAGGCGAGTGCGAGCGGTATCAAAGCTGTTGTTGCTCAGCAATTCGAGGTGGGTCGACAGATCCTCGCTGCCGGACTCGTGCCGATCATCGAACCCGAAGTGGACATCAAGTGCCCGCAGAAGGCTGAAGCAGAAAAGATCTTGAAGGCGGAGATCCTCGCTGAGTTGGCGAAGCAACCCGCAGATCAGCCGATCATGCTGAAGCTCACCCTCCCGGAAGAGGACGGCTTTTATTCGGATCTCGTGAGCCATCCTTCTGTATTGCGCGTGGTGGCCTTGTCGGGTGGCTATTCCCGTGACGAGTCAAATGCCCGTCTCTCCCGCAACAAGGGAGTAATCGCGAGTTTCTCGCGTGCACTCACCGAAGGCCTTTCAGCCAAGCAGTCCGAATCGGAGTTCGATGCAATGCTCGATTCGACGATCGGCAGTATTTACGCCGCGTCGATCACCTGAGGTTTATTTCTCGGCAACTACCGGGAATCGGGGGTCTTCAAGGGGGTCGCCAACGTTGAGTCCATTGCCTTCGAGCGGTGGAGACGTTCTCCAAGGTCGAGAAGCAAATCGAGCGTCATCACCTACGTAACGGAAACTGACTGCACGTCGTACCGTCACATCAGTCCCGGCAGTTCCCGGAGCCGAATGCAAAGTGCGGAAGTGGAATGCGACGGCGTCTCCTGGCTCAACTGGTGTGGTGATGGTGACTTGGCGGTCGAGATCCTCGAATGAGGGAAGTTGAACGAAATCGGTCGCAGCTTCGACGTATGCGGATTGATCTTTGAACCGTCGGGGAATGTACCGATCTCCAGTTCGGTGACTTCCCGCGATGAACCGAAGCGCGATTTCTGATGGAATGGGATCAAGCGGGATCCAAATGCTGACATTATCCATACAGTCGATTCCGTAATAAGGATCGTCATGATGCCAGGGCGTGATCTCTCGCGTTTCCGCTTCCTTGACAAGTACGTGTTCGTGAAACAAGCGAACTGTGTTGCAATCCATCAGTTCGAGTGCGGCTTTGGGGAGAGGGCCCGATGTGCCAATTTGTTCGAATTCGGGAATTCTCTGCCAGTTCACATAGTCATCAAAGAATCGACCAGGTGATCCTTGAGGCGTGTACTCGTTCGCCCACGGTCCAGGCGATTCCATGTTGGCTCGGACACCATTTGCCAACAAATCCAAATCCTGCTGTTGAAGCAGACCCTTCAGTACGACAACACCATCTCGCAAATACGCATCGACCAGAGTGCGATCAAGTAGTTGAGCCATGGAGAAAACCTATCGGAGTGTCAAAGAGAATTGATTTGTGTTTCTCTAGAAGTCACGCATCCGCACCGAGAGACAGGTGACGCAACCTTCGAGTTTGATGTACTCGGAGATGTCCACCCGGATCGTCTCATAACCAAGACTCTCGAGAAGAGCGGCGCTCTTGGGTGCGTCTGCCGCCATGAGCAGCCGCTTGTTATCGATGATGACGACATGAGCGCCGGACTCTTCCGGCATGGAGAGATACTTCGGGAACACCGCGGGGTCATCAACAGCGGGATCCCAGCCGATGATCGTGCCATCGGGAAGCGCAGTGACCGCAGACTTGAGGTGCAGCACCTTCGTCACGGGAACGGTGACCACCTTGGCGCCAAGCGGCTCCACGATCGCTGCCAATTGTTCGATGCCAGCTTGATTGGTGCGACCACCGAGTCCGACATAGATGGTGTCGTTCACTTTGAGGACATCGCCGCCATCCAGGGTTCCGGGTGCGACGATTCGCTCGACACGACATCCCAGAGAAGCGACTACTGGCTCCACCGCATCGATCTCTGGCTTACGCGCATCGTTGCCTGGGCGAGTGATCACGGCCGTATCTCGATACATGACGACCGTGTCTTCGATGAACACGCTGTCGGCACACGATTCGAGCGCCGGTACTTCGCGCACTTGCCAGCCGACTCCTCGGAGTGCGTCAACGTAGGAGGTCCATTGCCCACGTGCAAGATCGATGTCGACCGGCTGACGCTCAATGTGGGTCAGCAGACCTTCGGCGAGGCGCGAACTGGTGCGGCGAACGAGAGCGATCGTCATTGGTTCATCGCCAAACCGGACGAACGTTCATGGAGCGGGTGACGGGAATCGAACCCGCATTGACAGCTAGAAGGTAAAAAGCCAGTGAGAGTGATGCCAAGCAACGAAACGTTAGCAATCTTCGCTTCCACGATTTCCATCCACTTTGGTGATTCGGTCATCAAGCCCGAGTAATTGCGTATGGATACTTTTTCTCAGGTACGGCGCGGCCTGACGCGGCGCGCCCGATCCAACTGCGGAGCCCACTGAATGACCTCGCCCAGTTGTTCGGCAGCGGACACCGCGAAGTAGGGGTTTCGCATTGCTGCCCTCGCTACAAGAATTACATCAGCCTTGCCTTCCTGGAGTATGGCTTCTGCCTGCTCGGCATCGGTGATGAGCCCGACCGCACCACTGGCAATCGATGCCCCATTGCGCACGGCTTCGGCGAACTGCACTTGGTACCCGGGGCCGATATCCATCTCTGTGAACTTGACGGGGGCGACCCCACCTGAGGAGCAGTCAATCAGGTCACACCCCGCCTCTTTCAGCAGAGCCGAGAGGTGCACGGTGTCGTCGATGGTCCAGCCGCCGTCGATGTAGTCGGTGCACGAGAGGCGCACGAATACCGGAACATCAGGTCCGACTTCGGCTCGTATAGCCCTCATCACCTCGACGGTGAGTCGTGTGCGGTTCTCGAACGAACCGCCGTACTCGTCATCGCGTTCGTTCGAGAGGGGGGAGAGAAACTCGTGGAGTAGGTAGCCATGTGCGGAATGGATCTCGATGACATCGAACCCTGCGGCAATTGCCCTTCGTGCTGCGCTCGCGAAGTCCCTGACTACGTCTCCAATCTCCTCCCTTGACAGTGGCCGGGGATCGGAATGATGCTCTGCGGGGAGAGCGCTCGGCCCAACTGACTGCCATCCGCCCTCGGCTTCGGTGAGCTCAACACGCCCCATCCATGGGGGCCGAGTGCCGGCTTTACGCCCCGCGTGCGCAAGTTGTACTCCCATGGCGGCCTCGTGCGACTTGCAGAACTCAATGATCGGTGCCCACGCATGGACATGGTCGTCGCGCCACAGACCGGCGTCCTCCAGAGAGTGACGACCCACCGGGTTCACTGCGGTCGCCTCGGTCATTACTAGGCCGTGTCCCCCGACGGCCAGCGACCCGAGCCACTGCATGTGCCAGGCATTGACTACACCATCATTTGCCGAGTATTGGCACATCGGCGAGACCCACAGGCGGTTCTTGATCTCGAGTCCTCGGATCGTGATGGGGCTGAAGAGGGCAGACACGGCTTTCAACTCTAAGCGCCCGCATCAGCGCAGTCTTGGTCCGTGGCCGCAGCTGGTCGGAGCGCCGTATGCCGGGCAATGGAGCGGGTGACGGGAATCGAACCCGCATAGCCAGCTTGGAAGGCTGGAACTCTAGCCATTGAGCTACACCCGCAAATGGCACTCAGATTTTACTGGGCGATGCAGCCCTTTCGGGCATTGACCGTATGGGCATCCTTGTCCTCTCGATGGTTATCTGTAAGGGTGTCTTCATGAAACCAGTGCAGATTCTCCGCGCCACAATCCTTCTCGCGGCAGCAGCCAGCCTCGTCATGAGTGTGTGGTTGTTTTTCGCCAATGATGGAGCAATGGACGACAAACTCAACGGAATCTTCGTCGGCACGTGGGTGCCATCCATCCTCGCGTTGGGTGCCTTCCTCGTTTCCTCACAACAGAAGAGAAGTTGAGATGAGCCAGGGTGCACTGTTCGCGTTCGGTTGTGTGATCTTTTTCGTCGTCGCCACGGGAAGTTTCATGTACGCAATGATGAGCGTCCGGGAAGCCGCCGACCGAAATCGCTGAGTTCGAGCCTTTGGCTCGTTAGTTAGACGCGCGGGTGGTGGCAGGCAACGAACTGACCCGGGGTCACTTCGCGCAGTTGTGGTTCTTCAGCAGCACATTTTTCCGATGCAGCAGGGCAACGAGTACGGAAGCGACAACCTGATGGCGGGTTCATTGGGGACGGTGGCTCACCCTGAAGAGCGACTCCGTCGCGACGCTTTGTGGGGTCGGGGAGCGGAACCGAATCGATGAGCGCAGCCGTGTAGTGGTGGGCTGGCTTGGTGTAGATGGCATCTGGTGCACCGATTTCGCAGACTTTGCCCAGGTACATCACCATGATTCGCGAACTGACCGCCTTGACCACCGCCAGGTCGTGGCTGATGAACAGCATGGTGAGGCCGTAACGCTCTTTCATGTCCTGCAACAGGTTCAGGATTTGAGCCTGGATGCTGACGTCGAGCGCACTCACTGGCTCGTCGCAAATGAGCATTCGTGGTTCGAGGGCGAGGCTGCGTGCGATGGACAGACGCTGACACTGACCGCCTGAGAATTCGTACGAGTGACGATCCAGCACCTGGTCGGGTTCGAGACCCACGTTGTTGAGCAACTCGCGAACCTTCGTCTCGCGTTCGTCCTTGTCGCCCTTGTTCCACACCCACAGTGGTTCGCCAATGAGATCGCGCACGGTCATGCGCGGGTCAAGCGACGAGATGGGGTCTTGGAAGATCATTTGGATCGCGGTGCGAGCCTTGCGCAGTTCCTCGCGCTTCAGCGAGGTGAGATCAGTTCCCTCGAAGGTGACACTGCCACCATCTGGTGGTGGCAATTGGAGCACTGCTTTTCCGAGTGTGGTCTTCCCACAACCCGACTCACCGACGATGGAGAGCGTCTCACCCTTCAATACGTCGAAGGAGACTTCGGACACTGCCTTGACGACACCGCCCGGAACTTTGAATTCGACTTTCAGATCCTTCACCGTGAGCACGGCGTCGGGGGAGTTGCGCAGATGGGCGTAACCGGCCATTACGACCTCCTCGCGATGGTGCTACCGAGCGGATACCAGCAGCGATACAAGTGGCCATTGCCGGCGTCCTCGAGTTCGGGGCGATCCTGACGGCACTTGTCCTGCGCGTACGAGCAGCGGCTGGCGAAACCACAACCAGCGGGACGGTCCGTGGGGTTCGGGAGGCGTCCTTCGATCACCGGGAGGCGCTTCTCCGTTGGCGCGTCGATCTTCGGGATCGACTTCAACAATGCCTCTGTGTAAGGCATCTTCATGTTGGCGAAGAGTTCGGTCGTTGGTGCCATCTCGACAATTTCGCCGGCGTACATCACGGCTACGAAGTCAGTGTTGTTGGCCACCACGCCGAGATCGTGGGTGACGAGCACCATCGACATGCCCAAGTCCTTGCGAAGGTCTGCCAGCAGGTTGAGAATCTGGGCTTGCACGGTGACGTCGAGCGCCGTAGTTGGCTCGTCAGCGAACAACAACTTCGGATTGCACGCGATGGCGGTGGCGATCATCACGCGCTGGCGCATACCTCCGGAAAGTTGATAAGGAAACTTGCGAAGAACTGCTTCAGGATCGGGGATGCGCACTTTGGCGAGCAGCTCTGCGCTGCGCTTCATTGCGTCTTTCTTGTTCATGCCCAAGCGAATGCGCAGACCCTCGGAGATTTGGGTACCAATGCGGCGCACGGGATTGAGTGCCGTCATCGGATCCTGGAAGATCATCGCCATACCCGTGCCGAAGTGCTGACGCACCTGCACACTGTCGAGTGAGGTGAGTTCGTGGCCATCGAACACCACGGAGCCACTGCGCTCCACGTTGCTTCCGCTGAGCAAGCCCATGGCTGCACGAGACATCACCGTCTTGCCCGAGCCTGACTCGCCTACGATGCCCACGCTGGCACCGGTAGGGATGTCGAGGTTGACGCCACGCACGGCTTCGAGCAATCCGCGCGGCGTGCGGAACCGGACTACGAGGTCCTTGATGGAGAGCAGGGCGGTCAAATCTTTCCCTCTCTCATGTCGAGGCGCGAGCGGAAGTAGTCACCGATCTGGTTACAAGCAATTACCGTAAGCGCCAGCACGGTGACGGGCACGTACATCGAATGCGGTGTATAGGTGAACTCACCAGCCACACGCGAGATCATCGCGCCCCACGACACACCATCGACGACACCCACTCCCAGGAGTGAGAGAGCTCCTTCAGCGACGATCACCACGCCGATTGCGAGAAAACCCACCGAGTAGATGGCCGGCAGCACGTTTGGCACGATGTGCTTGAAGATGATGTCCTTGTCACGCATGCCCATGCTGCGCGCAGCCACTACGAATTCACGATTGACCCATGCCAAGGTGGCGCCGCGGGCAATGCGTCCAAGAATCGGGATGATCACGAATGTCAGTGAAAGCATGATCACGAAAATTCGCCGATTTGCCGGAATCGGAATTGAGGGATCAGCACTTGTGGCCAAAACCGCTACGAGTGAGAGGCCAAGTACGAGATTCGGAATCGAGAGAATGATGTTGAACATGGTGCTGACAACCGTGTCAAATTTTCCTCGCACATACGCCGAGATAATTCCGATGCTCGAGCCGATAAGCCCTCCTACGAAGACAGATACAAGCGCAATCATCAATGACACACGGGAACCGTTGACGACGTTGGAGAACAAGTCGTACCCGTTCGAGTCGGTACCGAGAAAGTGGCCAGGCGAAAAGAGCTTTACGCCAGGTGCATCAAAGTCAGCCTCGCGCGGGTCGGGTAGGGGCAGGAAAGGTCCGATCAGTGCGAGAAGGGCAACGATGGCCAACCAAATTGCACAGATCTTGGTGAACAAATCCATGCGGCGAAACGCATTAAGCACGGCGACGCTCCCTCGTGCGAGGGTCAATGAAGTTCACCGCAATGTCGGCAAGAGCATTGAAGAAGACGAAGCCCACCGCCAAGATCGCGACATACGACTGCAACGCAAAAAACTGCCGCGAGAAGATTGCGATGCCGATTTCTGATCCCATGCCGGGGATCGTAAAGAGTTGTTCAATGACCAAGGTGCCACCAATCAGGGCACCCATGTTGAGGGCAAAGCTGGTGAAGAGGGTGACCGAACTCGGGCGTAACACATGTGAGAAAAGGATTCGCCTGTTGGAGAGGCCTTTCGATACGGCCATCGTCACATAGTCCTCACGAAGAGCGGCGATGACGTCTGTGCGGAGTAGTCGGGTGTACGTGGCGATGAGCGGGATGGCGAGAGAGGCCACTGGGAGGATCATCGTGCGGATGTGCTCCACAAAGTTTTCGCCTGGTGACACGTATCCCAAAGGTGGCAACCATGCGAGGGTGACACCAAAGAACACCGCAAGAAGTAGACCGAACACGAAGTTGGGTATCGAGGAGGCGGTAAACAAGCCGTAGGAGATCAATTTGTCTGAGCGCTTACCGCTGCGGTACGCCGTAAAGATGCCGAGGGGAACCGAGATGACCAGCGCAACGATCTGCACGTACGTCACCATCAGGATCGAGATGGGTAGTGCGATTTTGACTTTGTCAGAGACGGGCGTGGAACCACCACCTGGCGAGACAATTTTGCCGAAATTCCCCATAAAGAAGTCACGCAACCAGAGCAGATAGAAGGTGATGGGGTCCTTGTCAAGGCGGAGTTCCTTCATCCGTGCGGCCTTGGATGCCTCGTCGACTCCTCCCGCATAGAGATCGGCGAGTCCGACGGGCAGCAATCGAAGAAGCAGAGACAGGAACAAGGTAGAGCCGACAACGACCACCAATGCTTTTCCAATAGGTCGCAGCACCGCACTGAGCCGCGCAAGACCTTTCACTGGAGCACCCCCATGTCATCTGTCCCCAAAATCAAGTGAGCAGAGCATATATGAAAATTGGCCGGGGTGGAAATCCACCCCGGCCAATGATTCGACTTAATCGAGAGGACTAATTCCCGATGTACACGCCCGTCCAGTTGACGCCCGCGTTGGTCATCGGTCGACCACGGCCGCCAGAGGCGAGGGTGAAGGTTTCGAAGCCGCTCAGCTTCTTGTTGAAACCAAACAGATACTGAATGGTCGGCATCGGTAGTACCTGAGCGTTCTCCTGAATGTACTTAGTCGCTGCCTGCAACTTGCTCTTTCGGCCACCGCTCGTGTCAAATTGCGCTGCCCAGACGAGTGAGTCCTGGGTGGCGTCGCTGAATCGCGCCGGGTTGATAAGGCGACCGAATCCGAGGAGTGCAGGAGCCAATGCTGGCTGTGCCTTCGTCATCAGGTTGCCAGGTGCCGAGAACCCATTCGACTGCAAGAAGGGCAACGTGAAGGACGTGCCCACACCCTCAAAGAGAGTGGTCGGGTACATCTGGTACGGGTTGACCTTGCCGGACGACGGCGATGGGAATGCCGACGACGTGATCGTCGCGGTGTCCTGGGTGAGGATGTTCACCGTGATGCCGGCCTTCTTCATGATCTGAGCAAACGCCTTGGCGCTGGCCTGAGCCTCAGCAGAGGTGTCGGCTGGAATCTGGAAGGACAGGTCCTTGCCAGTCTCCGTCTTGTAGGCGGCAACTGCTGCCTTGGCCTTGGCCAAGTCATAGCTGATGAATCCCTGCTTGTTGTACATCACGTTGCGCTTACCAACCATCGAATCCGGGATGGAGCCGACGCACTTGCCTTGGTAACAGTTGCGCTGCTTGTAGAACGTCTCGCGGTCCATGGCGTACGACACGGCCAAGCGAGCATTCTTGTTGTTGAAGGGCTCGATGGCTGTGTTGAACATGTTCATGGCGTAGTAGTCGTCCGGGCTGGCGATCGTCTTCAGGCTCTTGTTGGCCTGAACATTGACCACCTGCTTTACTTCTCCCGCAGAGGTGAACATGGCGGCATCCAACGTGCCGGACTTGAGTCCGTTTACGCGCTGAGTGGCCTGGTTCACGTACTTGAAGTTGATCGAGTTGAGGTACGGCAATTGGTTGCCGGCCTTGTCCTTACGCCAGTAATTCGGGTTGCGCACCACGGTGACGTCGGTCTGCGAGTACTTGGACACCATGAATGGCCCAGTTCCTGCACTTGTCGAGACGCATTTCGTTGAAGCGCCCGGTGCTAAGAGCGCACTGGACCGCATAAGAAAGCGACCCGATGCATACATCGTTTCGGGCAAGTCGATCTGCGGATTCCACAGCTCAATGGCAAGTGAATCAGCCGACACCGCACGAATGTCTTTGATGTTTGCTGTGAAAGGAATACCCGAACCAACGGTGTGCAACAAAGCCGGACCTGCACCCTGCGCCAAGCCTGCGAAGTAGACGAAGCCGCGAATTGCCTGCAAGTTGAGGATGATGTTGGCCACATTCATGTCCGTTCCATCGGAATACTTGATGCCTGAACGAAGCTTGATCACCCACGTCTTGTAGTCGGGGGTCGGTGTTGCGGCCTCAGCGAGGTGCGGAACAATGCGACCATCCGAGCGCTGTTCAAAGAGACCTTCATAGGCTGTCTTCAAGACGCCGAGTGCGCCGTTGGCCGGGTTGCCGAAGCAGAATCCTTCCAAAGGCAAGGTATTGAAGATGCCGACCGTGATGTCGCCACCCTGCTTCGGCGAGGCAACTTTCGCGGCACTCGACATCGAAGCCGGAACAACGGACGCCACCAGCGAGAGCGCTGCGATTGCAGCAAACTTGCGGGAAGCACCCTTGAACGGATGTTTCATTCTTTCCCCCATTGTGTTGTGGAAGCCACAGTGGCCCCCTGTTGAATTGCTTTCAGCCTAAGGGTGAGGTGTGGGGGCGTCAAATGGGAGTTCCCCATTTTGCGCTCTCCCTGAAGGGAATAACCAGAATTTTAGAAACCTAGCGAGCGCTTGGTTCAGGACTGCATCGAGCGCAATTGCTCGACAGGGATGTGGCAGCGCATGAAGTGTCCGGGGCTGACTTCTTGCAGCTCAGGCTCTTCGCTGGTGCACCTATGGGCGAGACCGCTGGCGGCCATTCGTGGACAGCGAGGATTCAGTACGCAACCCGTCGGCGGGTTGGCCGGGCTCGGCACTTCACCACCCAGTCGAATGCGAACGCGATGTGAACCGTCGATAGCGGG
>CAZZJH010000026.1:0-15919 GCA_964654335.1 uncultured Acidimicrobium sp.
CAGCGAGCCTTGACGGGATTCGTGGAGGCGAGCAACGACGTCACGTTGTGCGACGATTGATCCAGATGAGCAATTCGATCGCAGTTCGCGTACCGGCCAGCTCGGCCAACTTGGGTCCAGGCTTCGATGCATTGGGTATGGCGCTTGGTCTGTATCTCGACCTTGGCGTAGTCAATGGCGACATTCCCGCTGGGGCGTCACCTATCGATCCACGGCATCCGGCGATCACCGCGTTTGCCAAGTTCGGTGGGGAGGGCGACCTGTGGGTTCGGTCGGCAATTCCGATGGGTCGAGGGCTTGGGTTTTCGGGTGCAGCACGAGTCGCTGGGTTGGCGCTGGCCTTGTTGCAGCGTGAAGGTTCTGCTTCCTTCGTCGAGGAGCGAGTTCGGTTGCTGGAGCCTGCGACTGAGCTTGAAGGTCATCCTGACAACGTCGGCGCCTCGATCTTGGGAGGCATTACGGCGAGTGCAGGCAACTCCGTGGTGCGACTTCCCATGACGCTTGATCCGATGATCGTCGTCTGGGTGCCCGACACGCAGACCTCCACGGAGAAGTCACGGACGGCGATCCCATCAGAGATCCCGCTTACCGATGTGATCTACAACATCGGACACACCGCACTCCTGATGGCCGCTCTTGCTGCCGGCGAGGTGGACGTGTTGCGCCAGGCCACGACTGATCGACTACATCAAGATCGTCGTTTGGCCAATGTGCCGAGGAGCAAAGCGGCACTCGAGTCTGCATTGGGCACCTCCGCCTGGTGCGCATGGTTGTCTGGTTCGGGCCCAACGGTGGCAGCCATGTGTGCCCGTGCCGATGCAGATCGGGTGGCCAAGGCCCTGCCGGAAGACGGCCGAGTGCACCAGCTCGAGATCGATGATCTCGGCGCTCGGGTTCTCGATCTTTCCTGACGTCGATTCAGGCGGTTGCGGCGGGAAACCCGCTCCCAGGCGATCCCCGTTTCGGTAAACCCTGTAACACCCCTCAATAACGCTGTCAATGTCGCCGAGATGGCGCACACACGTCTCATCAATACAGCAACCAGCGCAACAAGCCAGCACCAAGGAGGACCAATGAACCATCTCAGCAAGAGCAAACCGCTCATCATTTCCTGTGACACCTGTGTCATGCAAAATTCCGATGCATGCGACGACTGCCTCGTCACCGCGTTGTGCGGTGGTCGTGAAGAGCCCGCCGTGGTGTTCGACATGGAGGAGCAGCGGGCCCTGCGATTGCTCGCAAATGCCGGATTGGTGCCTACCATTCGGCACCGTGCAGTCGGCTGACGTTTCCGATCTTCAGCGCTATACCGACTCGATAACCCGCCTCGGCCTCGAGGCCGGAGCAGCATTCGTCTCGGTGGCGCCCGCCGATGTCATGCATCGTGCACGTGAAGTTCTTGTCGCGCGTAAGTCGGCTGGATTGAACGACACGATGGAGTACACCTACCGCAATCCTGAGCGGTCGACTGATCCGAAGCGGGCGGTGAGCGAAGCCAAGGCCGTCATCGTGGCCGCACTTCCATATGGGTCCGATACCCCTGCGTCACCAAGTGGTCCGCATGGATCGATCGCCCAATACGCGCGAGAGGACTACTACGAGAAACTGTCTTCTGCATTGCGTGTCATGCGCGACAAATTGCGAAAGGATGGTTTTCGAGCACTCGATTTCGTGGACGACAACTCGATGGTCGATCGAGAATCTGCGTGGCTGGGTGGTCTGGGTTGGTTCGGGAAGAATGCCAACTTGTTGATCCGTGGCGCGGGGAGCATGGTGGTTCTCGGCTCGGTGGTGACGACCGCACCTCTCAAGGTGCACCGCGATGTCGAACCCGACGGGTGTGGTTCGTGTCGAGTGTGTATCGATGCATGTCCTACTGCTGCCATCGTGGACGATGGCGTGATCGATGCACGGCGGTGCCTTTCATGGCTCTTGCAGAAGCCGGGCGTGTTTCCTGTCGAGTTTCGTAGTGCTCTGGGGGATCGTCTCTATGGATGCGATGACTGTCAGGAGACATGTCCAGAAAACGTTCGATTGTTGCCGACTCGACGAATGGCAGCGCAGAGTGATTCGTGGGTACCGATTCTCGATGTCCTGGATGAAGACGATGAATCACTTGGTCGTCGCGTCCAACGTTGGTACGTGCCGGGGCGCGATGTGAAGGTGGTTCGTCGCAATGCACTCGTCGTACTCGGCAATGTGGGTGACTCTGCGAATGTCTCCGTACGTCGAACGGTCGAGCGTTATCTTCGGCACGACGACGAGATCTTGCGTGCACACGCGGTGTGGGCGGCACGTCGCCTCGGTCTCGATGATCTCCTGGTCGTCGATGATCAGAGCGATCTCGTGATGAGCGAATTGCGTCGCGATCACCTGTAAGGATTGATGGGTCGATGAAACACCTTCTCGTGACCAACGACTTTCCACCGAAGGTGGGCGGGATCCAGAATCTGCTGTGGGAATGGTGGCGTCGGCTGCCGAGCGATTCGTTTGCGGTTCTCACTTCGCCCCATCAGGGTGCGCGTGCATTCGACGCTCAGCAGCCGTTCCGCGTGGATCGCGTCCGCGAACCCGTGTTGTTGCCGCACCCCATGATGATCAAACGGATCAATCGCATGGTTGCAGAGGTAGGTGCAGATTTCGTCGTTCTCGACCCCGCGTTGCCCCTGGGTTTGGTCGGGCCACATTTGGACGTGCCCTACATGGTGGTGCTGCATGGTGCGGAAGTCACGGTGCCGGGTCGTCTCCCTGGGTCACGTCAATTACTCGCGCGCGTCTTGCGTGGTGCTCGTCATGTCATTGCCGCAGGCGGATACCCGGCAGCGGAAGCTCGGCGAGCGGTTGGCGGAGATCTCGATGTGACGGTGGTTCCGCCCGGCGTCGACACGGCACGTTTTCGTCCGTTATCCCCGAACGAACGCCTCGATGCCCGGACACACTTTCGTGTCGCAGAGAATGCCGAGTTGGTGGTGGGCGTAAGTCGTTTGGTGCCGAGAAAGGGATTCGACGTCCTCATTCGAGCCGCAGCGATGCTTGCGCGTACTCGACCATGGCTGCAGGTGTTGATTGCAGGCTCGGGGCGGGATACCAAGCGACTTCAGAAGTTGATCGATGAAACGCGAGCACCAGTTCGTTTGCTCGGTCGGGTGCCGGGTGACGACTTGCCTGTGTTGTACGGATGTGCGGACGTGTCGGCAATGTTGTGTCGGACAAGGTGGTTCGGTTTGGAACAAGAAGGTTTCGGCATCGTGTTCAGCGAAGCCGCTTCATGCGGAGTGCCCCAGGTTGCAGGTGAGAGTGGCGGAGCCGCAGAAGCGGTGGCTCACGGTGTCACGGGTTTGATCGTCGATGAGCCTCGGGACGAAGTTGCCGTGGCAGACGCATTGTTTCGCGTTTTGGAAGAGGGCGACTTGCGGATGTCGATGGCAGAGGCATCACGCCGACGAGCCATCGATGAATTCGACTACGACGTGTTGACCCGTCGTTTGGCCGACGTGCTGGGGGTGAACCGATGAACGCCATCGTGAAGTTCAACGTTGGTGCGACCGGATTCTTCGTCATGGCCACCACGGCGGCCGCATGGTCGTTCACGTCAGCCATGCGAACCGCGATCGTCATCGTTGATCTGGCTCTGTTCGCCGTCGGCGTCGTCACCTTCTTACTTGGCTTCTTTTCTGCCGTTCAGCGCAGTCGAACCGAGGAGATCAGCGTCGCCACCTTGTTCTTGTTGCTGGGGGGCGTGGCGAGCAGGTCGGTGACGTGGTGGATGAATGGGTGTCTGACGCTGCAGGTGGTGGTCGGAATCGCCGGCGCGGTGGCGCGTGGATCCACGAATGGCAGGCCGGGTAGCACCCTTGCTTTCGGCGTGCTGGTGGGGATGCTCGGTCTCGGTCTGAACGGTTGGTGGGCGGCTCGCCATGGACGCTTTCCCGAACGCGGTTCTGCCGAGGCGGCCTGATCGGTAATGATGGATACATGGTTGATTCAGGATCCGACACGATCGTCGTCAATGCGCCGGCGTCTCGCTGCCTCGAGGTGGCGACTGATTTCGCCAAGTATCCGGAGTGGGCAAAGGATGTCAAAGAAGCGGTAGTGCTCGAGCGCGACAGCGAAGGCCGAGCAACGATGGTGGAGTATCGAGCTTCGGCGCTCGGTCGAAGCACACATTTCACCCTTCGATACGACTACTCGCAGTTGCCAAATCGTCTGAGTTGGCAGATGGTCGACGGTGACATCATGAGGTCCATCGCCGGTTCGTATCAGTTCACGGAGAGCGGTGCCACCACTCGAATCGATTACGGCCTGGAAATCGAACTGGTACTTCCTTTGCCGGGCTTCGTGAAGCGTCGTGCGGAGAAGCGAATCCTGAGCACGTTGAAGGAACTCAAGGCGCGTCTCGAGTCTTGACTCGACTGATAGGCGTAGACGTTGGTGGCACGAAGTGTCACGGCATCTGCATCGGCGTTGATGGTGAAATCATCGCGGAGAAAATCCTCTCCACGCCAAGTGCGGAAGATCTCGTTTCTTGTCTCGCGGACATCGTGTCGAATCTTGGTGGTGGTTCCTCGGTAGGAATCGGTGTGCCCGGTCTGATTGGACGAGAAGGTGTCATTCATTCGTCGCCGAATCTCCCTGGCGCACACCATTTGGCGGTCGCAGAACCACTCAGTCGGAAACTTGGTGTCGATGTGCAGGTCGACAATGACGCCACGTGTGCGCTGCTCGCAGAACTTCGTCTCGGCACATTGCGAGGTGTGCAGGATGCATGGCTCATCACATTGGGGACGGGGATAGGTGGAGCATTGTTGTCGGGTGGCGATGTCCGACCAGGAGTGCAGGGCTTTGCGGGTGAGGTTGGCCACATGCGGGTGGATCCGAACGGTCTCGAATGTCCGTGTGGATTACGCGGGTGTTGGGAGCGTTACGCATCGGGATCGGCTCTTGCCCGGATTGCCGGTTCGCAGGACACTCCGGAGGTCATTCGTGCTGCACGGGTGTCAGAACCGCAGGCATCTCGCGCTCTCGCCGAGTGGGTGGACTGGATCGGAGTGGGTATTGCCGCATTGGCCAACGCCACCGATCCCGAATCAATCGTCCTCGGGGGTGGCGTGATCGAAGAGCACGACCTGTTTCTGGACGACGTTGCCGAGGCGGTTGGTCGACATCTCTACGCGCGTGAAGCACGACGAGTTCCCGCCATTCGAGCCACGTCGTTCGGCCACCGCAATGGGGCAATCGGTGCCGCATTGCTCGGCCACGACTAACTTGATCGGGTGGAATTTCGTCGAATCACCAACCTTCCGCCGTACGTCTTCACGATCATCAACAATCTGAAGATCCAGGCGCGCCACAACGGTGAAGACGTGGTCGATTTGGGATTCGGAAACCCCGATTTGCCGTCGCCTCAAATTGCGGTCGACAAGTTGGTCGAAGCGGCCCAGAACTCGCGGAACCATCGGTACTCGTTGTCGCGAGGTTTGCCCAAGCTTCGTGAGGCCGTTGCCGACATGTACCAACGCAACTGGGGCGTGACGCTCGACCCCGAGACGCAGGTCACCAACACGATCGGCTCGAAGGAGGGTTTCAGCCACTTGATGTGGGTGTTGCTCGATCGTGGCGATGCGGCGATCGTTCCGAGCCCGAGTTATCCGATCCACATTTTTGGTCCGCTATTCGCAGGTGCCGACGTGCGCGAAGTGCCTATGCGCAGTCAGCAGATCATCGATGACGAGCAATACGCGGATGAGTTCTTTGAGAACCTCACTGCGGCATACAACGTCGGATGGCCGCGCCCACGCGTACTCGTGGTGTCGTACCCGCACAACCCGACGGGTGTCACCGTCGACCTCGCATTCATGCAGCGTGTGGTCGACTTTTGTCGCGAACGGGGCATGGTGGTGGTGCACGACTTCGCCTACGCCGACGTCGGCTTCGACGGTTACAAGCCGCCGTCGATCCTTCAGGCCGAAGGGGCGATGGAGTGTGCCGTCGAGCTGTACTCGATGACCAAGAGTTTTCAGATGGCGGGATGGCGCTGTGCGTTCCTCGTCGGCAATACCGAGGTGGTGCAGGCTCTCGTCAAGATGAAGAGCTATCTCGACTACGGAACCTTCCAGCCGATTCAGATTGCAGCGACCGTGACGTTGAACGAGGCTCAAGACTTCCCGAAAGAGATCTCGGCAATTTACGAAAGCCGGATGAACACGCTCATCGACGGACTGGAGCGAATTGGCTGGCACATTCCCAAGTCCCGCGGCTCTATGTTCGTGTGGGCGCCGATTCCCGAGCCATATCGCGACATGAATTCGGTCGAATTCTGTTCGATGTTGGTCAATAGGTGCAACGTGGCGCTCTCGCCAGGTTCGGGATTCGGACCGGGCGGCGAGGGTTTCGTCCGCTTCGCATTGATCGAAAATGAACAGCGCATTCACCAGGCCATTCGCAATCTGAAGCAGGGTCTGACAAAGTTGAAGCCGTGACAACGCCCTTCACCTTGGGTCTGCATGAGACGGGTGAAGGAACGTATGCGTATCTCCAGCCTGATGGCGGTTGGGGCTACTCCAATGCCGGACTGGTCGTTGGAGACGGTTCATCCCTCCTGGTCGACACGCTGTTCGACTTGCGGCTGACCGAAGCGATGCTCGCATCGATGTCACCGGTCACCAAACTTGCGCCCATTTCTCAATTGTTGAACACGCATGCCAATGGTGATCATTGCTACGGCAACCAGCTTGTTCGGGATGCAGAAATCGTCGCTTCGGTAGCCACGGCGCACGAGATGGCAGAGGTGCCGCCCGCGATGATGGCGGCTTTGAACAATGCTCCGGGAGAAGTGGGGGATCTCTTCCGCCGATTCTTTGGCGACTTCCAATTCGATGGAATCGAACTTGTTCCACCCACGCGAACGTTCAGCGGTCGACTGGATCTGGACGTGGGCGGCCGACACGTTGAGCTGATCGAAGTTGGTCCCGCGCATACGAAGGGCGACACGATCGCCTATGTGCCCGACGCCAAGACGGTGTACACGGGGGACATCCTGTTCATCGGTGGCGCTCCAATCGTCTGGGCAGGACCATTGGAAAACTGGATTGCGGCGTGTGATCTCATCGCCTCTCTCGACGTGGAGACGGTGGTGCCGGGTCATGGTCCCGTGACGGACAAGGCGGGTGTTGCGCAGGTGCGCGATTACCTCACGTTCGTATTGCGCGAAGCCGAGGGGCATCGAAATGCAGGGGTGGATGCCTTCGATGCTGCGAAGGAGATCACGAAGTCCCTGCTCGGAAGTTCTGCATTCGGTGACTGGCAAGAGTTCGGTCGTATCAGTGTGAACGTCGACACGGTCTATCGATCTCGAGATGCTGAGCACAAGAGCCCGGACGTGATCGAACAATTCCGACGGATGGCATCCATCGAAGACGCGCACTCACACTGATCGCATGACCGCAAGGAACTGCGACGTCGTCATCGTGGGTGCGGGCCCTGCGGGTTCGGCACTGGCGAAGGATTGCCATCAGCGGGGTCTCGAGGTGTTGCTCATTGATCCTCGAGGCGATCAACCTTGGCGAAGCACGTATGGAACGTGGGTGGATGATCTCGATGGTCGTTCTGATGCGGCCGATCTGAAAGCTGTATTGCGGGTGACCTGGCCGGTGGTACGAGTGGTCGGTTCGCGTGAACACACGTTGCAACGTGCATATGGCTTTTTCGACAACGATCGTTTGCGATCACACCTACGTAGCGGAACGGTGCACAACTCGACGGTGCAGGAGGTGGTTCGCGACCGAGAGTCCGACGGTCTAGTGGTTCGTTGCCTCGACGGGGAGCGAATTGCCGCACGGGTCGTGATTGATGCAGGGGGATCGCGATCATCGTTGCTTGCGCGCCATCGACACCATGAAGGTGGTGTCCAAAGCGCCTTTGGCGTTGTCACGCGAAATGCCCCGAGTGCCTACCGAGGTTGCTTCACCCTCATGGATTGGTCCGTCGCGCATCGTGATCCGTCGTTTTTGTACACCGTCGACTTTGGTGATGGATCGGTGCTGCTGGAAGAGACGTCGTTGTATGGGGCAAGGCCATTCGAAGCGGAGACACTCGAACGGCGACTGGTCGAGCGAATTGGTGGAGATGTGTCGCGCGAGGGCATCGAGCACGTGGAGATCCCCATGGGTTGGGGGTTGCCATCGTTCTCACGACTCGTGGTGGGGTTCGGTGCCGCTGCAGGGTTCGTGCATCCGGTGACGGGTTACTCAGTGGCGGCGTCGCTACGTGCAACGGATCGTGTGTCTTCGTCGATTCACCGAGCGGTATCGATGAACCTCGCCGTCGAAGATCGTGTCCAACACACGTGGGAGTCGGTGTGGCCATCTGGTCTTCGTCGTACGAGGGCGTTGCACCAATACGGCCTTTCGTCGCTCGAACGATTCGACGGGCACGACCTCCAAGAATTCTTCGACACCTTCTTCTCACTGCCCATCGAGGATTGGTCGTCTTACTTGCGCATCGACACTTCACCAGGGGTCATCGCCAAGGTGATGACGAAGTTCTTCAGCCGAATGTCGTGGTCGTTGCGCGGCAAGGTGATGACCACGAACCCGTTTTCACTCCTCAGTGGCCGCTGATGCTCTGCGCGTCTCGCGACGCAAGACGAACACCCAGCCCACGAGCAAGAACAACGAGAACACGATCCACTGCACGGTGTAACTGAGATGTGGACCCAGTGTGAATTCGGGTTCGGCGATTCGGGAAATCGAGGGGTCGTCTGCGGGCTCGCTCGTCAGTAACTCCAGGTAAACGGGCACCACTTCACCGCCGAGCTGAGGGGTGAGTCGTTCGATGTCGATGCGCTGTACTTCTTTCAAATCGCCTTCACTCGGATCGGTCACTGCACCGGTTCGTCGCTCGGCGGACAGTCGAATGCGACCGATCACGGTGACTTCGCCCTCGGGAGGAGCGGGAACATTTGCCGCGAGGGGGAGGAAACCTCGATTCACGATGACTAGACGGTCATCGGCCAAGCGAAGTGGGCTCACCGGATCGAAACCTGCTTGTCCAAACTGAGACACGTTGACGATGGTCAGGGTTTCTTCGGGAAGGTAGGTGCCCGTGGCTATGGCGGGAAGCCACTCGATCTCCTCGAGTGGCATGCCGGAGCCCAATATCTCTTCCAATGGTCTGGGGGTCTCGTCGAATCGTGCGGTGAGCGTGGCGTTGAAAACTTGTCGCTCTTGGTGTCGGTGATATTGCCAGCGCGCAAGGTTCGTCATCACCGCGATGCCGAGGACGCAAGCCAACGTGAGGGCGATCATTCGAGGTCGAAGAAGCACGCGAATCATGCGACGAGCAAACTACCCGTTCACGCAATACTCTGCCGAGCGTGGTTGCCACGCTCATTTTCGACGGGGAATGCGCATTTTGTCGGTGCAGTGCACGCTTCTTGGAAAGAAGAGTTCGACCCCGCGCTTCCGTGGTCGCGTATCAGCAGGCTGATCTCACGACGATGTCGTTGTCGGCCGACCAATGTCAAGAAGCCGTGCAATGGGTCGACGGACACATTCGGCGATCTGGTGCACGTGCAATCGCTGCAGTGCTGGGTGTGGGGGGAGTGCCGTGGCGAATCCTTGGATTCTTGATCGATGTGGCTCCCGTTCGACCGCTTGCCGCATTCGTCTATCGACTAGTCGCGCAAAACCGTTCTCGTCTCGTTCAGTTCTGCCGCGAGTAGGTCCATCGTCGCCGTTTCGGCGCGGAGCAAGCTCGCTCGCATCCGTGTGGGGAGCAGTGAAACGAGGTGCTCCCATGATGCAAATTGATGACCAGTCACCACCCGCAGGGCAGAGGTGAGGGCAGCAATTGGATCTACGTCATAGAGAAACATCAATTGCTCGACTTCATGCTTCTTGAGTGGTCGTGCACGACGAGTTGCCGTGATTTCACGCTCGATGTACGGGGAGAAGAAGCCTTCGTACTTCGCTTGGAGCGACGGAATTCGCCAGTCGCCCCCGGTAACACGCTTGCGACACGTTGGGGCGCCACACCCACAGTCGAACTCGTCGTAAGGAGCCATGTCGCTCATCGCGTAATCGAAGGTGAGTTCTTCGTCTTGCTCGATGTCACGCATCGCGACTACCTGCGTTGCGTTGCGCATCCCACAATTCGGCTCACAGGAATGATTGATGCTGTCGCCGGGTTCACGTCGCACAGGGCCGACGAAGAACAGGTCCGATTCGACCTGAATTGATCGCGACACACGTTCGGCAGGGAAGTTCTGAAGGCCGACCTGTGTGCTCGCGGTACCGCCGAATGTGGCGATCACGGTTCCTCGTCGAATCCGTTCGATGGCAAAACTGCCGTGACCTTTCGGCCCCAGGTCGCGCATCTCCGCGCTTAGTGTGCGGTAGTTCTCCATGACCAGCACAAACTCCATCACCAGATCGGCAGCCCCAACTCCGCCCGCCGTGGTGCGAGGAACGCTAGCGGCTTGTAGTCTCAATTCGTCGCCCTCGGGCGATGTGAATACATCACGAGAGACCAAAGCAATCCAACTGGTCCGGCAACCGGGCAATGCCCACGGTGCCTTCCGTCGCGAGACGGGGATGTGGTTCCGAGTAATCGGAGCAACGGGCCGGAGCAGTTGGGCAGAGACAGGAACTTCATGGCCCAACACGACTATCCCGCTACCGGTGCCTGGCAACCGGGCATGCCTTCGGGTAGCCGCAAGTTCGTTCATTTCCCGAGCGATCGAGGCTTCGCTCTTGACGGCGGCTCGTACCTGCGTGACGTGACCCTGGCGTACGAAACGTGGGGAACTTTGAATGCCGAGCGGACGAATGCGGTTCTGTTGTGTCACGCATGGACGGGAGACAGTCATGTCTCAGGACCCGCCGAGGAAGGTCATCCGACCCCGGGCTGGTGGGAGGGAATCGTTGGCCCCGGACTTGCGATCGATACCAACGAATGGTTCGTCGTGTGTACCAACGTGTTGGGTGGTTGCCAAGGTTCGACAGGCCCTGCGTCACCACATCCAGATGACGGCAAGCCGTATGGTTCTCGTTTTCCCGTGATCACGGTTCGGGACATGGTGCGCGCTCAACTACGACTCACCGACATGTTGGGCATTCCCAAGTGGCATGCGGTGATCGGCGGATCGATGGGTGGAATGCAGGTTCTCGAATGGGGAATCACCTTCCCCGATCGAGTGAATGCGATCGTGCCGGTGGCCACTTGCGTGTATGCGACCGCGCAACAGATTGCATGGGGTGCGATCGGTAGGCGAGCAATCAAGCTTGATCCGAAGTGGCGTGGGGGCGAGTACTACGACGCCGAACCTGGTGATGGGCCTTGGGAAGGGTTGGCGATTGCGCGAATGGTGTCCCAGGTGACGTTCCGTAGTGACAACGTGTTCACGGAGCGCTTCGGTAGAGAACTGATGGACAGTGACGTCGATCACAACGGGCTCGGCCTGTGGGACCGATTCGTGGTGGAGAGTTACCTCGACCACCATGGCGATCGTCTGATTCGCCGATTCGACACCAACAGCTACTTGATCATCGGTAAAGCGATGGACCTGCACGATGTGGGGCGCGGTCGTGTGAGTCTCGAGCGCGCGATGGCACGAATCACGATGCCCGCGCTGACCATCGGCATCTCGAGTGACATCTTGTATCCGACCTACCAGCAGAAGCAGATTCACGAACTCCTGCAGCGACAAGGGACGCGGAGTACTTACGTAGAGGTCGATTCGCCACATGGTCATGACGCGTTCTTGATCAATTTGGATCAGGTGGGTAAGCCGATCAAGTCCTTCATCGAGTCCCTCGACGACCGGTCCAAGTAGTCTCCAACGCGGTAATGATCGCGATCATCGACCTTCGAGTGGCTTTGGTGGCCCTGGCGTGTCTCGCCGCTTCTGTGGGCTTGGCCACGCTCACTTTTTGGTTCTGGCGCAATGCGCGCCTCGAATCACCCGCGCTTGCACCTCTCGAGGTGATGAGTGAGCGGAGATTCAAGAAGGCTTCGGAAGATCGACGACAGGTCCTTCTCGACGAGGTGCGTGGATTGGCGACAGTGGTCGCGACCGTGCCGCAGAAACGGGCCGCGCAGTCACGAGTGGTGACAACCATCGAGTACGTGGATGAGGAGCCGATCGCCGACGAGCCGTACGAGGAGTTGGAATACGGTGGAGAAGCCGTTGCGCCGATCATTGATCCGCTTCTGGGGAGGCGGGGCAACTAACTTTTGGGCGTGGCTGCATTCGACCCCCAACAAATGATCGATCGATTCAAGGAGCGAGCAGCGGCGGTGAAACGCCGGCCCTTGCCTCCGGTCGCCGGCGAGGAACGTCAGTTGTTCATCTCTCAGGCGCAAGAAGATTTTCAGGATTTCGCCATGATCGGTGATGCCCAGGCCACGCTGGAAGATGGCGTCCTGACTTTGCGCATCGATCTGCGACCTCCTTCGTGACCGCTGCAGATACCGAATCTGCAGCGAGCAAACTCCCGCTTGCAGCGGGGTTCATCTCGATGTGCTCGTGGGGTGCTGGGCCGCTGATCATTCGTGGCATCAGCGCATCGACGTCCACCATCACGGTCATGCGTCTTGCTCTCTCGGTTCCCGTGATGGCCTTCTGGGCATGGAGAACCGGTGGTCGTCTCGATCGACAGGTGATGCGGGATACTGCGCTACCCGGGATCTTCTTTTTTTGGAGCATGGCTCTTGCCTTCGAGGCGATCCGCCACACATCGATTGCCAACCAAACGTTGATCGGAGCGTTGTCGCCAGCCGTGTTGCTCTTCATCGCACCACGACTACTCGGCGAGAAAGTCTCTTTTGCCCAAGTGATGCTTGCGATTCTCGGATTCGTGGGCATTGGCGTGGTCGTGTTCGGCGGGGGAGAATCCCAATCGGGTTCGCTTTTCGGTGACGTGTTGTCGGCCATTTCGATGCTGTTATGGACGACCTATGTGGTGATGGTCAAGCGTGTTCGAGTGCGCAATGAAAATGCGTGGGCGTATCTGGCCGGCAATTTTGCGTGGTCGGCCATCTACGGCATTCCGTGGGCGATCTTCGGCAGTTTTTCGCTGGGAGATCTCGGCGGAGTGGATTGGACGCTGCTTCTCACGATGGTGGTGGTGCAGGGAACACTTGCGCACGGACTTCACGCATGGTCGCTTCGTCATCTTGATGCCACCGTGTCTTCATTGATCAATCTCGGGGCTCCAGTGTTTTCCGTAGTCGGCGCGTGGGTGATTTACGACCAGTCGATCACTCTCCTGCAGATAGTTGGCGCAGGAGTAGTTCTCGCCTCTCTTGCATTCGTCAGTGTGAATGCCTCTCGACGAATGCCTTCGGTCAAGTTGTGACGATTCATCGTCGGCTGGCGCCAGTTCATTTGATGGCGATTCTCGTCGCCGTGTTCTCGTGGGGAATCGGTCCAGTGCTCACGTTGGCGACTGAATTCTCGATCAACGCGGTGATCTTCTATCGGACGTTGTTTTGGCCGCCCGTGTTGCTCGCTGTGCTGTTCGTGCGCAAGGTGCCCGTTCAGGTGGCGGGAATCAAGGCGTCATTCGTACCGGGTTTGTTCTTCGGTCTTTCCACGATCACAGGTTTCCTTGCTTTCCACGAGACATCGATCGCCAACGCCACGGTCATCGGCAACATCTCGGCTGCTCTGTCACTGTTCCTTGCACCACGAATGTTGGGGGAGCGAACCACGCTCGTTCAGGTGATTTTTGCCTTCACGAGTTTCGTCGGAGTGGCAGGTGTCGTCTTTGGCAGTGGCGGAACGGGTGGAGCAACGCTGTGGGGGGATGCCTTGGCGTTGATGAATGCTTTTTTCTGGACGGGTTACTTCATGACCGGTAAGCGAGCGCGTTTGGACGGCGTCAACACGTGGTCGTTCCTTTTCGGTGTGAGCATCAACCAACTCGTCGTGGTCATGCCCTGGGTTCTCGTCACCGCCAATGACCTTGGGAATCCCTCCCTGCATGATCTGGGCGTAGTGATGACCATGGTGTTGTTGCCGGGCACGATCGGCCATGGATTGATGGTGTGGAGTCAGCGGTTCGTCTCAGCGGGAACCATCTCGCTTTTGTCCTTGCTCGGTCCGGTGTTGAGCATGGTTTTTGCGTGGAGATTCTTTGGTCAGGGCGTTGCCGTTGTTCAATTGGTCGGCGCAGCCATCGTGCTGCTGTCATTGGCTGGCGTGGTGCGCTACGGAGAACGAAGTCCCGTCAGTTGAGATGGCCCCATTTGGGGCTAAAATGAGGGGGCAATACGCGGACGTGGCTCAGTTGGTAGAGCATCACCTTGCCAAGGTGAGGGTCGCGAGTTCGAATCTCGTCGTCCGCTCCAGTGAGAACCTCAGAATTCGGGTTCGGTGACTTGTACATCGCGCACACTTCGCGAGGTGAGTGCAATGAAATTTGCTCCGACAACGATCACCCCTGCGGTCACGAGGGCAATTTCAGTGCCGGCCCAATTGGCCAAGGGGCCAGCGAAGAATAGACCCAGTGGGGCGAGAACTGTCGAGCCGAAGGCATCGTATGATCCGACACGCGACAACAATTCGTCGGGTACGTTGCGCTGGAAGCTGGTCATCCAGAGGACGAAGAAAATGTCGAGGGCGACACCAGCAGCAAATGCCATGAACATCACGAGGATCAGGGGAGCACTCCAAGCGAGCAACAACATCCACAGCCCGATGATGGGCAGCGCCGACATGGCGACCACGAGAGGGCGCCGGGGGCGGAGTTGCATCGAAACAACGACCCCAACGATGCTGCCCAATCCGAACGCGGACATCATGAATCCCATGTCGCGCGCGCCCGAGAACTCTTCTTTTATTTGGAGTGGTGCTAGCACCCCGAAGAAGCCTTCGTAACACATATTGGTGAGCGAGAAGGTTGCGACGATGATGACGATCCATCGTTTGCCGACGAATTCATGCCAACCCTCTTTCATCTGAGAAATCATCGATTCGCGCGTAGGCGTTTCAGCTGGCCTATCAAATGTCGGTTGGCGAAGTTGCCAAACGAGCAACCCGGCGATCATGAATGAGCAACCATCGGTGAGGATCGCCCAACCCGGACCGACACGACTCACGATGATGCCGGCCACACTTGCCCCGATGGTAAAGCCGACATTGGCGCCAAATCCGAGTACCGAGTTCGCTGACTGGAGATGTTGAGTTTCGACGACTTCTGGCATGAGCCCGCTGAACGCTGGGTACCAGAGGGCGTTCAAGAGTCCGAAAATTGCACCGCTGAGACAGAGCAGCACGATCGAAGCCTGATCGAAAATGAAGAGGAGACCTGTGGCTCCGATCACAAGCGCACCGATGATGTCAGTTGCCCCGACCAATTGGGCACGGCCAAATCGATCCGCGACGACGCCGCCGACCAGAAGGAACACCACGACCGGGATCATGCGGCTGGTGGTGACGTAACTCAGATCCGTCGCATCGCCCCCGGGCAGTGAAAGCACTCCAAAGGCGAGTGCCACTGGCGACATGCCATTGCCGATGTTCGACACGAATCGCGAAACTAGGAAATTCCGATAGCGGTGATTGGTCCACAGCATCCGCAGGTCCTTGAGCAATGCCAATCTTCCCCTCAGGTCGGCCTCAAACGTTATCCTGCGTGGCGGACAGGGTGTCGGGTAAATACTTACGATCGCAGGTGCCGATTCAATGCAGACCATCGAATGATTCGGAAGTCAGGCAGTGTATGGCCAGGTCACAAATCTAGACGACCTCTCCACCTCACTGACTGGTAGGTCTTAATCGGCGCTCGATTTCGTGTCTCCTCCAGGCGACAGCGAGCTCAGTTCGATTCGAGAGCCCCGTGTTTTTCAGCAGATCGCTGAGTCGATTGCGAATCGTTTGATGTGAGTAGTGAACCTTGTTGGCAATTTCCTCATT
>CAZZJH010000026.1:16019-18121 GCA_964654335.1 uncultured Acidimicrobium sp.
TTTACATCGCTTGATTCGAGATCGACCACTAGCGGCCCCAATGAGTCGAGCATGTCAACGAACATGATCAGCACGTTCATGACAGAACCCCTCAGATCCCCGATGGATTTGCCGGCATTGAAGAGGTCGAAGACGTAGGTGTCAAATGCGTTGCCGAGCGCATTTGACACCTGGAGGTGTGCCTGGGCCCACAAGTTGCCAAGCACAATTTTTGGGGTCTGCTCGTTCATAGTGACTCCAAAATTACGAATTGACAATTACTTTCTTAGTCCATGTGCCAAAAAAAAGGGGATTTCAAGTTCTGACGGGGCTACCGTCGTCCAAATGAAAATTGGTGTACAACTTCGGCCCCAAGGGACAAATGTCCCTGACCTTCGAGCAGCGTGGCGAGCAGCCGATGCGATGGGGGTGGACAGTATTTGGACGTGGGACCACTTCTATCCCTTGTACGGCGATCCAGATGCCACGCACTTCGAGGGCTACACGCTCATCGCGGCAATGGCGGCCGACACCTGTCACGCCTCGGTCGGCGCATTGGTCACGTGTTTCACTTATCGCAATCCGCAGTTGCTTGCCGACATGGCTCGCACCATTGACCACATCAGCAACGGTCGTTTCGTGCTGGGCCTTGGTTCGGGTTGGTTCGAGCGGGATTACATCGAGTATGGCTATGAGTTCGGAACCAAGATTTCTCGCTTGCAGGCGCTCGAAGCTGGTCTTCCGGTGATCAAGGATCGACTGTCGAAACTTCACCCGCAGCCAGTGCGGGGAAAGATCCCCTTGATGATCGGTGGCAGCGGCGAGAAGTTCACCTTCCGCCTCGTGGCAGAACATGCCGATCAACTGAACACGTTCGGTGATGTGGATATCGTTCGGCACAAGAACAAGGTTCTCGACGAGTGGTGTGCCAAGATCGGTCGAAATCCGAAAGAAATTGAGCGCACGATCGCCATCGAGCCCAAGGAGCTTGAGCGCGCAGATGAGTACGCCGCGGCAGGTGCGGATCACCTCATATTGATGATCGGGTCACCGTTCGACCTTGCTCCGGTGGAGCGCTTCATCGCCTCGCGCTAGAGCGAGAAGGCAGCAATCGAGTCGACGATCACGTCGAACGCCGCATCGGCATCGACATCCCAGGTGACGTCGCAATTGGGGGCGAGACGCTCGATGAGCCCGCGCATGTCGATGAGCGTCATTCCCGTAGTCAAGGCGCCACTCGTCTCCACTGTCACATGATGAGGTTTGGCGGTGAAAAGTTCGGGGTGGGTGAGCACCATCACTGCGCACGGGTCGTGCACTGCGCCACCGTGCATGTTGTCGTGACGTGAGACGTACACCGTGCTGAAGAAGTCGAACAGATCGGCGAGCACAGACGCCATGTGACCGGGCAACGCACGCACCTTGGCTATGCGCGCAGGAGTCGCCTGCAAACGGTGAGTGACATCGAGACCACACATCTTCAGGGGGCCGCCGTAGTCGAACACCATTGCTGCAGCCTCGGGATCGGCCCAGATGTTGAATTCTGCGGCCGCAGAACGATTGCCGAAGGTGCCACCACCCATGAGCGAGATCCCGGCGATACGCCTGGCGAGGTCTGGTGCTGATCGGAGCGCGAGCGCGATGTTGGTGAGCGGACCCGTGGGGACGAGCCACACGCCCTCCGTCGAGCGGCACGTCTCGATGATGAAGTCCACTGCATTGGCCGAATCTGCCGGTCGTGAAGGTTCAGGAAGTTCGGCGCCATCCAGTCCGCTTTCCCCGTGCACGTACTCGGCATGGCGGGGTGGTGCCACGAGAGGACGTTCTGCGCCCTGGTGCAGGGGTGCACTGCTGCCGATCATGTCGAGGATGATTCGGGCGTTTCGCGTAGTAGCGGTAATTGGCGCGTTACCTGCAACGGTGGTGACGCCGAGCAGTTCGGCATGGCGAGCAGCAACGATGAGGGCGACCGCATCGTCGTGCCCCGGATCACAGTCCACGATCATCTTCAGTTCATTTGGCACCTCGCCGAATCTAGTGGTGATGTGACAAAGTTGAGAGGTGAAGAACTTCGACGTCGTGGTGGTGGGTAGCGCGAACCTCGATCTGGTGGCGACCCTCGA
>CAZZJH010000027.1:0-11612 GCA_964654335.1 uncultured Acidimicrobium sp.
CCTCCACCGCGATCGAACGAGTCGAGTGTCTCGACTTCACGCCACTCGACCGACTCGATTCGTTGTACCACCAATTGAGCGACGCGGTCGCCTCGCTTCACGTGGTAGTCGGTTTCAGGGTCGAGATTAACCATGACCACCTTCAGCTCCCCGCGATAACCACTGTCGATCACTCCCGGCGAGTTCACCAACGTGACGCCATGCTTCAGAGCAAGACCACTTCGTGGCATCACATAACCGACATAACCAAGTGGTAACGCGATGGCGAGACCTGTCGGCATGAGAATGCGGCCACCTCGTGCAGAGAGAGTCGAATCCTCGCGCGCATGCAGATCCACACCGGCATCGCCCACGTGGGCAATCGCAGGTAGCGGCAAGTCCGGATCGAGACGGACCACTTCGACGGTGACGACGCTTTTCGTCATGCGACGAGAATACGCCTAGATTGCTTGGCGTGTTGGTGTGGATGGATCTCGAAATGACGGGTCTCGACCCGGACAAGGACGTGATCGTCGAGATCGCCACCCTCGTCACCGACGATGAACTGAACGTGGTGGAAGAGGGTCCGAATCTCGTCATTCACCAACCCGAATCGGTTCTGTCGACGATGCACCAAGTGGTCGTCGACATGCACACCAAATCTGGACTGCTCGATCTGATTCGGTCGAGCACGGTGAGCGCCACCGAAGCCGAAGAGCAGACGCTGGCGTTCATTCGCAAGCACGTACCGGAAGCCCGCACGATCCCCCTGTGTGGCAACTCGATCGGAACGGACCGACGCTTCCTTGCCCGGTACATGTCTTCCATCGAGAACCACTTGCACTATCGCTGTGTCGACGTGTCCACCATCAAGGAATTGGCAAAGCGCTGGTATCCCTCGCTCACGATGGATCGACCAAACAAGAACGGGACCCACCGAGCCATGGATGACGTCCGAGCCAGTGTGGATGAGTTGCGTTTCTACCGCGACAAAGTATTCTCAGCGAACCCGGCGTCCAGCCCACGTAACGCGAGCTAATCCCACTCGAACCATCGCCGATCGAACGAGCACGGCGAAGAAAACCACCAATCCGATTGGATAGAGCACGGCATCGATCAAGTTGAAGCGCCCCACCTTGCGTCCCACCAACCAGATCTGCACGACTGCCATCGCGTACAACAACGGAGACGTAAAGAGTGCGCCGCTCTGAGCCGCAACCCACGACACCGCGGCCAGCAGTGAAAGTCCGCGGGCGCTGGCAGCGCCACTTGCCATGTTCTTCGTAAAGCCTCGAAACATCGATGCAAATCCGTCTGGATACATCCGGAACGTCACGGTGTCGCGAGAACCGATGAACACGCGACTCCTGCCGAACAACTTCCCGAGAGCGATGTCTTCCACCACCGATCCGCGCACCGAGGCGGCTGAATGGCCCCCAACAGCTCGGTAGCGATCGGCGTCGCAGGCAAGAACGGGACCGAAGACCAGCGGAAGGCCCGTTCTCCCACCCGCCCCTGAAGCAATCACCGACACGACATTGAACGGAATTGCCGAGTGCTCTTGCCATCTTCCCGGCTCATGAAACGGTTGCACACTGGTCAGGGCGGTGCGGTCTCGCTGCACGGCAGACACCACTCGGTTCAGCGCATCGCCATGCAGACGAACATCGGCATCGAGAAAGAGCAGCACTTCGTTCGTCGCTTGGTTTGCTCCCACCCAGCAGGCATGTGGTTTGCCGAGCCATCCTGCAGGCAGTCCACCTGCTTGGACCACCCGAGCGCCTGCCCTGCCTGCATGTTTCGCAGTCTCATCGGTCGAATCGTCATCGACCACGATGACCTCATCCCCGGGTTTCGTTTGAATGAGGACCGCCCGCACGACATCTTCGATGTTTCTTTCCTCGTTCCGCGCAGGAATGATCACAGAAGCCGGAGGCCTCTCTTGGCTTCCCGACTCGAGTCGCCGAACTCGAAGCGTCAACCACCATGCAGGAGCCGAGGCCACGAAGTAAACGAAGATGTCGCTCGCGTTCACCGTTTCAGTCGAGCTTGACGATCTGGGTCACCGCGGCGACATCCTTGCCATCGATTACATGACGAATGACCACACGATCTGAAAACTCCTCCGTCGATAGGCCCACATGATGATGAGGCTCAATCGGAAGATGGTGCTCCACCGTCACGTGCATGGGAGCACGCAATTCACGGTGTGCCGCAAGGTATTCCTCGGCGGCAATCCAATAGTTGGCATTGTTCATGTGACCGACGGCATCCATGTCGACGAAACGCAACGGCCAGTCGATCAATCGGGCATCGTCAACCGGATCGAGGCCCCTGTCGATTGTCAGGATCGCCTTCACCTTGCGCCCAGCTGCAGCTTCACTGACCAAGGGCAAAAAGTCGGCGGGTAGCGGTAAGGGTTTCAACGTCTTCAAGTCGACACGCACCCAAATAGCTGCCGCTTCGATCTGCGGACCATCCACGGTCGCGATAGTCGTGCGACGTTCCGCCCAATGCGACCCGAGCCCACCACACCACGTGGTGAGCGTTAGATCCGTCATGTACACGGGAAAGCCGTACACCCACATTTCGGTCTTGCGTACCACCCAACCGTGCACATCGGAATACTGACCGTCGACGGCATCGTCGTTCGCTATGTCCTGGAGATACCGGGCCGTTGCATCGAGTCGCAATCTGCCCTTCGGTGTCACGTCACCAAGACGCACACGTCGCTCGTAGTCGAACGACCTGCCCGATCCGGGAAATCGCACCGGAGGTTCAATGCGCGACATGCCCGACGACCCTAGCGAGTCGGAAGCGATCGGTAACCTGCTGTTGTGCGATTGCGGCTCGTGATGGTGGGCGCAGCATCGTTGCTTGCCAGTTGTGGAAGTGGCGACCCTGCTGCATTTACGGATGATGTCGCCGCCATCGCTACGAACGAGGTGTCGAGCGGCAAAGAACTGCCCGAAGCCACACTCGCCGGGGTTGACGGCTCACAGGTAACCACACGGGATCTCATCGGCACTCCCTTGATTATCAACTTTTGGTACTCGACATGTGAACCATGCCGCCGAGAAATGCCTGCCTTCGCGGCGGCACACAGCACGTTCGCCGACCGAGTCAACTTCATTGGCGTCAACATGTACGACAGCGCAGTGGCTGCCGCAAACTTTGCCGAGCGATACGGAGTGGAGTACGACATCCTGCTCGATTCGAAGGGCGAACTGGTCGGAAAACTGGGAATCGCCGTCGCCCCCACCACGATTCTCGTGGATGCCGATGGCACGATCGTCTACCAGGAATCGGGAGAGCTCACCGAAGACGAAATCACCGCACTCATCGACGAATGGTTCCCCGCGTGATCGAAGGAAACTTCGCGTACAGCTTCATGCTTGGCGTGCTCGCTGCAGTGAATCCCTGTGGGTTCGTGTTGTTGCCCGCCTACCTCGCGTATTTCCTCGGTATCGACTCGTCACAAGACGAGCGAGCTCCGTTGTCGCGCGCGATCAAAGTCAGTGTTGTGGTATCGAGTGGATTCCTCCTCGTCTTCCTCGTCATCGGTACCATCTCCCGACTCTTCACCCAGTGGATCGAGATGAATGCCAAGTACGCAGGCTTCGTCGTGGGCCTGGGAATGATCGGCTTTGGCGCGGCAATGCTCTTGGGCTGGAAACCATCGTTCGCCGCCCCGAATCTTGCGGTTCGCCGTGACCATTCAATGCGTGCCATGTTCCTCTTCGGAGTCGCCTATGCGGTGGCCTCAATCGGCTGCACGATCGGGTTCCTCACAACGGCAATCCTCGGATCGATCTCGGTGCATGGCTTCGCGTCAGGTGTGCTGAGCATCGTTCTGTACGGGCTCGGTATGGCACTTCTCGTCACCACCGTCACGATCTGTGTGGCATTTGCGCGGACGGGTCTGGTGAAAGTACTCAAACGCGGTTTGCCCTACGCCGATCGAGCGGCAGGGGTTTTCATCCTGCTCACTGGTGCCTATCTGTCGTGGTACTGGTGGGTGGCAATCACCGAACGTAATTCCCTCGGCAACGTTGGCGGCAACATCGAACGGTGGCAATCTTCGGTGGCCAATTTCCTTCAACAACAAGGCTCGTGGCGCTTGTTCGCGGTATTCGTTGCACTCACCGCACTCGTTGCACTCGGGTCAATTGTGAAACGTCGTCGCGCCGCCGTCTAAGGCGCAAGGCGCTGCACTTCCCACTTTCCATTCGCGAGCGAGTAATGGAAGCGGTCATGCAATCGACTTGGTCGGCCTTGCCAAAACTCGAATGCCATTGGCTGCAGCAAGAATCCACCCCAATACGGAGGTCGTGGCACCTCGACACCTTCGAACCTTCTAGTTGTCGCTTCCACCAATTGCTCGAGTTCAGCTCGGTCAGCAATTGGCTGCGATTGCGGGGAGGCCCAAGCACCGATTTGTGAGCCACGGGGACGTGATGCGAAGTAGCCGTCACTTTCGGCGTCCGACACGCGAGAAACGGTTCCGCGCACTCGTGCCTGGCGATGCAGATCGAGCCAAGCAAAGACCGCTGATGCTCCGCCATTCTCGAGTTGTCTCGACTTGACGCTCTCCAGGTTCGTATAGAAGATGAATCCACGCTCGTCAGCGCCGCGTGCAAGCACCACACGCGAATCAGGAATGCCATCCGGGTCGATCGTCGAGAGAGTCATTGCGTTGGGCTCCGTGACGCCCGCGGATTCCGCTTCCTCATACCACCGCTGCCATTGCGTCATCGGGTCAGCATGCAGGTCGTTGCGATCCAAACCGGCCGTTTCGTACTGCACACGCCGATCACGCAGCGACATTGCTCAGTTTCCTTTGATGACGGTGATCCCGCGCATGTATGGATGAAGCGCAGTGGGAACGGTCACTGATCCATCCGCTTGACGGAAGTTTTCGAGGATCGCCGCCCATACGCGCGGAACAGCGAGAGCTGAGGCATTCAACGTGTGTGCAATCTCCGTGCCCTTTTGACCCTGGCGCTTGAACCGAATGTCTGCTCGACGCGCCTGGTAGTCACTGAACCAGCTCACCGACGACACCTCAAGCCACGAGTCGGAACCCGGCGAATACACCTCGACGTCGTAGCTGCGATGGTGACTTTGCCCCATGTCACCAGTGCAGATTTCGATGATCCGGTACGGCAACCCGAGTGCATTGATAGCCCGCTCGACACGCACGAGTAGGTCGTTCAGGGTTTCCTCCGCCTGTTCTGGTGTGGTGACGGCGAGAATCTCCACCTTGTCGAACTCGTGGGCGCGCAACATTCCCCGCGTGTCACGACCAGCGGAGCCGGCCTCACGCCGATAACACGACGTGTGAGCCATGTATCGCTTGGGCAACTCGACTTCGTTCAACACCTCGCCCGCATGAATCGAGGTGAGCGACGATTCGGCGGTGGGAATACACCACAGGTCGTCGCGCTCGATCGAATAGGCGTCATCGGCAAACTTGGGCAACTGACCGGTTGCCGTCAACGTGGCGGTCGTCACGAGTGACGGTGGGCGAACTTCCTCGAAAGCATCGGCATTCATGTCGAGAGCAAATTGGCACAGGGCCCGCGCAAGCGTGGCACCCGCACCACGTTGCATCGTGAACATCGCTCCACTTATCTTCACCGCACGCTCATTGTCGAGGATGCCGAGCTGTTCACCCGTCTCCCAGTGCGGTACTCGCTGGTGATCGGCGAACTCAGCCGGCATGTTGATCGGACCCTTACGAACGGGATTTTCATGGTCACCCGTTCCGAGCACCGCATCCGAGTGCGGCAAGTTGGGAATCATCAGAAGGGCTTGGCGCAGCGTCTCGCTCACCTGCTCGAACTCCTCGGCGAGTGTGTCCTCACGATCACCAAGGGCTCGGCTCTCGCTCATCGCCTTCTCTGCAGCCTTGTCGTCACCCGATCGTCGGAGGGTGGCCACTTGCTTGGACAGTTCGTTGACCTGACGGCGAATGTCGTCACGCTCAGCAGTGATGTCGCGGAGCCTGATGTCGAGGCGTTCGGCGCGGTCGAGTTGGTCCACCAAATCCGGCTTGTTGCGGCGTGCCATCAAGTCTTTGACCGCTTGCGGATCCTTGCGAAGTTGACGAATGTCGATCACGGCGACTTCAGGCTAGCGGTGGGCCTAGGTGCGCTCAGGGTGCGTACTGTGAAGGGGATGTCAAACAACCTCGCACTCGAAGTACATGACCTCGTGGTCGAGTACGGCTCGGTGCGTGCCGTGGATGGAGTGACATTCAGCGCACGGCGCGGAGCGGTCACCGCAATCATCGGACCGAATGGTGCAGGGAAGACCACGAGTATCGAGGCCTGCGAGGGATACCGACGAACATTCCGAGGTTCGATTCGGGTTTTGGGGTTGGATCCCCTGCGTGATCATTCACCACTCACCAAACGAATGGGGGTGATGCTCCAAGGTGGCGGTATCTACCCGAGTGCGCGCGTCGGCGAGACGCTCCGTCACTACTGCGCGCTGTATGACGACGTCGTTTCGCACGAGGCACTCATCGAACGGACGGGTCTCAGTGGACTGGAAAAGAGAACCTGGCGCGCCCTCTCCGGAGGAGAAAAGCAGCGGTTGTCACTCGCGCTCTCCCTCACCGGCGATCCAGAGATCGTGTTTCTCGACGAACCCACGGCGGGGGTCGACATCGATGGGCGTGCAGCAATCCGTCGACTCGTACGCGAACTGGCGAACGACGGCTGCTCGGTGATCATGGCCACTCACGAACTCGATGAGGCAGAACGTTGCGCGGATGATGTCGTGGTGTTCGACCGAGGATCGGTCATCCATCAGTCTTCGCTCGTCGAGCTGCTCGGATCAGAAAAGGCCATTCGCTTCACCACATCTTCGTTGATCGATGAAGCGGCACTCAATACGCAACTTGGCATCGATGTTCGCCGCAGCGACGATGGCTACACGCTGCTGGGTTCCAGTGATGCTGCACTCATCTCACGTATCGACGAATGGCTGAAGGCAAACGGCATCTCTCTGCGGTCAGTGATTGCTGGTGGCAGAAGATTGGAAGAGGCGGTGCAAGAGTTGCGTAAAGGAACGAACCAATGAGGCCGTTCCTCAGCCAATTTCGCAGCGAACTCACCGTGATGGCACGCAACGGCGAACAACTTCTGCTCATTCTCGTCATTCCACTCGGACTACTCGTGTTCTTCTCCTTGGTCGACGTCCTCCCTACTGGTTCGTCAGCGGCGATCGATTTCCTCGTCCCCGGAGTGATTGCACTTGCCGTGATGTCCACCGCGATGGTCAGTCTTGGCATCGCCACGGGCTTCGAACGTCAGTATCTGGTGCTCAAGCGTCTTGGTGCGACACCACTCGGTGTCGGTCGGCTGCTTGCCGCGAAGTCGTCTGCCGTTCTGTTGATCGAATTACTGCAAGTCGCCCTGATCGCCTTGGTTGGCCTCGCACTTGGCTGGTCGGCCCCGGCGACTTCGTGGGTATCGGTCGTCTTCGCCGTGTTGTTCGGTACCGCAGCCTTCGCCGGCATCGGACTACTGCTTGCCGGAACATTACGTGCGGAGGTCAACCTCGCCGCACAGAACGGGCTCTACCTCGTCATGCTGCTTGTCGGAAGCATCGTCATTTCCGGAGATTCGATGCCCGAAGTGCTGGCCAACACATCTGCCGCCCTACCTGCCACCGCACTCGCAGCGGTGTTGCGAGATGCCATGGCAGGAGCATCACCGTTCGCGGATTCGTCGTGGTGGATTCTCGCCGGATGGGCGATTGTCACGCCCTTGTTGGCCGTGAAGTTCTTCCGGTTCGCGCCAAGTCAGCGCTGAGGCTCAGAGGCGGCTGGCGTCTTCTCAAACGCATCGGCCACCTCCTCGTAGGTCAGCGTCGGTTGCTTGTACGTCTGCTCAGCTGAAAACTGGGACATGAAACGCTTGAAAAACATGTAGGTGATGACGGTCCACAGGAAGATGCCACCTCCCGTCTTCATTACTGCACCGGCAACTTGCTGATCAACCGTCGCCGTCAAACCCCACACGCGTATCGGAATGTCGTAATGCTTGTATACGACGCCTTCAGCGAAGGTCAGCCACGCTGCTGGAACTGTCGGAACCACCGACATTAGGAACAGGTAGATCATCTTCCCGCCGTAACCAATTTGCCACGATTTGGTCGGACCAAGAACTGGAATCCACATCAACAAGGCCGATGTCACCACGAGCACGTGCAGGCCATAATGCAGCGGGCCATTGCTCACGCTTCTATTCACAAGTGCCGGGATATGGGTGATCATCACCACCAGGTTGAACAACACGCCGGCAATGGGCGGTCGTGAGAGGAATCTGACCACTGGTAGTGCTCGTCCCTTACCAACAACTACGTCGAACAGCCAAGCTGGTGTCGCCAACCACACCAGAGGTGGCACGAAGTACGACAAGATCATGTGCTGCAACATGTGGACGGAATACAGGTACTCCTCAGCAATGTCATGTATGGGCCAATCCGATGCCACCCACAACAACAGAACGGCGGCAACGAACGCCCGCAATTGCTTCCTCGACACCACCTCGCCTGAAGGCTGGACTCGCTTCCCAATCACTCGGATTGCATACGTATAACCGCCGATCACGAAGGCGATCAACAGCCACACCTCAGGATGAAACTGAAACCTCCACGGTTGGAGGTCGAGATTGGCTGCCTCGGCGATCACCGGTGCCTCCGACTCAGGCCATGAAGAATTTGAAAGTCGACAATGCAGCGATGTACACACCGATGGCCAGGAACAGCCCCGTGTAGAACATCCAGCTGAAGATCTTGTTGTCGAACTTGAGGTGCATGAAGTAGCTCGCCACCACGAAGAATTTCGCCACCATCATGATCATGAGAGCTGGCATGAAAAAGGGACCGAAGTCCACGTAGTAGGTGGATACCTCTAGCCCCGTAATTGCAGCCAAGATGAGGGCGATGCGGACATACCCCGCCGTTGACATTCCGTGTTGCTTGGTGGTGTCTTCGCTCATCATCACACCGGAATCAGATAGATAAGGGTGAAGATCACAATCCACACCACGTCGACGAAGTGCCAGTACAAACCAATCAATTCAACGGTCTCGGCCTTGCTTCCAGGGACCTTGCTCTTGTTCAGGATGCCTACAAGAGACATCAGCATGATGATCCCAACCGTCACGTGAACACCGTGGAAACCGGTGAGCGTGAAAAAGCTGGAAGCGAACAGGCTGGTACTGAACCCGAGACCTTCGTTGTACATCGCCGTGAACTCATACACCTGACCACCGACGAAGGTTGCGCCAAGCAGTGCCGTAATAGTGAGCCACAGCGTGGTTGCACGGTCGTCCTTGTTGTGTGCCGCAGACACCGCGAGCACCATCGTGAGCGAACTCATCAGGAGCACGAAGCTCGAAACCGAGGTGAACGGAATGTCGAATACTTGAGACGGTGTCGGGCCGGTACCCACACGACCGCGATACAGCATGTACGTGGAGATCAAACCGCCGAAAAGGAGGCACTCCGATCCAAGGAACAACCACATGCCCAACTTGTTGTTGGACAGACCGGTCGAGGTGTGATGAGCGGCGTGCTCGTGGGTTGCAGTCTCAGCCAACGTGAACCATTTCCTTGCCTTGGCCGCTCGAAGGCGGATCGATCTCATCGTCGGTAGCAGTCGATGGCTCGAGCGCCCAGCCGTAACAGCCGAGCAATGCGATTGCGCCACCAACAAGTGCCATCGGAATGCTGTAGATCAAACCGAACGCGATCACGGGCAACGAAAATGCCAAGACAATCGGCCAGTACGACGGCGATGGCATGTGAATGTGCGCATCGGCATTCTTCTCCAAGTCCAGAATCACGTCTTCGCCAGACTTCACTTGCGTAAGTTGTCCACTCTCGCTCTCGCTGTACTTACGGTGGAAGAACTCGTCCAAGTGGCCAACAGTGGGGATGCTGTCGAAGTTGTGTTCCTTCGGTGGGCTGGCCGTCATCCATTCGAGGCTGCGTGCGTCCCACGGATCGGCTGGAGCCTGCTTGCCTTTACGGGCAGTGACGAAAATGTTGATCAAGAAGAACAGCACGCCCGTAGCGAGGATCAACGATCCGATCGAGGCCACGAGGTTCCAGAAGGCGAGATTGAAGAAGCCTTCACCAGCGCGCGCTTCGGTCCACAGGTACATGCGACGAGGCTGACCCTGTAGGCCGAGGATGTGCATCGGGGCAAACGTCATGTTCATACCGATCACCATCAACCAGAAGTTCCAGTTGCCAAGACGCTCAGAAAGCATCTTGCCGAACACCTTTGGCCACCAGTAATAGAACCCTGAGAAGAGACCGAATATCGCGCCACCGAAGAGCACGTAGTGAAAGTGGGCGACGATGTAGTACGTGTCGGTTTGCTGAGTGTCTGACGGCGCAACGGAGTGAGTGACGCCCGACAATCCACCGATCGTGAACAGGATGACGAGGCCAAGGGCAAACTTCATGGCCACGGGGAACGTCAATTTGCCGCCCCAGATGGTCATTGTCCAGTTGACGACCTTTACACCAGTAGGAACTGCGATCGCCATGGTCGCCACTGAGAACACCGCCACCGATACGGGACCGAGACCGGACGCGAACATGTGGTGCGCCCACACTCCCCAACCGACGAATCCAATTGCCGCACCAGAGAACACCACGAACGGATAACCAAACAGCGGCTTGCGCGAGAAGACAGGCAAGACCTCGGAGATGATGCCGAAACTCGGAAGAATGAGGATGTACACCTCGGGGTGACCGAAGATCCAGAACAAGTGCTGCCAAAGCAGCGGGTCTGCTCCTGCGGCGACGTCGAAGAACGTGGCGTCGAAGTTGCGTTGGAACATCAACAAGAACAGTGCGACGGTGATGACCGGCATCGCGAAGAGCAGCAAGAACTGCACCACGGTGACCATCCAGGTAAAGATCGGCATGCGCATGAGCGACATTCCTGGCGCACGCATGTTGAGCACCGTGACGATCAGGTTGACCGCTCCAGTGAGCGATGCAATTCCAGTGATCTGCAAACCGAGTGCCCAGAAGTCGACACCATGGCTTGGCGAGTAGATCGGGCCCGAGTTTGGTGCATACATGAACCAACCGCCATCTGCTGCCCCACCGAGGAACCACGACATGTTGATGAAGATGCCACCGAACAGAAAGGCCCAGAAACCGAATGCGTTGATTCGTGGGAACGCAACGTCACGCGCGCCGATCTGCAACGGGACGAAATAGTTGGCGAATGCGCTTGCCATCGGCATCACGAAGAGGAAGACCATCGTCGTCGCGTGCATGGTGAACATTTGGTTGTAGAGGTCTGCATTCAGCACCTTGCCATTGGGTGCAGCCAACTGCAGGCGAATGAGCACTGCTTCGAGGCCACCAACGACGAAGAAGAACATGGCAACCGCGCCATACATGATGCCGAGCTTCTTGTGATCGACGGTGAACAACCACGAGCGCCAGCCACTCGACACTGTGACAGGGCGCTTCAATGCACCAAAAGCAGCCGATGGAACGGTGGGAATTACCGCGGGAGCGGTGGTGGTGGGGCGTTCGATGATGGCCATTGAATTCTCCCTCTACTTCAACGTCAACAGGTAGGCGAC
>CAZZJH010000027.1:11712-17751 GCA_964654335.1 uncultured Acidimicrobium sp.
GAGACGACGTTTTCATCAGGAGCGGCAATTGCTGGTGTGCCATCAGCACGCTTCAGACCATTCACTTGGTGACAACGCACACATTGGTTGAGGAAGACCGTCTCGCCTTCCTTCGCCAGAGTGTTGTCTGCTGGTGATTGGTAGTCAGCCAACTGCTGGTTTACCCACTTCGCAAAATCTTCCTTGCTCAGCGCGACCGCTTCCATGCGCATGTTGGCGTGCGACAACCCGCAGAACTCGGTGCATTGACCCGCATAGATGCCGGGCTCATCTGCTTCGAGGCGGTTGAGGTGCACTCGTCCAGGAACCGCGTCACGCTTACCGTTCAGCTTCGGAATCCAATACGAGTGGATCACGTCACGACTCGTCTGTCGCAACATCACCTTGGTGCCAACCGGGAACACCAGCTGACCCGAAGTGATGATCGGCTTGGTGATACCGAGCTCTTCCTGAACGGGATAGTCGTATTCCCACCACCACTGCTGACCCGTGACATTGATCACCATCTCGGTGTCGCTCGTCTTGGCGAGATCGAACACCGTCCGTACGGTGAACACGCCGATCACGGTGAGGATCAAAGCGGGAATGATGGTCAGGGTGATTTCGAGTACCGGTTTGCCATGGGTCTGCTCGGGAATCGGTTGACCACGATCACGGAACTTGTACATCGCGTACGCGATCGCGCTGAACACGATCAGTCCAACGATCCCGGCCACCGCGAAGATTGGCTTCTGAAGATCGTCGATCATTTGCGCATTCGGACCTTCTGGCGCCCACGTGTCCTGCGGCGCATTTGAAGCACAACCAGCAAGGACAACGAACCCAACCAACGGAAGGAGTCTCAGGCGACGAAGCACGGGAGTGAGCCTATTGATCATCACGGCACCACCAACTCAATGCGCTGTCCTTCGACACCCGGTACCTCGAAATAGAAATCGCTGCTTTCGAGGCTCGGCTTTGCCAGCGTAAGCGTGAGAATTTGCTCGCCGCCTGCAGGGATCAACTGCGTGCAGTGCTCGACCACCTCGTAGACGCCTTCAGACACCATCGTCTTGCCCGTCACTGCTAGCAACCTGAACTCGCCCTCGGTCTTGTTGCGAAAGATGACAGAAGAAGGGTTAGAACGCGGAATTGTTATTGACTCACGCATTCCGGGCACGCCCTGCTCACGAGCGACGAGCTCACCATCGACAAATTCGACGGTAGCCACCACTGCACTACGAGACGACACCGACTCGAGCGCCAACTTGTCGGTGTACTTGTCCTTCTCCGGTCCACATTCTCGATGTGAGAAATGATCCTCTTCGGCTGCCTTGACCAACTCTTCACGCATTCCCGTGGCATTGCCCAAGAGGCCACCCGCGAGGATCGCCAACGAGCCGACGACAGCAATCGCGGTGATGACTCCCCGACGCATCTTCGGCCTGAGGCCGACAACTACTCCGGCCGCCAACACCCACGACGACACGATGATGAACAGAACCGCGCCAGCGCTGCGTTCGACAGCAAGCATGATCTCGGCAAACGAGATGATGATCACACCGAGACCAACGGCGGCGATGACGGGGAACTCGATCGGGTGCAAGATCTTGGCTCGCACAGCCGCGTTGTAAGCAGGATCGGACGACGCGCGATCGGCCCACGCCTGAATTCCCCATTCAATGAGTGCAGCAACCACCACGATGAGACCAAGGATGAAAAACAGCGGGGTGGTCAATGTGCCGACGAGCACGAGCAACGCACCGGCCGCGCCCACCAATGGCCACATGCTGTTCGAGGGCGCATCAGCAGCGGCGCCAGAGGCAAATTCGTCGTCGGTATCGGCGTCGCGGGTGTGGAGCGACAACCAGACGAAGAGAATGCCGACGGCGATCAGGCCGAACAATGCCGTTGCACCGATCGACGACGGTCCGATCAGGATCATGTACACGGCGAACGACACGGCAGCCAGGACTGTGAGTGCCACGTAGAACTTCGAGGAGGTAGTGAACATCTTGGTGACCTACTTCTGCACGTACACGACGAACCACAGCGCGAGGAACGCGCCACCGATGAAATACCAGTAGAGGGCGTGAGCACGGAACAGATCCGCGTCACTCAAACGACCACCTACGGCACGGAACATCGCGATGAGCGAGAACACGACGCCGCTCGCGAGAATCGCGAGCACCGTGCCAGTGACCGCGTAGAACATCGATTGATACGGGCCATCAAGAATGCCCATTCCCATTTGGATGTACACGGCGATTTGCGCATTGACTGCGGCAAGACCGAGGAACATCGTGACGGCGAGAGCCAACGTGGTGTGCTGACGCTGGCCGCGCTTAGCGGAATACGCAGCCCATTGAGCCATCACACATACCACCACCATCGTGATCATGAGTGTGTTGGTTGCCACTTCGGGAACGGCGATGTCGGCAGGCAACCAGTCGCGAATCATGTCGCCACGACGTGATTCGCGCAGTGGCGCAGCGTCACGGAAGCGGAACCACATGGCGAGCATGCCGAATACGAGCATCGTTCCCGCTGCCACCACACCAGCGGTAGCCGTGGTGATTGAGTGACGCGGCGCGGGCTTTGGTCCGGCAGGCAATTGACGTTCAGCCACGGCTGTCACTGCTCCTCCACTCCCCACGGGTTGGTACCCGTTTGCGGACCAGTAGAAAACGACTTCAATGCAAGCGCGATGCCACCAACTACAGCGAGCAACATCGCTGCGTGGCCTGCTGCGGAGATCGCGTTGAAGGCTGCGCTCGGACCTGAGTAGTCAAAACTGCTCACTTCATTGGCGGGTTGACCAGCAAACCCGGCGATGTACATCGGTAGTGCAGCAAGGACAGTGCCGAGGAACCCGAGCACGGAAATAGCAAGCACCGCTGATGACTTCATCGTCCGCGCCGTCCAGACAGGTCCGAAGTAGGCAATGGCACCCCATGCAGTAAGGGCGGCACCATAAACCATGTACGTGCGTGCACCTTCCTCGAATGTGGTGCCGAGGAGCCCAGCCGACTCGACGTGTTGCACCGCATTACCAAGCATTCCAGTAAGCATCATTCCTATGCCGAGGAATGCCGGCACGAATGGAACCAACGACTTTGGTTTGCTGCCCTTCGCTGCGAGCAACGAAATCGCCACTACGACGAGGGCACCGAGCAGCGGCAAGCCGTTGTACAACGCGTACGGGACAAAGCTTTTTGCCTTGTCGACGAGTGAGCCGTCCCACACGAAAAGGTGTGCGGTTTGGCTGACAGTGCCCACCGTTGCAGAGGCAATCAAGCCGATCCCCGTGAGCATTGCACCCTTGACCAATTGACTTTGCTTGGCAGCCAACGGGGCTAGCTGTGCGAGAACACCGAAGCCCACGATCGCGTAAATGAACGTTTGTGGTTGCGTGGAGCCCCAGCCGAGCCATTCCATGATGTCCTTAGAACCACCGAAGGCGAGTTGGCCGTAGCGGTGATCGACAGCGACATAGATGACCGTTCCAAGCAATACCGGCAGGGTGACCAGTGAGGCAAACGCTCCCACCAGGCTCGACCATGACAACAACGATGCATTGGCGAGAGTGAGACCCGCGCGACGAGACGTGGCAACAGTGGTGAGAACCGACACCCAGCCCGCAAGCAACCCGATGATGATCGTGCCGAGGGCAAGCAAGTGGAGATCAACCATCGCAGAGTCACCACCCGGCACACCGTTGCCAAACACCGCAACCACCATCAAGACGGTGCCGAACAACCATAGATACATGCCGAGCAATGCCAAACGGGGCAGTGCTATTTCGCGCGCACCAATCTGACCGGGAACGGTGGCAATTGCGACGCCAAGAAGCAAGGGCACCAACACGCCGAAAACTGCGAGGGTGCGAGCAAGGAACACCATCTGAGTGGACGCCATTTCGGTGAACACCAAGGTCGTGTCGGCAACTCTTTCGAAACTGATCAGCGCGCTAAGCGCCACGGCAACGAGTAGCCACACGGACGATGCAACAATCGTCATTCGACCGATTTGACGGTGATGTGTGGTCGTCAGCCAGGCCGCTATCCCCTTCGTGGAGGACGTGCCAGTGACGCCCACGAGGGGTGCTTCAACCGAGGACATACCGCTCTAAACACTAACAATCACGGGCACCAAGCCCGAACTCATCGGCGGTGATTAGCCGAGAAGTACGTCCACCACGATCGCGGCGAACAGCACCGTCACATAAGTAATGGAGAAAGTGAACAACCTCATCGCATGGGCTTCAGATGGCGCTTTTCTCAATTGCACACACCCTGCAGTGAAAGACAGCCCGAATACCACGGCCGTGATTCCATAAATCCACCCCAAATCGGCGAAGGGCAATACCGCCAAGGACGATGCGACCAAGAGCACGGCGTACACCACCATGTGATTGGTGGTGTGTCGAAGTGTGGCGACGGCAGGCAACATCGGAACGCCAGCAGCGCGGTATTCATCCGCGTGCTTGATGGCAAGTGCCCAAAAGTGCGGGGGTGTCCACAAGAACATGAATACGAACAGTGCTGCCGCGGCCCACGAGAGCGACCCCGTCACTGCAGCCCATCCCACGAGCACCGGCACTGCTCCTGCAGCTCCTCCAATCACGATGTTTTGCCTGCTGGTCCGTTTCAGCCACAACGTGTAAATGAAGACATAGAAAGCCGCGGCGCCCAAAGCCAACGCTGCTGCCGCAAGGTTGGCGAAATACCACAACACGGCGAATGCGCCTATCTGCAACAACACGGCAAACACGAGTGCACCGCGCGGAGACACCTCACCGCGTACGAGCGGCCGGTTCTTGGTCCGATCCATCAACTGATCGATGTCCCGATCGACGTACATATTGATTGCATTCGCGCCACCAGCCGCGAGCGCGCCACCAAACACAGTTGCTGCCATCAAGCCGATCGACGGCCAGCCTCCATCGGCGAGCACCATCGTCGGGACCGTAGTGACGAGCAGCAGTTCAATGATGCGTGGTTTGGTGAGAGCGACGTAAGCGCTAAATTTGGAACGACGAACTTGTTCCTTCGGCTCGTGACGAAACAAGGCATCTGTCAAACGTGACGGAACGACTGGTTTGCCTAGCGAAGACACGTGACAAGACTACGAGCAGTACACATACCGTCACTAGTCGTGTCGTCACCGCGCGCACCACGGCACACTGATGTGGTGAGCGAGACCGACATTCGATCAATTCCCGAGACGATCGACGAACAGTCCACTGATGTTGATCGCCCGTGGGTGGTGATCGTTTGGAACGATCCCATCAATCTGATGTCGTACGTCACATTCGTGTTGCAGAAGGTGTTCGGTTATGACCGTGAGAAAGCCACCAGCCTGATGCTCGACGTGCATCACAAGGGTCGTGCAGTCGTGTCCAGTGGCACACGAGAACGGTCTGAGCTTGATGTGTACCGCTTGCACGAACATGGCTTGTGGGCGACCATGCAGAGAGATGACGCCTGACGATGGGTCGTAAAGACGTACTGCGCCGCGAAGACGGTGGATTTAAATTGTTGATTCGCCCCGATGATCGACGAGTCATTGTCGATCTGATCGCCCAATTACGCGACGCTGTGCTCAGCGGTGCAGGAGATGATCGATTCCGTCGACTCTTCCCCGCCGCGTACCACCAAGATGCGGAATTCGACGAGGAGTACCAGCGGTTGATGCACGGCGAGTTACTTGCGTCACGCCTCGACTCGCTCAATCGAACTCATGAGCTGCTCGGTCGAGACAACGAAGCCGACGTGATCATGCTCACCGAGGAAGAGCTCGACTCGTTGATGAAATCCGTGAATGATCTACGCCTGGTGCTCGGCACCTTGCTCGACATACAGGAGAACGAGCCGGCAATCGACGAGGACGACCCCGCCTATCCCCAGTTCCACCTGTACTCCTATTTGGGATGGCTCCTCGAGTGGATCATCCGCGTCCGCTGGTAGATTCGTAGGGCTCTTCCAACGGGCGAGTAACAACTTGCCCCCATCGTCTAGTGGCCTAGGACACCACCCTTTCAAGGTGGCGGCACGGGTT
>CAZZJH010000028.1:0-16323 GCA_964654335.1 uncultured Acidimicrobium sp.
GTTCGCGAGCATCATCATGCCCGCCCGTTCGAGGGCTTTCTTGGTCGCTGAGATTTGGGTGATCACTTCGAGGCAGTCGCGTTCGGTCTCTATCATGTTGATCAATCCACCGATCTGCCCCTCGATCCTGCGTAGACGATTGATCAGGTCCTGAGACTCGTCGTTGTTCGTCTTCTTCGATGGAGCGCGCTTGGTCATGGACGAAGCATACCCAAGGGGGTATCAGTATCTCGCGTCTTTTCGTCGTCGTTGCGCGACACGTCTACTGGTGGCAATCGGGTGGCGAATGAAACGGGCGGCACGTACGCGCATCGACTCTTTGGATTGTTTCCGGGACTTGGCAACTTCGCTACCCACGTTCTTGCGTGCTGAGTGCCAGTCGGGAAGATCCGTAACGTCACTCACGACCTCGGCCATCACCGCCGGAATGATCGAGCCATTGCGCGCCATGGCTTGGTCGTAGTCGATTACTCGAACATGGTCGGCGCCAAAAACGGACTGGTACACCCCGACGAGCGAGTCGTAGTCGGCAAGCCATGAATCAGTCTCGACGTAGGCAAATGATTTTGGATCGCGCGACAATTTGTAGCGATCTCGTCGGAGATGCTTTGCCCATGAATCGAGGAAGTCGGCACGATTACGCAACACGACGAGAATCGTCACATCTCGCCCGTGCAGTAGTTGAGCAAGATGTCGCACTTCATCTGGTGAGCGCAGGAAACTCAGCGCTTCGGACGACAGGACCAGATCTTCCGAGCGAGCGAGTTGGACGGCCACCAATTCGCCCACATGGCGACGCCACGCGGGATCGACCCATTGAGGGATTCCTCGGGTGGGGAGTGAGCGGTTGGGGGACGCACAGGCAAGTCCAATTTCGCGGCAGTTCGGGAAGGCCCCCCGGTACGTACCGATTCCGAATCGTTCCAACAGCTCGGATTCGTGCCGGCCCAGCCACTCCTGAAATGACGAGGTGCCCGTCTTGTGGGTGCCGATGTGCACGAAAATGCGGGGACGACCCTCAACTCCGCTCATCGACTCAATTCTTGCCTGTATGGTCGCGGACATGACAACACCGTGGTGGTCCAAGTCGGCCTTAGAGATGGCCGCTCTCGTCCGTGACAAGCAAGTCTCCAGCCGTGAGCTGGTGGAGGCTCATCTCGCTCGAATCGAGGAGGTGAACCCCAAGGTCAACGCAGTGGTCCGTGTTCTCGCGGAATCTGCGTTGCAGACTGCCAAGGAGCGCGATGAGCAGACCGCCAAGGGGCAGTTCGTCGGCCCGTTTCATGGCGTTCCCTTCACGGTGAAAGACAACATCGACATCGCTGGTCTTCCCACCACACAGGGCATTCCTGCACTGGCCGAAGCCATCCCCGTCAACACGTCGCCGGTCGTGGAGCGGATGAACGGTGCGGGTGCCATTCCCATCGCGCGCACGAACTTGCCTGATTTGGGATTGCGCATCCACACCGATTCTTCATTGTTCGGCCGCACCAAGAACCCGTGGAACCCCGATCGCACGGTTGGCGGCTCGAGTGGTGGGGAGGGTGCGGCGTTGGCCACTGGCATGTCACCGATCGGTCTCGGTAACGACATCGGTGGTTCGTTGCGCAATCCCGCGCACTGTTGTGGGGTTGCCTCTATCAAGCCGTCTACGGGTGTAATTCCAGATACGCAGACGTTCCCCATCGAGGATTTCGGTCTCAGTTCGCAATTGATGTTGAACCAAGGCGTGATGGCTCGCCGCATTGCCGATGTGCGTGAGGGTTTTCGTGTCGTAGCCGGACCGAGCCCACGCGATCCGGTGAGCGCGCCGGTGACCCTGCGTGATCTTGCACCCGGTGAAAAGGTGCGAGTTGCCATGATGCCCTCGCCCCCGGGAGGCAGCACGCATCCCGGCATCGCAGATGTGGTGCGTCGAGCAGGCGAGGCGCTCCGCAACAACGGTCACACGGTCACTGAAGCAGAGCCTCCAAACTTCGAGGACGCATGCAGGGTGTGGTCGCAACAATTGTCTGGCGAATTGACGCTGCAAATCGATCTGTTGGATGCGGTGATGGGAGAGGGGGGACGCAAGTTCCTCCACCTCACCAAGGATGCCAATCCACCAGTTGGTCTCGCCGAATGGTCGCTCGCCCAAACTTTGAGGAACGGGATTGCCCGCCGCTGGTCGATGTGGTTCGAACAATTCGACGTACTGCTGTGCCCGGTATGGACTCAGCCGCCGTTCGTCTACGACTCGGACATTGCCGACATGGCCGGCGCGATGGCGACGGTGGAGCTCATGCGTGCAGTTCTACCGCCCAACCTCTTGGGACTACCCGCTGCGGTGGTGTCCGCAGGCATGGCAGATGGACTGCCTGCAGGCGTACAGATCGTCGGTGCTCGCTACACCGACTTGCGGTGCATGGCAATAGCCGAGCAGGTTGAACGGGAGTGTGCAATTGTCACGCCGGTGAATCCAGCGTGGTGAATTTCAGACGACCGAATCAGTCGTCTGAAATTCAGACGACTACGACGTTTTGTGCTTCGTCGCCCTTGCGACCGGGAGCAATGTCGAACTCGACTGACTGACCTTCCTGGAGGGATCGGTAACCCTCGGCCTTGATGTTGGAGAAGTGAACGAATACATCACTTCCACCTTCACGAGAGATGAAGCCGTAACCCTTCTCAGCGTTGAAAAACTTGACGGTACCGCGCATTTGCTTTCTCTTTTCTCAAACTGAGTCACCCTTGTGGCAACTCGCTCTCAAGGCTAGGTCGCCAATCACGAGACGCCAAGGTATTTGGTTACCTTTTGCTCATTTTCCAGCGAGCTGGGCGACGACGGGGGCGAAGGTTTCGATGTCTTCTGCGCCAACGATCACATAGGAAAAGCCCCAGCGCTCGCGGCGGGCGATGAGGTCTTCGACCAGTGACGCGGGAGATCCGATCAGTGCGAAGGGTGAATTTTCGATCAAATCGGCGGTTACGCCCATCCCGGCTGAGAGCCCATCGATGGTTCGTCGACGATCGTCGGTGACGTTCACCAGGTAGGCGCGAACATTGAATTCGATGTCGTTTAGTCGTGAGCCGGCAGATTCATTGACCAAGACGACCTTTTCGTCCACTACTTCTGCAGCCATGCTCGCAATCGCTTCGGGGCCCACTGCGCCTGCAGTGAGAATCGGATTGATCCCCACGATGTCCGCCTCGCGTGCTGCGTAACGGAGCATGCGCGGTCCACCTGCGCCGATCAATATCGGCGGACACGGTCGTTGCACGGGCTTGGGCAAGCCGTCGTATTCGGTGATCTGGTAATGCTTCCCCGAAAAAGAGAAGGATCCTTCACCGAACGCACCACGGATCACTTGGATTCCTTCGATCATGCGATCGATCCGCACACCCGGGCTGTCATAGGCGATGCCGGATTGGTCGTAGTCGGTCTTCATCCATCCCGCACCGATACCCAGTTCCACTCGCCCTCCGGACAACACGTCCAGCGTGGCGATTTCCTTGGCGAAGACCACCGGATGCTTGTAGTCGTTGTCCCATACCAAGGCACCTACGCGCAGAGAACTCGTCGCTTGAGCCGCGGCCATGAGAGCGGGCATCGGCGCAAGTTGATCAGTGAAGTGGTCGGGCATCGTCAATGTGGCAAAGCCGAGCTCCTCTACTCTGCGTGCGAGTGAGACCCAGGTTCGAGCATCTGGAGCGGTGGAAACCTGTACGCCAAAGCGAAAGGGTTTGATGGGGGCTTGCCGAACGGTCGTCATGGGGGCAGAGTAGCGTTTCAGTCGTAGTGAGCCCCCTCGTTCGACTCGGTATTCGGCTCGCGGTCACCGTCGTTGCCGGAGCACTCTTGATCACCGCCGTGGTGACGGCCATGGCCCCGCCGGCATGGGGAGTGTTGAACAGCCATTCCGTGATTCCGGCGAACCTCACGCAGTTCACCGGGCTCTCTCAGCGCAGTGTCGTCTACGACGTGAACGGGCAGCAGATTGGCGTCTTTCAGCTGGAGAACGCCCAGCGCACGCCGGTGGACAGTGTGCCCGAGCCCGTGATTGCCGCGTTTTTGGCGGTCGAAGACACCACGTTCTTCAGCCACAAGGGGGTCAACCTGCGAGCCACGGTGCGCGCTTTGTTGTCCAACTACCAGGCATCGTCCTCACGTCAAGGTGCATCGACGATCACTCAACAAGTGGTGAAGAACGAGTTTCTGGCCGGATTGAGTAGGGATGGTCGCTACAAGATCCTCCAAGCGCGGTATGCGACGATGCTCGAGAAGCAGGTAGCCAAGCGCGACATTCTTGAGCGCTATTTGAACACCGTGTTCTTCGGCAACAACGCCTACGGTTTGCGAGCCGCAGCTGAGGTGTACTTCGGAGTTCCGGTCACTCAATTGAATGCGGTGCAGGGTGCGTTCTTGGCGGGGCTCGTGCAAGCGCCGTCCACCTACGACCCGATTCGGCGTCCCGACTCGTCGCGTATTCGATTCAAGACGGTGCTCGGGCGCCTGGTGGACACCAATGTGATCACCGGCGACGAAGCGACCACTGCATGCAAAGACTGGGAGACGCCACGAGTACGCACACTGACGGATGCCGACTGTCCGATTCCTGAAGAGGTGAACAACATTCCACAGGAGGACGTCAATCGCACGTACTTCACCGAAGCGGTGAAGGATTACCTGCTGAATCGAACGGATGTGCTTGGGGCGACTTATCAGGATCGCTACAACCGTCTGTTCCGGGGCGGGTTGAAGATCTACACCACGCTCGACAGACAGGCGCAGCTCGCTGCCGAAGTTGCCGTGGAGTCCCAGTTGCCTCGCAACAAGACAGGTATCACCGCAGCCGTAGTCAGTGTCGACAACCAGACCGGAGGAGTATTGGCGATGGTCGGCGGAGACGGATTCGTCCCTGGCACCAATGAAGTGAACGTGGCACTTCGCCGTCGTCAGACGGGGTCGAGCGTGAAGATGTTCATCCTCGCCGCTGCGCTGCAAGCGGGAATCTTGCCCGACGACCTGATCGACGGCACCTTGCCCTGCACCTTGCCGAACCCGGGAAAACCGGAGGAGCCCTTCGAGATCACGCAAGGTGTCTCGCGCGGGGTTTCGACCCTGCGTTCGATGACGGAGCTTTCCATCAACTGTGCGTATGCGAAGTTGTCCCAGGTGGTCGGTCTCGAACGCACCGTGTCGCTGATGTACAAGATGGTGGACAGCGAGTGGAGCAATCCGGAGACGGTTTCCATCCAACCGTTTGCCTCGCTCGCCACAGGCGCCAACGAACTCAGTCCGCTCGACATGGCCACCAGCGCACAGACGATCGCCAACCTTGGAGTGCACGTCCGCCCGTATCTCGTCGAGCGAATCGAGGACGCCAATGGGGAGTTGTATCGCCATGAAACAGAATCACAACAGGTGCTCACGCCCGACGTCGCACTGCGCGCAGTCGACACCTTGAAGGGAGTCTTGATTCGAGGTACTGCTCGTCGCACTCCGCTCGATGGTGATCGCCCTGCCGCCGGCAAGACGGGCACGCAAGATGAGAACACGAATGCATGGTTCGTGGGTTTCACTCGACAGGTCTCGACCGCGGTGTGGGTGGGTGACCCAAAGGGATACACGCCGATGGTGAACATTCCCGAATTCGTCAGTAAGGACGGGATTACGCGTGTTCAGGGCGCGATGTATCCGGCACGAATTTGGAAGTCGGCAATGGATTCGATCCACGCGGGCAAGCCCAACCTCGACTGGGACGCGCCACCGGAAGCAGTGTCGACGGCGATTCGTCCAGACGTGACTCCAAAACGCATCTACTTGCCGGGAACCGAATGTCTGGCACGAGTGGTGACAGGGACCATCCCCGAGCAATCTGGAAACAATCAGCCAGTGAATCCTGCGATTCCAGGCGACACGGTGACAGTCAGTGTTGTCGATCCGGGCACGACCATCGCGCCAACGGATACCAATCCGTATTCGCCCGTCAACACGGTGGGAATCGGCGAGTACTGGATCTACGAGTGCAACAAGCCGTTCCCGACCTCTGTGCAAGTGGTGGGCCAGTAGTGTCCGGCGCATGATGGAGGGCCTCGCCGAAGTCCTCGCCGTGCAAGGCCTCGACATCGCCATCGAGCAGGCCAATCATCGTCTCACTCATTTGCCTGAAATCGATCGCCGACGGGAATGTATGGAATCTGTTGCCGTGTTGGAGCGCGAGATCGCCGAACTCGAGCGCCTTACGACGGAGGCCGCATCAATCTTGGCTGCCAGTGAACGGGAGGCAACGGAGATCGAGTCCAAGATTCGTCGTCTCGAAGGGCAACTGAAGACGGTGATTGCGCCTCGTGAGGCGGAGGCTCTGCAGCACGAAATCGCAACGTTGAACGATGCTCGTGGGCAGTGTGACGAACGTGGACTCGGTGCCCTAGAAGTGGCGGAGATGAGTGGGGCAGAGCGTGTCAAGAAAGACGGAGAACTGTCGGCGAGTAGAGCGGCGCTCGAATCGGCATTGAGCGAACTTCGAATCGCGCAGGAAGTCATCCACGCAGAAATTGGTCAATTGGCGTCCAGGCGTGCGGCAACCGCGGCTGCAGCCCCGGTGCATCTGCTTTCCAATTATGAGACTCGTCGCAAGCAATCAAATCGGGTAGCCATCGCCGAACTGATGGGTGCGGCGTGTGGGGGTTGTCATTTGGATCTTTCGCAGGCCGAGCGCGATCAGCTCCGCCGTTTGCTCGACGACGAGATTCCCGAATGCCCGCATTGCGGATGCATGTTGGTGCTGTAGTCGATGCTGCTCTGGTTCATCGGCGTTTCGCTTGCCATGGTGTGGTTCGTCTTTCGTGATGCGCATTTTCCGTTTGCGTGGGTCGCGCTCGGCGCGGTGTTGCCCGACCTGATCGGCCTTCTTCCTGGAACGGTTGCGCCTGCTCACAGCATCGTGTTGGTGGTGGGGTACCTCACGATCGTCATGCTCTTGACGATCGGTCGTCGACAACTTCGTAAAAAAGCGTTGGCAGTCGCATTTGGACTGTTCATGCACTTGGTCGCCGACTTCGTGTTCACCAATACGCAGCTGTTCTGGTGGCCACTCGGTGGGACGGACCTCGACGTGACACGCCTACCGACCCTTGATCGGCCTCTGCGCGCAAACCTCGCCCTGGAGTTTGCAGGAGCGGTGTTGCTTGTGTGGTTCTTGCGCCGTCTGGCGGTCGCGCGTCAAGTGAGGTGACGGTGAGTCGGTCTGTAAGCGGGGTTCTGTAACGAGGTCGGTTTCCCTTCCTCGTCGATGACCATCCCTCTATGCAACCTACCCGAGGGTCGTTCGTTGCCGAACGGGCGGACAGCCCATGCCCTCTGCTTGGTCTTGCTTCGAGTGGGGAAGCCGAGCCACGCCGGTTGCCCGACGTGCTGGTGCGCTCTTACCGCACCGTTTCATCCTTGCCTGTGATCAATCTTGCGATCGACCCATCGGCGGTCTGTTCTCTGTTGCTTCCTTCGTCAGGTCGCCCCGACCCGGCTCTCGCCGGCACTGTGTCCTGTGAAGCCCCGACTTTCCTCAGATTCACCGTAAAGCGAACCCGCGGTCATCCGACTGACTCACCGTCGTAGACGAGTCTAAAGGTGGTGCCACGAAGACGAGATGAGACAGCGATACCGCCCGCTCAGATCACTTGTCCCGTCTCGCTCGAACCGTAGAACGAGCGAATAATCGAATCAGCAGGAAACGAACTCGTAAATGAACGAGTTGAGGCTTGGCGTGCTCAGAATGAGATTGGTCTTGACGCCATCTGCATTCGGTGCACCAATCGTCAACGGCACGTTGGCGAGCGAACCAAAGGCCATGGGCACCGAGGCGATGTTGTTGCGTCCGGTGGCTGCGTCGACGGTCTGCGGAACTGCGGCGTGGCCTGGGTTCAACACTTGGGCGAGCACGACTGCGTGACGCGACTCATCCTGACCGATACGTATGGCATCGGCACGCAGGCGCGGCGATGACAGTGAGCCGACGACACTTTGGTAGGTCTGCGCGGCGATGTTCTCGAGAGCGTGAGCGAGTGCAATGGTGTCGCGAGCGGAGTCGGGATTGTCGTCCGCGGTGATCAATGCGACTGCTGGATCGAGATAGGTGCTCTTGATGCGGGTGTTCGCACACGTGTGTGCCTTGCCGCCCAGTGCAACGACCAACTTGTTGACCGCGTCAGCATGTTCGCGATGATCGTCGCGGAACCGCTTCACTGCGTCCGAGTACTTGGCATAGTCGCCAGTGAGCAAGCCAGCCTCGAGAGCGAGTTCGTAGGTGTCGATCGCGTTGTATTCGAGTGAAGCTGCAGTACGCAGCAGCACGATGTCGTTCACCTCGGCCTCAGCCAGAGCGGTCGTCGGGGGGACGGTTCCTGCGCTGGCGATGTTGGATGATTCTTCGACGTTCGCTTGCTTGCCGCATGCGGCAAGGAACAGCGAACCAGCGATGGATGCTCCGCTCAATCGGAGCAGTTGGCGGCGAGAGAGGTTCAGATCGCTCATGGCGCCACCGTCGTTTCCGTGGTCGTTGCAGGTGCGGTTCCCGTTGCCGGCGGCAACAAGGACTGTGCGGTGTTGTCGAGGGCGCTCGTCAACGAGATTGTCGGGAGTGTGCCGAAGACGGCGGCATGACGAGCTTCGACCACGATGATCGATGCAACGAGTTCCGCGCCGTTGGTGCCTTCGATTCGGGAAAGGATGTCGGTGTGAGTTGCCGCAAGTGTGTTCTCGAGAGTTTGCAGTGTGCGTGCTGCAGTCGCGCGACTGGACGTTGCGCCGACGAACTGTTGGTAAATGGCATCATCGCGTTCGAACGGAGCATCGGACCCCAGCAGACCGCCGATTGCCTGGGCATAGGCGAGGTGGTGATCGGCGAACAACTGCATGGTGGCGAGTTCGTCGCCTGAGAAACCAGCCTTGGCAATCGCGTTGAGATAGAGGTCGTGGACCGCCAATTCCGCGGACTGAGCGACGACCAAGAGAGCCTTGTCGGCCTCTGGCACCGCATTGCCTTTTGCGCGCGGGCGCGTGGATAGGGAGGGCACTATGAGTTTCCTTTCACGGGACGCTCTATTCTTGCCGATTCGGACCGCTCGAATCTAGAAATCGAGCGCCGACAATGCGGGGATCCACGCCTGTGCTCGGGACAGCGCTTCCGCCCAGGCTTCGCGGTCGAGGGGGTGAGTGGGCTCGACGGTGCGCAAAGGCGCGCTGGTGCTCGTGGCCTCTGCCAGCGAATTCCAGATGCCTGCGCCAACACCGGCGGCAAATGCCGCCCCCAGGGTGGTGGCCTCGGTAACGGCACAAACGTCGACCGGGCGATTGATCGCATTGGCGAACAACTGCACAAAGGTCTCGTTGCGGCTCATTCCGCCATCCATCCGCATCCGATCGATTCGCAATCCGGAGTCACCCTCGGTTGCCTCGACGAGGTCGGCACCACGCTGCGCCACTCCTTCGAGCACGGCGTGAACGATGTTCTCTCGGGTCGTACCTCTCGTCAGACCGAGGAGAGTGCCACGTGCGCCGTAGTCCCAGTGCGGTGTTCCGAGTCCGAGAAGCGCCGGCACGTACATCGCGCCTCCCGAACCGCCTGCTTGCGCAGCAACTCGATCGGTGTCGGCGGGATCATCGACGAGACCAAGGTCGTCGCACAGCCATTCCACGTTGCTTCCTGCAGACAACATGATCGCTTCGGTTCCCCACGTGAGACCTGCAGACGTGGAGTAGGTCACGATCGGAAAGGTTCCATGTGCTGCACGCGCAGTCGTCGTCGGCGCATGATCGCCGCGAAACTGATCGAGCATGCCGCCGGTACCAAAAGTGATCTTGGCGTCGCCTGGTTGGATGCAGCCCTGGCCCATTAGTGAGGCTTGCTGATCGCCGATCAATCCGGCAATGACCGGCGATCCAGGCAGGCGAGTGGCGTTTCCAACGACGCCGATTGACGGAACGATTGACGGCAGGGAAGCGGGATCGACTTCGAAGATGCGACACCACTCATCCGACCAACCGTTGGTGCGCGGATCGTACAAACCAGTGACAGCGGCATTCGTGTGATCCGTTGCATGAATCGAACCGTCAGATAGGACGTGTGCCACCCATGACTCGACGGTGGAAAAACGAATGCGAGATCTGGTTGCTTCATCGAATTGCCGAATCAACCATTGCGCTTTCGTAGCCGTCTGGTTGGGGGCAACGGTGATGCCGTGCGTCACTCTGGTTTCGATGCACTGACCGACGGTGCGCAGGTCTTGCCAGCCAAGTGCAGGAGCAAGTGCCTTTCCCGTCGTCACGTCCCACGCCACGGTGCTGGCTCGCTGGTTGGTGATGCCGACGCAGGCGACGGGTCCCGCATCGGCGAGTGCTCGTGTTGCCAATTGCAGGCACAAGTCGCCGAGCCGATCGGCATCGAACTCAACGAGTCCTGGTGATGGGGAAGCGGGCGGAAACTTCTCGTAATGCAATGCAGCGACCTTGCCCTGATCGCTGACGATCGCGGCCCGCACGCCGGTCGTACCGACGTCGATCACCAGAACGCTCAAGGCCAAACCTGTTCGTCCAGCGCGAGTTTGCCGGGATTGAAGATGCCCTGCGGATCGAGCGTGCGCTTGATCGCTCGCAGGACGTTCATCGATTCGCCGAGTGTCCGCTCCATGAATCGGGCCCTGCTCATGCCCACACCGTGATGGTGCGACAGCGTCGCTCCCAGGTCGAGTGCGGCATGTTGGGCGGCATCCCAAATGGCGATGTAGGTGGATTCGGGGTCGTCGTTCTTGGCAGCGAAGGAGAAGTACAAGCACGCGCCATCGAGGTAGCTGTGGGAGAGATGCACTGAGGCATTGCGAACACCCTCGACTCCGACCGCAGCATATTTCACTGCCTCGACCACCGAATTGGCGCAAGACCAGCGACTGGTCACTTCCATCGTGTCGATGACGAAACCTTTCTGGGTGAGTGCCGCCAGTGCACTCACTTCGTTGCGATGTTCCAGCCAGTGTTCGACGAGGCTCGGTGACTCCCCGCGGCCTCCGTGTTGCGCTACGACACGTTCGACTACGGCAAATGTCGCCCCAACGATTTCCGGTGTGCCTTCATCGAGTACCAACAACGTGCATCGCGAATCGGTCGCGCCGTGGCTTCGGGCACTCTCGATGTCGTCGTAGAGGCGCAACACCGCAGGCGTGGCTCCATGGCGAACGACATCACGTACGGCAGCTATTCCTGTCTCGAATGAGGTGAACGAGTAAGCGGCAATCTGACGATGATCGGGTAGCGGATGGGCTCGTAGCCAAACCTTGGTGATCACGCCGAGAGTTCCCTCTGAACCGATGAACAACTGCATCAATTCAGGCCCCTGTGCGGCTGCGGCGTGTGGGCCAATGAGAACGATGCGGGAATCGGCGAGCACTACTTCGAGTCCGACGACGATGTCTTCGATCTTTCCGTAGCGAGTGGAGTATTGCCCGGCACCGCGCGACGCCACCCAACCTCCCACCGTGGAGATGTCGAAAGACTGTGGGAAGTGTCCGACAGTCAGTCGGTGCTTCTTCTGCAACGTGTCTTCGAGTTCTGGCCCGAAGATGCCGGGCTCGACACAGACGATTCCCGAAGTTTCGTCGACTTCCAAAATCTGATTCATCTTCGTCATGTCGAGTGCCACCCCGCCGGCTGCAGGCGCTGCAGCACCCGTCACTGACGATCGCCCCGCCATCGGAGTGATCGGAACACGATGTCGAGAGCACACGTTGACGACGTGAACCACTTCGTCAGTGGTCGACGGGGTGCATACGGCGCCTGGGATGGACCACGTCTTGCCGGCAATCGCCCAGTGCATCGCAAGGGGCCACCAGTCCCGCGAGTGCCGAAGAGTCTCGGTAGGAGAATCGGTGGTGGGGCAACCAGCCGCCAATTCGGCAACCACCGCCGGTGAGAGATCAGCGACGCTTTGCTGGGCTTCGATCGGTTGTCCGGCGAATTCAATTGGATCGCGCGGAGAACTCATCGAGAAGCAAGATACTCCGCTTCGCTCATCTGGGCAGCCTGCTCCTCGCGGGAGCAGATCTCCGCAAATCGCTTCACTTCGGCCTCGACTCGCGCGTTGTCCCAGCCAAGTTCGCCGGCAAGCAGACGGGCAACGTCCTGTGCGGCGGCAAGCGTGGCTCGACGGTCGAGAAGCAAGGCGCGGGTGCGGCGAGACAGGACATCATCCACGGTTCGTGCGTATTCGTGGCGAACCGCATGAATGGCCTCGGCACGGAGATAGGGCAAACCCGTCACGAGAGGGCGAGACATCGTCGGATCGGCATCGATGATTCGTTGCACCTCCAACCAATCGGAGCCATAGCGCGTCCGCAGATGCTTGGTTGGGGCCTTTGTCGCATTTCCTGCACCGCGAAGACGCAACCGTTTGGTCTTGCAACGTGCCGAACGACCGAGTGTTTTGAGTGCCGTATCGACCGTGTCTTCGGCCATTCTGCGATATGTCGTGAGTTTTCCGCCGATGATCGAGATCACGCCTGAAGGCGAAGTCGACACGCGATGTCGTCGGGAAAGATCCTTCGTCTTGTCGGAACCCTCGACGCGCACGAGCGGTCGCAAACCCGACCAAACTCCAGTCACGTGTTCGCGAGTCACTCGCGTGGTGATCGCTGCGTTCAGGGCTTCGAGCACGTAGTCGATGTCCTCTTCGCTGCATTGAGAGTCGTCGACCCCACCTGCATAGTCGGTGTCGGTGGTTCCCACGTATGTGAAGAGATAACCGCCGTCCTCGCGTTCGATCCACGGGACGACGAAGAGGCTGCGCTTGTCTCGCTTGACGGGAATCACGAATGCGATGTCGTTTTGCACCAACTCCCAAGGAATGGTGAGGTGAATTCCTTTGGCAGGACGAATCGACTGCGGATCGACTCCTTCATCGGCTTTGCGAACTGAGTCGGCCCACACTCCGGCGGCGTTGACGACGACGGCTGCCGATGCTTCGAGAATCTGGCCGTCACTCGTCGTGGCATGAATGCCATTTGCCCGACCATCTTGCGAGTGGGTGACTTCGTGGACCGCGCAATGGTTGATGATCACTGCGCCATGGTCGGCAGCGGTGCGGGCGAGCGCAACGCAAAGTCGAGAGTCGTCCGCTGCGGCGTCGTAATAGAGGTACGCCGAAGCCAAACGTTCGCGCGGCATCGTGGGCATGTGGCGATGTGCCGCGTCGGCGCGAAGTCGACGGTGCAACTTGCCAACGCGCCAACCGCCAGTGAGGTCGTACATCCACAAGGCGCTACCGAGCGCACGCGCAATCTTGCGAGACACGACGCCGTCACGGGTGAGAATCGGAATGGCAAAGGGAAGAATCTGAACCAGATGGGGCGCGTTGCGGAGTAGGCGTTGACGTTCATGGAGTGCCTCGTAGACGAGCCCGATCTCACCCTGTTGCAAGTAGCGCAAACCGCCGTGGATCAACTTGCTGCTCTTCGACGATGTTCCAGAGCCCAGATCATCTTTCTCGACCAGCAGGCAGCTCAGACCACGTGTTGCGGCATCGACCGCGACGCCGAGTCCCGTGACACCGCCGCCAACGACGATGATGTCGAAGTGACGGCCGTGGGCGCTGGAGATGTCCGGTCGAGCTTCGTGCACTGAATGAGCCTAAATCTCGCTGTCTGGTAACCGCATGTCGAGTGCCGAATTGGCGGTCGACGGGGTTGGATAATGGACAACGATGACCCCGTCGTACGATCCCAACCTGACGACCTATTTGGATGAGTCATCGGTGCGGCTGGAGATGGCACGTGCCTTTCAGGTGTGCGCGGGCTGTCGTCATTGCGTCGATTTGTGCCCGTCTTTCACCGACATGTTCAAGGCGCTCGACATGGTGGGCGAGGAGGCGGATCGAATGACCCCGCACCTGCAGGACCAAATTGCCGACTCCTGTTATGACTGTGGCTCCTGTTTGCGAGGTTGTCCTCACTCGCCGCGGCTGGAATCTCCCGGTGTCGACATTCCCTCGCTGATGATCCGACATCGGGCCATGTCGAGAGAAGGTGGTCTCCAAGGACTTCGCCGGCGACTTGCCGATGAAATTTCGGTGCGACGGAGAATCATGGGACGCATTGTCGGTCGTCTTTCGCATGTTTCGCGAAGCGACGGCAACAAGTTCGAGAGTTGGTTCCGTGGTCGCCCTGGTGTTCGTTCGACGAAGGCTCAGTCTCGAGTCGCGTTCTCTCCATCGTGCGTACTCGAGGATGATGATCTGCGGGTCGGTATCGACACGGTGAAAGTTTTCGAGCACAACGGGGTGGAGTGTTCACTGATCGACACCAATACTCGGTGTGGATGTGAATTGCTTGGCGTCGGCGACATCGGCGGATACACGCGAGTGGCGAGCCGCAACGTTCGTGAATTGAGTGATGTTCTAGCCGCGGGGAAAGAGATCGTCGTTCTGTCGCCACGATGTCTCGACGTGATGCGCAGTCGATATCCGGAATTCGTCGGTGGCCCGGAAACGGCCAGGGTGATCGAGAACATGTATGGCCCGGTCGAATACTTGATGTTGTTGCGTGAAAGACAATTGCTAGACGTTCAGTTCCATGGAGAGCATCCCGAATCGGTGGAGTATCGATCCTCCTGTCCCGCCCGCAACACTGGAGAGGCAGCAGCGAGTGAGGCACTTCTGCGCCTTGCAGGGATCGGTGTCTCTCGCCGAGATGACTGCTGCGGGGGTTCGGGCTGTCGAGATCTGGTTTCCTTACTGGCGAAGGGTGGTGAGGACATTCACCCCGTTCAAGTAGTGGCTCGCGCCTACGGTCTCGCTCCCGAGTGAGGGGTGGCCGCCCCGGGATTGGCGAGGTCTTGGGGCTCCGTCGTATTCTCCGCACTGGGGAACGTAAGGGGGGCGCTCGTGGGGATGAGCGACACAGTGTGGCGATCGAAGGGTGCGTGCCAGGGGTTGGACGCGGAGATCTTCTATCCGGACAACGACGAGCTGGCCGACGTAGCCAAGGCGATATGTGACGAATGTCAGGTACGCATAGCGTGTCTCAACCATGCTCTCGACAACCGTGAACACCAAGGCGTGTGGGGCGGTGCAACGGCAAAAGAGCGTCGTCGCCTGTTACGCCAGCGTCGTCGCTCCGCGTAGCAGCTGTCACTCGCCGGCGAGTCGCTCGTCGATCAACTGCACGAAGATGGTTCGACGATGAGTTGGCAGGCGATCATCGAACGACTTCGTGAAGGGACGGAGATCACGTCGGAGGAGGGCCACTCCTTGATGACCGAGATGCTCTCCGGTGAAGTGGCACCCACGGACATCGCCGAGTTCTTGTTGGCTCTCAAGGCGAAAGGTGAGACATCGGGCGAGATCGCCGGCATGCTGCGCGCAGTTCGAGAGGCTTCCAAGTCGGTTGTTCTTGAGTCGTCGATCCATGATCGCGCCATCGACATCGTCGGTACGGGCGGGGACAACTCCCACTCGGTCAACGTCTCGACGATGTCTTCATTCGTCGTTGCGGGAGCCGGCGTGCCGGTGTGCAAGCACGGGAATCGGGCGGCGTCATCGAAGTGCGGAACTGCCGACGTGCTTGAAGCTCTCGGTGCACGAATCGAACTCACGCCTGGGGAAGTCGCAAAGTGCGTTGAACTCACCAACTTCGGTTTTTGTTTCGCTCCGGCGTTTCACCCGTCGTTTCGTCACGTCGGGCCGATTCGTAGAGAGTTGGGTGTGCCCACCGTGTTCAATCTGCTCGGCCCACTCGCCAATCCAGCGCGTGTTCACCACATGTTGGTCGGTGTGGGCAACCCTGTGTTCGTGGAGCGAATGGCGCGTGCACTCCGTGATGGTGGGGTCCGCCGAGCTTGGGTGGTGCATGGACATGGGGGGCTGGACGAATTGTCGCTGAGTGGAGCCAACGAAGTGTGGGAGGTGCGTGAAGGTGAAGTCTCCCGATCCGCGGTCGACCCACTGGATTTTGGAATAGGGCGATCGGGAATCGAAGACCTTCGGGGAGGCGATCCCGCGTTCAATGCCGAAGTCGTGCGCCGAGTGTTCGCCGGGGAAGAAGGTCCAGTTCGCAACGTGGTCGTCTTCAATTCGGCTGCAGCGCTACTAGTGGCTGGTGCAGTAGGGGAGATCGGCAATGCCGTCGAGGTTGCCCGCCGCTCACTCGACAGTGCCGTGCAACCTCCGGGCGACGAACTGGAGGCCGCGCTCAAGGGCCTCGCTCCCGCGAAGTAGCGCGGTCACGCCTATGGCCGGAGGTGCACGGAAGGTGGCCTACGCGGACTTCGTCACCGCGGTGATGGCCTTGTTCATGGTGCTG
>CAZZJH010000029.1:0-8204 GCA_964654335.1 uncultured Acidimicrobium sp.
GTGCCCTGGAATTCGGCATGCCACCCACCGCAGGACTCGGTATCGGCATCGATCGACTCGTCATGTTGTTGAGCGGATCGAGTTCAATTAAGGACGTGATCTTGTTCCCCACCCTTCGACCCGAAGCAACCTGAGGAGCTCGCAATGACTAGCGCCCCCACGTCGACCGGCAAAGCATGGGGAGTCGGCTTCGCCACCGTTGCACACGACGGCACCGTGCTCGACACTCGATTCCGCCACTTGGGCTGGGGTGACAGCGTTCCCGCGGCACATGCCAACGGGAGCGATGGATTCACCGACCCAAGACGAGGGGTGGGTGTGCGCCCCGTGGCGATCTCCGTAGACGTCACGAGTGAGCCGCGGTCGGCAGAGGACGTGTACCTGCGTCTGCACCTGCTCTCGCATCGTTTGGCAAAACCACATTCGCTGAACCTGACCGGTGCATTCGGCATTCTCGCAAATGTGGCCTGGACGTCGATCGGACCCGTGGCCATCGATCAACTCGATGACGTTCGCCACAACGAGTTCCTCCAAGGAAACCACCTCACCGTGCATGGCGTGGACAAGTTTCCGCGAATGACCGACTACGTGGTGCCCGCGGGTGTGCGAATTGCGGACGCGTCGCGAGTTCGTCTCGGCGCTCACCTTGCCAGTGGAACGACCGTGATGCACGAGGGATTCTGCAACTTCAATGCGGGAACACTCGGTGCGAGCATGGTCGAAGGTCGAATTTCTGCCGGTGTGGTGGTCGGCGATGGGTCTGACATTGGCGGCGGCGCCTCGATCATGGGAACTCTTTCGGGCGGCGGAAAAGAAGTGATCAGCGTCGGAGAACGCTGCCTGCTTGGAGCCAACAGTGGACTCGGTATCAGCCTCGGTGATGAATGCGTCATCGAAGCAGGTCTCTATGTGACGGGTGGAACCATCGTCACGCTCCCCGACGGAAACAAAGTCAAGGCACGCGAACTCTCGGGCGCATCGGGCCTGCTGTACCGACGCAACAGCGTTTCTGGAGCCGTGGAGGCGACACCTCGCACTGGAAATTGGGGCGGACTCAACTCCGTACTGCACAAGAATTGACGATGAATCCCGCAGAGTTCTTTGAACTCGTCCGTGCACGGCGGACTCAACTGATGATGGACGTCGACAAAGCCGTGGACCGCGCGACGATCGAACAGTTGTGCTCTGCTGCCGTGTGGGCACCGAACCATCAGCTGACCTGGCCGTGGGTGTTTGCCGTGTTTACCGGAGAGTCCCGCAAGCGTCTTGGTGAGGTTGCCGCCGACGCGATGCAAGCTCGCGGCGATGCCGAGATGAAAGTCGTCAAGACGCGCACCAAATACCTGCGTGCACCGGCGATAGTCGTCGTCGGCTCGCTACCTGGCGAGAGTGACCTCCAGACCGAGGAGAACCGGGATGCGGTGGCGGCCGGTATCCAGAACATGTTGCTCGGCGCAACGTCACTTGGTCTCGCCAGTTTCTGGTCGAGCGCACCGAAGGGAACCATCGAGGCAATCGGTGGCGTGTGCGGTTTTCCTGCAGGCACTCACATCACCGGAGTGCTGTATTTCGGCTGGCCGGCCCGCGACCCGAATCCCGGCGAGCGGCCACCCGCCGCAGTCACCTGGTTTGACTAGAACGCGGTTCGACTGGAGATTCGACTAGTTCGGGCGGTGTACGCCGAAGACATCGCGTAACGCGTCGCTCACTTCGCCGAGCGTGGCATTTGCCCGCAATGCATCTTTCATCGGGAGCAACAGATTGTCGCTGCCTCGCGCAGCTACACGGAGGCCCTCCAGCTTCGCTTCGACCTTGGCCATGTCGCGGGACGCCTTGAACTTAGTCAAGCGATCGACTTGATCGCGCTCGAGGGCGGGGTCAACCTTCAACACGTGCTGTGCGGACTCGTCTTCCACGGTGAACTTGTTGACACCGACGAGCACACGCGTCGAATCGTCGATCGACTTCGTGTACTGGTAGGCGGCCTCCTCGATTTCAGCCATCTGGAAGCCTTCCTCGATCGCCTGCACCGCTCCACCCATCTCGTCGATCTTCGCGATGTACTCCCAAGCCAACCGCTCCACCTCGTCCGTCAAACTTTCGACGAAGTACGACCCGGCCAGCGGGTCGGGCGTGTCGGTGATTCCGCTCTCGTAACCGATTATCTGTTGGGTGCGGAGGGCGATTCGAGCAGCCTCCTCGGTGGGCAGTCCCAAGGCTTCGTCATATCCGTTGGTGTGAAGACTCTGCGTTCCACCCATCACAGCGGCCATCGACTGGACGGCCACACGAACGACGTTGTTCAACGGTTGCTGAGCCGTCAACGTCGAGCCACCGGTTTGAGTGTGAAAGCGCATCAACCAACTCGCTTCGTGCTTGGCCCCAAAACGCTCGCGCATGATGTGATGCCACATCCGCCGCGACGCTCGGAACTTGGCTACTTCTTCGAAGAAGTTGTTGTGACCATTCCAGAAAAAGCTGAGGCGAGGAGCAAAGTCGTCCACGTCGAGTCCTGCATCGACTGCCGCCTGCACGTATGCGATGGCATTGGCCAGCGTGAAAGCCAACTCTTGCACGGCGGTGCTGCCTGCCTCACGAATGTGATAGCCAGAAATCGAAATCGTGTTCCACTTCGGGACGTTCTTCGAGCAGTACTCGAAGATGTTCGTGATGATGCGCATCGATTGCTTGGGCGGATACACATAGGTGCCGCGAGCGATGTACTCCTTCAACAAGTCGTTCTGAATGGTGCCGCTGATTTGAGCCGATGACACGCCTCGCTCCTCGGCGACGAGTTCGTACATCAGGAGAAGGATCGCCGCCGTCGAATTGATCGTCATCGACGTGGTCACCTTGTCGAGCGGAAGGTCGGCGAGCAGGGTTCGCATGTCATCGAGCGAGTCGATCGCCACGCCCACCTTGCCCACTTCGCCCGCGGCTCGCGGATGGTCGCTGTCGTACCCCATCTGCGTTGGCAGGTCGAAGGCACAGCTCAAACCGGTCTGCCCCGCCTCAAGCAGAAACTTGAATCGTTGATTGGTGTCCCTCGCCGTGCCGAAACCGGCGTATTGACGCATGGTCCACAAACGATCCCTGTGCATCGTGGGATAAATGCCACGAGTGAACGGTGGCTTGCCTGGTACTCCCAGCCGCTCACCACTATCCCAACTGGCGAGTGATTCCGCCGTATACAGCGGCTCGATGGGGATACCCGAATCCGTGCTCTTTGCGGGTCGCTCATTCATCGCGACAACTCTAGGAGGTTCACCTGCAAGACAAGTCGTGGAAGTGCACATGGCTAGCCTTTGCCCATGGCCATCACCGAGAACCGCCCAGGTGTGATCGACGGCGTCGAACTCACGCCGAAGACAGTCGTCAACGCCAAGCCGCCAAGGTTCAACAACGTCGAGGACGAGCGTCGCCACCGCAAGGTTGCTCTTGCGGCTGCGCTTCGAGTGTTCGGCCGACTTGGTTTCGGCGAGGGTGTTGCCGGACACATCACTGCTCGCGATCCTGAGTTTCCTGACCACTTCTGGGTGAACCCCTTCGGCAAGTCGTTCCGACTTATGAAGACGAGCGACCTGATCCTCGTCAACCACCACGGTGAAGTCGTCTACGGGAACCAGCCCGTGAACCGCGCGGCATTCGTTTTGCACGCCGCCATCCACAAGGCACGACCAGACGTCATCGGCGCCGCCCACGCCCACTCGGTGTACGGCAAAGCGTGGTCATCACTCGGCCGCAAGCTCGATCCGATCACCCAAGACGCATGCATCTTCTACGACGACCACATGGTGATCGAAGAACAAGGAGGCAAGGTCGTGTTCGAAGTGGAGGCAGGTGAGGAGTTCGCCAGCAAGTTCACTTCGGGCAAAGCCGCCATCCACCAGAATCACGGCTTGTTCACCGTGGGCAACACCGTCGAAGCCGCTGCGTTCTGGTTCATCACGATGGAACGGTCGTGTCAGGCGCAACTCGCTGCCGAAGCGGTGGGAACGCCGAAATTGATTCCACACGACATGGCTACCTACACCCAGCAAATCACCGGGTTCCCCGACGCAGGATGGTTCCAGTTCCAGCCGATGTTCCAGGAGATCTGCAAGACGGATCCCGAACTCTTCGAGTGAGCGAGCGAACACCGGGCGCTCCTACTCGCCTGCTCGGCTCCGCACCCGAGGTTTTCTTCATCGTTTCGGCGACTGCGCAATATCTCGGCGCGGTCATCGCGGTCCAACTTTTCGACGAACTTGCGCCCGCAAGCGTCGCTTGGTTCCGCGTCATCGGAGCGGCACTAATCCTGATCACCATGTCGCTTCCACGCCTGCTGCGTCAAGGTAGATGGACGCGTGCCGAACTTGGATCCGCGGCCATCTTCGGAATTGCCGTGGCCTTCATGAATCTGACTTTTTATCTTGCGATCGAGCGACTCGACATGGGCAAAGGCGTGGCCATCGAGTTCATCGGACCGATCTGTGTCGCAGCGCTCACCACCCGCTCTCGCAGGAACACTTTCGCCCTGCTCTTGGCAGCGATCGGCGTCGTGGTGCTCTCGGGTATCGAACTCGGTAATGAGCCACTCGGCTTGTTGTACATCTTTCTTGCATCTGCCTGCTGGGCCGCCTACATCGTGGTGGGTTCACGAGTGGCCCGACTCGATCGGGGTGTAGCCGGATTGGGTGTTGGCCTCGTTATTGGTGCCGTGGCGATTGCACCATTTGCAGCTCCATCGAGTGGCCCCGCTTGGTCGTCACCATCACTGATCCTGCTTTGCATACTCGTTGGTCTGCTCTCGAACGCAATTGGGTACGGCATAGAACAGTCCGTGTTCCGAGTGATCCCCGTGCGGCGCTTCTCCGTGTTGCTCGCACTCCTCCCCGTCACGGCCGTGGTCTTCGGGATGCTGTTCCTCGACCAAACTCCGAATCTGATCGAGCTGTTCGGTATCGCTCTCGTGCTCGCCGGCGTCGTGGTGCAACAGCGCGACGTGCTTCCTGCCGTCGAAGAAACTGCCTGACCAGGGAGTTGCTGAACTCCTAGAGCTTCGTGAGTATCGCGACGAAGAACGCGCTCATGATGCCGCCCATCGCCCACATTCCCGCGACGATCCCTCTAAGTCGAGAGTCGATGTGTGAGAAGCGCATGTTCATCGTCTCGAACTTTGCTTCCATCGAGTCACGTAGGTGTCGAATTTCCGATTCCAGATCGGCCTTTCGCGCGACATCACCCCAACCGCTCGGTGGAAGATGTTCCATCAAGATGTCTGCCACTTTTTCTCCCAGAACATTGCGTAACTTGAGATGCATCTCGAAGCGTGCATCTTCGGCGATTGCCATGTTATGCCTCCTCTAATCGTCTGCGGACGCCGTATGTGTGCGCCATTCGGCGCCTGCCGCGACAACACGGGGGCGGTCAATTAGGGTTGATCTTGCGGGCGGGAGGACTCCTCTTCATGCGCGTACCCCCACGTTTCATCGCCATTGCCGTTGCGTTTGCAGCCGTAGCAACGTTGGCTCCAAGTTCGCCAATTCGCGCATCGGACGTGGTGCCCAACGCCGTGGTGGTGTACGGACGCGGAAATGGTCACGGACGCGGGATGAGTCAGTGGGGCTCCTACGGTTGGGCCACCACGCAGGGTTGGTCGTGGCAACAGATCTTGTCCTTCTATTACCCGGGGCTCGCTCAGGGCGCCCTTGCGGATCCCAACCAGGAGATGTCCATCCATCTCTCCGGCATGGACAATGCGCAAACCGCCGTCGTTGCAGACGCATCGAACGCAATCTTCGTGCAGGACCCCGTACCTGGTCGTGCGTGGACATCGCTCGTAGCTCGCGAAATCGGCGACCGCGTATATCGCGTTTGGGGCTCCATGGAGCGAAAATGCGCCGGTACAGATGACCCGGCATCAGAAGGTTTCGCCGTAATCGCCGACGTACCGACGGTGGCTTCGTTCGCCACCACCACCTCACGTGATCCGGCGTCGGCAGGAAATCTCGCAGTCGGGCTCTGCGAACCGCGCACGAACGGTCGCAACAAGATTCGTTACTACCGCGGCGAGATTCGTGCAGTGAACAACGCTCGTGGGCAGAACCGCACGATCAACGTGTTGCCCATGGAGAGTTACCTCCGTGGCGTTGTTCCTCGCGAATCACCAGCAGAGTGGGGATCGGCAGCCGGTGGCGCGGGAATGAATGCTCTGCGAGCCCAGGCCGTCGCTGCTCGCTCATATGCGGCAACCGAGAATCGCTACGCAGGTTTGGCCCGCACATGTGACACCGAATCGTGCCAGGTGTACGGAGGCACGATGGTGCGTGAGGCTCTGAACACCACCCCGACGCAACTCGAACATCCACTCACCGATCAAGCCATCGCAGAAACGGCCAGTGTCGCCGTCCTTCGCAACGGCGCTCCCGTGCGCACCGAATTCTCTGCGACGAATGGTGGACGTACCGCCGGAGGTGAATTCCCCGTACAAGCCGACCCAGGTGATGCCGTCACGGAGTCGGTGAATTCGCTGTTCGTGTGGACACGAATCGTCTCGGCACAGGAGATCCAATCGAAGTGGCCACAAATCGGATCGCTCGTTTCTGTGCGAACGACACATGATGGCCAGGGCGGCGACTTCGGTGGTTACACCACTGGAGTAGCCATCTCGGGAACGGCTGGCTCAGTCAACGTTTCAGGATGGACTTTCAAGTCGACGTTCGATCTGCCCGCACCATGGTTCGGGGTGAACCCGATTGGTGGCGCTGCATTCGACGCAGCACCGGTGGGATCGGTTCTCTTCTTGGGCGACTCCGTCGGCGAAAGCATCACTGCCGAATACTCGAGCGTGGTGGTGCCGGCCTACCCGCGCACCAACTTTCAGGCACGTTCCAACCGATGCTTGGTTGGGTCAGCCTGCATCCAGTCGGCGGGAATCCTCCCCGACGGAATATCGATCATCAATTCACTTCCTGCTGATCAATTCCCCAACGTGGTCGTCGTCCAACTCGGCTACAACGACGATCCAGCGACGTTCTCTGGTGAAGTCGACCAAGTCGTCAATGCCCTCAACTCTCGTGGTGTACAGCGAATCGTGTTCGTCAATCTCTCCACCCGGCGCACCACATCCAATTACGCCTTGTCGAACCAGGTACTTGCCTCTGCTGCCACTCGTTACCCCAATGTCTCGGTGCTCGACTGGAATGCAGCCAGTAGCGCTCCAGCGCAATACCGCTGGTTCCGCGACGGCGTGCACCTCACCCCAACCGGGCGCGCCGAATTCACACTGTGGATCCGCGGCCAACTGGATGCACTGCGCAGTCAGAGCCTGATCACCATCGGCAATGGAACGATCGTTCCTCTCGGTGCTCCCATGAGTCTCGGAAACCGCGGAGAAAACGTCGCCCGCTTGCAGAACGCGTTGAACTCCTACCTCCAGTTGCCGAAGCGCAAGCGCCTCCGGGCGGACGGCGTAATGGGCAAGACAACCGTGACTGCGGTGACCGCAGCGGAGACCAAGGCTGGTCTCGCGGTGGACGGCGTGGCCGACGAGCAGTTGCTCGCAGTCCTGGGAATCGACCCCGCATCGATCGTGATCAAACGAGGGACCCGCCACCCATCGGTCGCCACTGCCCAGACCGCGCTCGCCCGCGTTCTCAACGTGAAGGTGAAGGCAGATGGGGTCTACGGACCCTCAACAGTGAATCTCGTGCGCCGATTCCAGAAGATGGCCGGCGTCAAGGCGAACGGGAATCTCAACACCGCCACGTGGCAGTTGTTGCTCAACGCTTCAGCGAATCGCTGAAGCGGCCTTCCCAACTCTCCGTCGAGACCATCGACTTGTAGGCGGCGCGATACTCGCGCTTCAGACGCCGATAGTTGACGGCGATGTCCTTGACCGCGACGAGCACTTCACCCAACAGCTTGAAGAACCGCGCATTGTCTCGCGTGACCAGATAGCCATCGTCGATGCGATCGTGTCGGTAGAGAATCTCGTTTCGAAGTGTTGCCACGCCCACGGCACGAGCGTCGATCGGAGCGACGCCCGGCCCCTTCCGCCGAAAACTCTTGGGCACGAACGCGCCGCCCATCAGGAGGAGCGCAAACAGGAAGCCGAAGGCACGCAGAACCTTGTGGCGCGGCTGACGAGGAGAGATCGCCGCCAACTCCGCGGGAAGAGGCCCAGGCTTCTCCTCGGCACAGGTGCGCAGCTCATCATGGAG
>CAZZJH010000029.1:8304-9412 GCA_964654335.1 uncultured Acidimicrobium sp.
AACCACCAAGCCGTGTAATCGAAGGGGATTTCCGGTTGATCGTTGACGGCGAATTTCCGTTCGCGCAGGTCGTCTTCGCGTCCGAGTGCCTGCAACGGGTAGATCGAGCGGAAGCTGTACTCACTGCCGGCTTCGAACTGCAGCCATGGTCGCTCTTCGGAAAGCATCGCGCCATGCACACACAGTTTCCTGTCACGGGCATAACGAAACAACCCCATGGTGCGCACCAATGCCTCTGGCTCGAGATCGATGTCGTCGTCCATGAACAACACGTGGGTTGCCCAACCTTGCTTGCGCAACACGATGAGTCCGCGTGCGAAACCACCGGCTCCCCCGAGGTTGCCGTTCTCGATAACTTGCAGCGGCGCGCTCGCAGGAGCATCGAATTCGACGTTGCGAGCGTTGTCCACCACCAAGATGTGCAGGGCGTCACGAAGTTGGTCTACTCGGTCGATCAGTTGAAGGACGTTGCCCACTGTCTTCTTGACGTACGGCTGGCGGTTGAACGTGGTGATCGACAGCGAGAGTCGAACATCATGGGCCGGTGCATCGCTCGTCACCCACTCCCCGCCAGTCATACACACCTCGCCACCTTCGGCTCTCACACGCACGTAGTACACGCCGACTGTCGACGTTCCGAGTGATGGAAGGGTGAGCAACAGGTGGTCGGGGCAACCCTCTCCTCGTGGCAAGGGGCCACTTACCAAGACCGACTCACGGGAACCCTCGACTGCCACCACCTCGGCAATGCCCACACCCGATGCACGAACCTTGAAGCCGAGCGAATTCACCGACGTCAAGCGCCGCCATCGACCCGCATGGAAGACACCGAACGACGTGTCGAACGTCGCTGACGAACCGTCTGCGAGCACGAGCCCACCCGGCACGATTCGTGTTTCTCCCGTCGTTCGCAGATACAGCAGCGGTTCCGAAAATTCAGGCGTCGGCAGCGTCAAACGCTGCAGAAGATGATCGGTCATCGTCCCAAGGGGTCCACTGAGAACGTCGGCAACTTGCCGCCCTCGTTCAACGCTCCGACCATCCGATCTGCCGTGTCCAACGCCTCGTGAATCGTCACATCCATGTCCAGATAACGGTAGGTGCCGAG
>CAZZJH010000029.1:9512-16218 GCA_964654335.1 uncultured Acidimicrobium sp.
CAACCCTGGAAGTCGCCGACGTGACGCTCCTCGACGAAGTCGAGCGTGCGATATCCGAGTCGCCCGTGTCGATGCCCGAACCATGCGTCGATCGGCCCCGTCCAGACGACATGGTCGAAGCCGGTTGCCATCGAACGATCGAATGCGGTCGAAAGCCGCACTTCGATCGAGGGGTGATCGAGAATTGCTTCGACGATTGGCGTGTAACCGTGACGCGGAATCGCCTGCCACGGATGATTGAAATAGGAATCGTCATAGGTGAAGCGCACCGGCAATCGAGCCAGAATGCTCGCCGGCAACTCCTTCGGTTCGAGCCCCCACTGTTTCTTGGTGTACCCCGCGAAGAATGCGTCGTAGAGCTCACGACCGACGAATTTCAGGGCCTGATCCTCGAAGGTCACTGGGTCACCGATCGACTTGTCGCTCTTGTCCTCGATCAGCTTCTTGGCATCCTCTGGCGACAGCGTCGTGCCGAAGAATTGGTTGATGGTCAACAGATTGACGGGCAGTGAATAGACCCGTCCCTGGGAGGTGGCCTTCACACGATGGTTGTACGGCACCATCTCGCCGAAGCGATTGATGTACTCCCACACACGCTGGTGTTGAGTGTGGAAGATGTGCGGCCCGTAGACGTGCACCATCGGTCCGTCAGCATGGCGCACCGTATGACAGTTACCGGCGACGTGGGGACGTGTGTCGAACACGACAGAGCGGTGACCGGCTTCGGCCAATTGGCGGGCCACCACGGCACCTGAGAATCCGGCGCCAACGATGGCCAGCGATCGTGACACCACGACCGAATTCTAGGAGAGATCGATGAGGGACCTGGGTCGGTTCAGTGCCCGAGCCACGGAGCGCACAGGCCATCGAGATCGCGAACCTGGATGCGATCACGATTCGCGTAGGTGACCTCGTTCTGTGGATCGACACGCAACTTGAACACGCGGAACGACATCTCCGTGGTGTCCACCGACAAGATTCTGCCGATCAAGGAATCACCGAGACCAAGGATCAACTTGATCGTCTCGAGCGCCTGGATCGACCCGACGATGCCCGGAAGCACACCGAGCACACCGGCTTCAGCACACGACGGGGCGAGTTCCGCAGGTGGCGGCAGCGGAACCATGTCGCGGTATGTCGGACCATTCTTCGGATCGAACACGGTGACCATTCCCTCGAAACGGAAGATCGACCCATGGACGACGGGAATGCCGAGCTTCACGCTGGCGTCATTCAGGAGGTAGCGGCTCGGGAAGTTGTCCGCACCGTCCACGATCACGTCGTAGTCCTTGATGATTTCGAGGATGTTGCTCGCCTCGAGACGAGTGTCGTACGTCACGACGTTCACATCGGGATTGAGCATCGTCAACGTCTTCTTCGCAGAGTCCACCTTTCGATCACCGATGCGATCGATGTTGTGAAGGATCTGTCGCTGCAAATTCGAAGCATCCACCTCGTCCATGTCGACGATTCCGATGGTGCCAACTCCGGCGGCGGCGAGATACATCGCAGAGGGAGAACCGAGCCCACCGGCACCGAGCATCAACACCTTGCTCGAAAGCAACTTGGCCTGACCTTCGACTCCTACTTCCGGGAGAAGCAAATGTCGTTGGTACCTGTTGCGCTGTTCGGCGGAGAGCAATGTCGGCGTCTTCCACGGACGACCCTCGTCCTTCCAACGGCCGAACCCACCAGCCATCGAGACCACATCTTGATAACCGAGTTCTTGCAGCGTCTTGGCCGCGAACGCACTCCGTACACCGCCGGCGCAATAGACGATTACTGGCGCCGACTTGTCGACGATGCGAGTCTCCACTTGAGCTTCCAAGTGTCCTCGCGGAATGTGCACGACTCCGGCAAGTGTCCCCTGTTCGAACTCATCAGGTTCACGAACGTCCAAGATGACGGTTCCTCCACCTGCGATCCGACGTGCTGCTTCCTCGGTATCGATCTCCGCGATCACGCGCTTCGCGTCGGCCAACAAATCACGAAAACTGGGCATTGGGGGGAACCTCCGGGCAATACCCTACCGTTTTGGTCAGGTTTTTGGCTAGCCGTGATGTGGGTGTGATGAGTTCGGGAGCGACGTGACGACGGGCATGATTTCCCCGATTTGCCCGAGCAGCACGAAATCGGCGTAGCGATCCATCCCTGTCGGCTCTCCATTCACGATGACCACCCGGGCGCCACTCGACTTGGCGCGCGGCACGGCATTCGCCGCGGGGAACACCGACAGCGTGGATCCCACGGCGAGCAACAAATCACAGTGCTCGGCGTCGGTCATCGCACGTGCGATCACGTCTTCGACGAGTGACTGACCAAAACTGATCGTGTCGCTCTTCAAGATGCCCGAGCACAGTTCACAACTCGGGTCTGGATCACCACTTCGAACGCGCTCGAGCGTTTCCTGCATCGGTCTACGGTCACCACACGACCAGCACACGGAGAAATGGATGGTGCCATGCACCTCCACCACCTTCGAGGGATCCAAACCAGAAAGTTGGTGCAGACCATCGATGTTCTGAGTGATCACCGACAAGAGCATTCCCCTCTTGTCGAGTTCCACGATCGATCGATGGGCGACGTTCGGCACCGCAGTCCAGGCCGGCGAGTGCAGTCGTCGCTGCCACGCGAGTCTGCGCACCTCGGGGTCGGCGAGATAGTGCTGCAGCGAGGAAATCTTCTCCGCCTTCGGATCGAGTGTCCACACTCCCTGTGGTCCGCGATAATCAGGGATTCCCGAGTCAGTCGAAACACCGGCACCCGTCAGCACGACGATTCGTCGAGCTTGATCGATCGCAGCACGAACTTCCGCAATCTCACTACTGAGCGACATTCGACACCATCCACGGCACGAAGTTGTCCATGAATGCCCACGTCGTTCGGTGAACCGCGGACGGTCCGTAACCCTGCAGCGCTCGGCGATGTTTGGCGCACGGATAACCCTTGTTCGTCTCGAAACTCCACAAGGGATAGTCGTTGGCCATCTCGCGCATCATTCGGTCGCGAGACACCTTGGCGAGGACGGATGCGACGGCAACGCTCAAGCACGTCGAATCGGCCTTCACCTCAGTGATCGCCCGCCCCACGTGGGGCGAAACGAAATCCCAGTTGCCGTCGATGATCGCCACCGCTCGATCGAGATCGAGACGCAACTCGGCACACGCTCGCCTTGCAGCGAGTCGCTGAGCTTCGACCATTCCCAAGGTGTCGCATTCGTCGTGACTCGCAAGACCAATCGACCACGCAACACAGGCGTCAGCGAGTTCTTCGAACATCGCCTCACGACGCTTCTCGGTGAGCGTCTTCGAGTCCCGCACCCCTGTCACCACGGCTGGCATTCGATCACTTGGTGGCAACACTGCGGCCCCCACCACCAACGGCCCGGCCCACGCACCTTTACCCACCTCGTCGAAACCGACCACGGATGTCGCGCCACCGTCCAACAACTCCCGTTCGCGGTCGAAGTTGGGAATACTCACCCGACGAAACCCCGCAACAGCGTCTCTCCGCTCGTTGTCGTGGTCGACCAGTCCGGGTCGGTCATCCCCGCTGAAAGTTTCACGGTGCTGGTTCCACTCACTTCCCACAACAAGGCGGGCTTGTCTCCATGCCACCGCACGGCGAAAGAGATCGAGGCCTCCTCGCCGATGGCGATGTCATGACATTCGAAGTTGACGCCTCGCCACAACATAGGAATGCCGTGTCCGAGCAGGGCAATCGTCCCGTCGCGTCGTGGGCTTGCCAGTTGCTCATCCAACCACGCACCGAGACGAACGCCGTCCGGTGCTTGGTTCGCCGGACCACTTGCCGGCGCAAGCCGCACACGGCTGGACGCCACGTCGCGTGCGGCACGCAGATCCCCCGACGCACGAAACACCCATTGTGCGGCAAACAATGCGCGCTCGACATCCCACGGAACGTAATCAGACTTCTTGTGCTCCCGGAGAAGAGCAGTGACCGACTCGGCAAGTCGCTCGAGCACGTCCTCACCCTGGGGCCAAGACGCGATTCGCTCGCCCATTCGAACGAGCTCAAGAAGCGACAATGCGAGCGAAACGTCGTCCCCCGCCACGTGCGATCCCCACTCGTCGATGGGTAGTGCCGAACTGGCGAGGAGATCGGCGCGCATGGTGTTGATGCGCGGGGCCAACGACTTGTCGGGAACCAGTGCGTATCCACTGCGCTCCACCGCAGCTAGCCAAGTCTTCTGCATGTCGTCCGGCGTGGCAAGTGAACCCCAATTGATCGCTGCATCGCGAACCATGGGTAAGGCGATGGTGAGCGCTGCGCCGTGGGCGATGGGAAACACCACGCTTCCTGCTGGCAAGTCGATTCCTTGGGGACCGAGCGGGCTTGGTGTTCGGATGCATCGGACGTCTCCGCGTGACAATGCGACGGCTACCGGCATGCTCGATGAATTCGTGAATTCCGCGACGACGAACCCCTCGGCGATCGCCCACACTCGCTGCACGACGTCTCCCGAAGGAACTCGTAGACGTGTCTCGATCACGGGTACGCCCGCTCGGCGTTGCTGGCGCACGGTGGACTCGACACTCGGATCGTGCCAGCGGTCGTCGGCCGCGATGTACCAATCCAACGCAGGAGAGCCGTCGCGTGGCTGGACTCGTCCCCGCTCGTTCACTTCGGCGAGCCAGGTACCGCCACGTACGCCGAGAAGGTGGGTGGCCTTGCGCACTCCGCTCGACAGCGTGACGTTCGAGATCACCCCGCTCATGCGAATTCCGCCTTCGAACGACGGCTCAGTAGATCGATCAACGCATCTCCAGCCGACTTTCGCCCTTGACACACCAGTGCCACTTGCTCGCTGATCGGCATTTCCACTCCCCGCTCACGTGCGAGTTCGACGACCAGTGAAGATGCACGTACACCCTCGGCAACCATTTGCATCGACTGCTCGATCGCTTCTGGTGTTTCACCGCTCCCAAGACGGACGCCGACTTGGGTGTTACGGCTCTGCATCGATGCACACGTTGCCACGAGATCACCGAGCCCAGCGAGTCCAGAGAACGTCTCCGCACGCGCCCCGAGCGCCACACCGAGTCGAGTCATTTCCGCAAGACCACGCGTGATCACCGCGGCTTTGGCGTTGTCGCCGAATCCGAACCCCTGGGCGATTCCTGCACCGATAGCGATCACGTTCTTCACCACGCCGCCAATCTCGCAGCCCACCACATCGTCGTTCGTATAGAGACGAAAAATCGGTGTCGAAAACGCCTCCACCACTTCACGAGCAACGGCTTCGTCCGCGGATGCCACGACGCTCGCTGCAGGTTGCCCCGCGATGATTTCACTGGCGAGATTCGGCCCACTCAACACCGCCACGCCACATCGGGGAAATGCTTCCTGTAGAACTTCACTCATTCGCCGCCGCGACACGGGTTCCAAGCCCTTCGTGAGCGACACGATGATTGATCCCGACTTCACCACCGATGCGACGGAACGAGCGATGTCGGCGAAACCTTTTGCCGGTATCGCCATCGCGATCACATCGGCGTCAGCTATCACACGCGAGAGATCGTCGTCGGCGCGAACTGAAACTGGCAGCTCATGATCACCGAGGTACTGACTGTTGCGATGGTTTGAGTTGATCTCACGAACCACCTCGGGCTTTCGAGCCCACAATGCGACTTCTCCCTGGGCAGCCGCCAGGACCGCCACCGTCGTGCCCCATGATCCGGCACCGATCACACTCACCCGCCGGCTCACGATCGCCAAGAATAGGGCTCCCGAAGCGACCGTAGGCTACGCCGATGGCCACCTCGCACCAGCGTCGCATCGGTGCCGTGATCATTCCCCTGAAGGGGTTCACGAAGGCCAAGGAGCGACTAGCGCCCGTATTCGATGCCCCACAGAGATCGCTCCTGGCACAGTTGACCGCCACGGCAGTCATCGACGTGACCATGAAGTTGCCAGACGTGACTCGAGTGGTCGTAGTCACTGATGACGAATCGTGCGCCGCATGGGCTCGTAGCAAAGGCTCCGAAGCACTGATCGAAGCGGGCGGACTCAACCCGTCAGTAGCAGCCGCCTATCGCAACATCGGCAACTCAGTCGACTGGGTGATGGTTTGTCACGCCGACATCGTGCATCCCGAACGTTTGGCTGCGCTTCCCAGCCCGGGAGAATCACAGGCGATCCTCGTTCGGGATCGCCATCGCGACGGGACCAACGTTCTGGTGCTACCTGCCGGCGAACAGTTCGACTTTCAGTACGGGCCGGGAAGTGCGGAGGCTCACCGCCAAGAATGTGAAAAACGAGGAATCAAGCCGCTCGAGGTGATCGACAACTTGCTCGGAATCGACGTGGACACCCCCGAGGACTTGAAGATGCTTCCTGAACCACTGAGGCAACGTCTCGGCTTCCCGAACAACTAGGGAAACAAAAAAGATCGGGGGGCTTTCGCCCCCCGATCGACAGTTATCCGAACCGATTGTTATTCGGTTAAGGCCGTATTACTTCTTCTTTGCGGCCTTCTTGCGGCGCTTCTTAGCAGGGGCCTTCTTGGTGGCCTTCTTCGCTGCCTTCTTACGCTTTGCAGGGGCCTTCTTTGCGGCCTTCTTGCGCTTCTTTGCTGCCATGGTTTTCTCCTTGGTTATTCGGTATTGCTTACTTACGGTTTGGATTGAGTTCACTCTTCAGCGTGCTGCTTGCAGTGAACTTCATTGCTAGAGAAGCAGGTACC
>CAZZJH010000030.1:0-15938 GCA_964654335.1 uncultured Acidimicrobium sp.
GACGTTCGCTTTCAGCCGAGACGACGTGGAGAGCCGCATGATGCCCGTCTATCTGGAAGCCGGATTGCTGAAGGACAATCCGTTCGAGACGATCGACCAGGTGGGTGTGGGCGAGCTTGTACGCGAGGCCGTCAAGCGCGGTCGCAAGACGAAGCGGTCACTCAAACTCGGCGTGTGCGGAGAGCATGGTGGTGACCCTGAGTCGATCGGGATGTTCTTTCGGGCTGGACTCGACTATGTCAGTTGCTCGCCTTACCGCATTCCCATTGCGCGTTTGGCCGCTGCACAGGCAATAATTGGAGGAATGAAAGCCGAGACCAAGTAGTTGTTTGCCGCAGAATCGTTGTCAGACAACTTCGTCGATGTGGTCGTGCCTTCATGGGGCTGGCCGATGTTGCTTGCGGTCATCCTGGGATTGCTTCTCGTTGACCTACTGGTGTTTCACCGCAAGGCGCACGTGGTGGAAATTCGTGAGGCAGCAATCGAATCGGCGGTGTGGATCAGCTTCGGGCTTGCGTTCACTTTCGTCATTTGGGCGATGTTCGAACGTGCAGCTGCGGTGGAGTACATCAGTGGCTATCTGATCGAAAAGAGCCTTTCGGTCGACAACGTATTCGTATGGGCCATGATCTTCACCCATTTCAAGGTTCCTCGCGAGTTTCAGCATCGAACGTTGTTCTGGGGGATCTTCGGCGCTTTGGTGATGCGATTCGTGTTCATCGTGCTCGGGGTCGCCGTCATCAAGCGATTCGACTTCATCTTGATTTTCTTCGGACTCTTCCTGCTCTACACCGGAATCAAGGTCTTCAGTTCGGGCGGTGAGGAGCATGTGGATCCATCCGAGACGCGCACGATGAAGCTTTTCCATCGATTCGTTCCGTCCACCGATGACTTGGATGGACAGAAGATGATCACGAGGGTGAATGGCAAGCGTCTGGCCACACCACTTCTCGCGGTACTCGTCGTCATCGAAGTATCCGACGTCATCTTCGCCGTTGATTCCGTGCCCGCCGTTCTTGCCGTGAGCCACGAGCAGTTCATCGTGTTTTCGGCGAACGCTTTTGCCATTTTGGGATTGCGCGCGTTGTACTTCCTCCTGGCTGATTTGCGGGAGCGCTTCGTCTATCTCAAGCACGCCATTTCTTTGTTGCTGATCTTTGTCGGATTGAAAATGATTGCCGTTCGCTGGTACCACTTACCCACGGCCATTTCCTTGACGGTGATCGTGACCATTCTCTTCGTGGCGATTGTCGCCTCTGTGGTGCACGACAAGTCCATTACGCGCGTCGAGAACTGAGCACTACTCTCTTGGCGTGGCGATCGCCGAAGATGACATAGAACGACTCCGCGACACCGTGTCGCTCGTGGATGTGGTCCAGGGTTACCTCCCGTTGCGGCGTGTCGGCCGCAACTTCGTGGGGCTGTGTCCGTTCCACGCCGAGAAGTCAGGTTCGTTCAACGTCCGTGAAGAAACGAAGCGCTATCGCTGCTTCGGCTGTGGCGCTTCCGGCGACGTCTTCAAGTTCATCCAAGAAATCGAACATCTCGACTTCGTCGGATCGATCGAGCACCTGGCAAACAAGATCGGGATGCAGCTCACCTATACGAGCGGTGGGCAAAACAAGGACCGTCAGCGGCGCAAGAAGCTGGTCGAAGTGATGAACCAGGCGGTGGAGTGGTATCACGAGCGTTTGCTCACCGCGCCAGATGCTCGACCTGCGCGTGACTATCTCCGGCAACGAGGTATTTCGGGCGATGTGGCTCGACAGTTCAAGCTGGGATGGGCGCCCGATGAGTGGGATGCATTGGCCCTTGGTGTAGGGGTGCCGACCGATCAATTGCAGGAAGTGGGACTCGCCTTCATCAACAAGCGCGGTCGACCACAGGACTCGTTTCGTGCACGTGTGATGTTTCCCATCTTCACCGATGCCGGCGAGGCCGTTGCCTTCGGAGGTCGAGTGTTGCCGGGCTCAACCGATCCTGCCAAGTACAAGAACTCATCCGAGACCTCGATCTACTCGAAGTCGAAGACACTATACGGATTGAACTGGGCGAAGCAGAACGTCGTCGCTGCTGACGAAGTCGTGGTTTGTGAGGGCTACACGGACGTGATCGGCTTTCATCGCGCTGGTCTCACTAGAGCGGTGGCGACTTGCGGTACGGCACTCACCGAGGATCACGTGCGCATGCTCAAGCGTTTCGCCAGCAAGGTGGTGCTTGCATTCGATGCCGATCAGGCTGGTCAAGGTGCGGCCGAGCGGTTCTACGAGTGGGAGAAAAAGTACAAGGTCAGTGTGAGTGTCGCCAAATTTCCGAGCGGTAAAGACCCGGGTGATTTGGCTTCGAGCGATCCCGAAGGTCTCGTGGAAGCGATCAAAGAGGCTCGTCCGTTCCTCGGATTCCGTCTCGACCGGGTGCTCGCGGGAAAGCGTGTGGATTCGCCGGAGTCAAGATCGCGCCTCGCTGAGCAGGCGATGTCCGTCGTCAACGAGCATCCTGATCTCAACGTGCGCAAGTTGTATGCGGGAGAAGTCGCCAGTCATGTGGGGATCCCGGCTGCCGACTTGGTGAAGGTGGCCGAACGGCGAAATCGTCAGCCAGCGGTGGACATGCCATTGGCGAACCAGGCGTCTTTGTATCGAGAAAATGCGGAGTTCATCGCCATTGCATTGATGATTCACCAGTGGAACGAAATCGCACCGTGGATGGTCGAGGCACTGTTCGTCGACGATGTGAATAGACGGGCGTTCGCCGCCATCGGTTCGACCAACGGTGATCTGAATGAAGCGCTGGAATCTGCCGATCCCGAGGCTCGCGAGGTGCTTGAGCGGGCGGCGGTAGTGGATGTCGACGCAGAGCCGATGCGCGAGGCGATGAACCTGATCGCGTCGGCGGTGCGTAGAGAATTGTCGCAACGAACCACCATCCGCGACGAAGAGCAGATTCGCGAGGACCGCGAGGCACGTCTCCTGCTCGAGCAATTGGACAATCCTCTTACCGCTGATGCTGCCGCGGGCGAGTTGCTCGGCTGGCTGAACTCGAGGACCGTGCAGTGAGGCTTGGCCCCGATGGTGGTCCCGATGCCGTTCGGCTCTATCTCAACGAAATCGGGCAGGTCGATCTTCTCACGGCAGATGACGAACGGCGCTTAGGGAAGGCGATCCGGGACGGTCTGGAAGCCCAGCGCGAGTTGGACGTGCATGGGGAATCGATCGGCCTGAAAGAGCGGCGGGCATTGCAACGCGTAGTGGGCGAGGGCAATGCCGCAAAGGACCACATGGTTCGCGCCAATTTGCGGCTCGTCGTGTCCATAGCCCGTCGCTATGACCGCAAGGAACTTCAGTTGGCCGACTTGATCCAAGAGGGCAACATCGGCCTCATGCACGCCACGGAGAAGTACGACTTCCAGAAGGGATTCAAATTCTCGACGTACGCGACGTGGTGGATTCGCCAAGCGATGACGAGGGCGCTCGCAGACCAAGGTCGCAACATTCGGATTCCCGGACACATGATGGAAATCGTCAACCGAATCCATCGAGTGGAGCGCGAACTGTATGCGGAGCTGGGTCGTGACCCCGCACCAGAAGAAGTTGCCGCGCGAAGTGACGTTTCCGTGGAGAGGCTGCTCGAGATCATGCAGATCACGATCCCGACGTCCAGTCTGGATGCGCCCGTCGGAGTGGACTCTGACGACTTGACGGTGGGCGACACCATCGCCAACCCCAACTCGACGGACGATCCTCAGGAGTCAACCGAGCGCTTGCAATTGATCGAGGCGATCTCGACGATGTTGCAGGGGCTCCCCGAGCGCGACAAGGAAATCTTGGCCATGCGCTTCGGTATCGACAAGTACGCAGGGCGACCACACAAACTCGAGGACGTTGCAAAGCAAATGAAAGTCACTCGTGAACGAGTACGGCAGATCGAGCAGAAGACGCTCGCTCGATTGCGACATCCTCACAACAGCGCGAACCTTCGCTCATTTCTCGACAGCAACTAGCCTGACGCCATGACGCAGGCGCGCCGCAAGGCAACCGATTGGAAGGTGCTTGCCGTGTCTCGGGAAGGACGTCTCGGCAGCAAGCCCGACTATCTCGTCACCGAGGAACCCATGGAGATTCGAGTGTCCCCGCCCGGTAAGACGGCGGAAACCGTAGCGGTAACCATGCGCACCCCCGGCCACGACTTCGAGCTGGCGGTCGGCTTCCTCTTCACCGAGGGAATCATCGCGTCGCCCGCCGATCTCCGCACGGTCAAGTACTGCGAACTCGATCTGCCCGAGCAGCTCTACAACATCGTCACGGTCGAAGTGGCGCGCCAGTTCGATGAAGCTCTGGCGCGTAGGGCGATGGTGACTTCGGCGAGTTGTGGAATCTGTGGCACCGAATCGATCGATCAGTTGCTCACGTGCACGACCCCCGTGGGCAGCGAAGAGGGGCCCAAACTCTCCGCTGAAGTGCTTCTTGGTGTCGCCGATGCAGTGCGCAAGAGCCAACCGACGTTCGATCGAACCGGTGGTTTGCATGCTTCTGCACTCTTCAACGAGCAGGGGGAGATCACGATCGTGCGGGAGGACATTGGTCGGCACAATGCGGTCGACAAGGTCATCGGTCAAGCGGTGATGAACAAGCAAATGCCACTGACCCCTTTTGGCTTGTTCTGCAGCGGTCGTCTGTCCTTCGAAATCATTCAGAAGGCAGCGATGGCGCGAATCGCGATGATCGCCGCCGTGGGTGCGCCGTCGAGTTTGGCCGTCGAAACGGCCGAAAAATTGGGGATCACCGTCGTGGGGTTCCTGCGTGATGGTAAGGCGAACGTCTATACGCACCCGCAGCGCGTACTCGCCTGAGAATCAGGCGCGTTCCAGCTCGCGGAGCAGCCCGATCATCGCGTTGATCGACTCGTAGCGCCACTTACGAACCAATTCGGCGGTGGGAGTGAGCGGTTCGGTTCGGATCAACGAGCGGGCAAACGTTTCGAAGTGCCTACGTTGTTCGCCGGCGAAGCGACGATTGGGCATGTTACGACGAGCACGCAAGGCGAACTTGGCGAGAAGTTCCAGTCGTGCATCACGTGGGTGAGTGACGATCGAGTCGAGCCAGGTATCCGTGGTGCGCTTGCCCCTGGCAGTTGCGCGATAGATCGTCCGTGGTGCTCCTCGTTCACCGTCTTCCGTGCGGGTGGCCGCAATCAGCCCGGCTTGTTCGAGTTCGTTGAGCGACCGATAGACGAGTGGTCGACGAACAGAGATGGCCATCGACAATGCGTCGTCACCTTGAATCGAACCGAAGATTCCGAATCCGTGCTGAGGTTCCTCCACAAGGAGGGCCAAGACGACTTGGTCGGTAAGTGAAAGTTCCAATAGTCTCACTGAGACTATGAGGGTATCGCGACGGCTGATGACGTTCATCGTCGTGTTGGCTCTTGCCTTGCCGGCGTCAATTGCCGGTGCGGATTCGATTCGCTCTGCGCCAAGTGGCGAGATCATCGTGTCTGCGGCAGCCTCCTTGCAGGAGGGATTCACCGAATTGGCCCGAGAGTTCCGTCGCGTGAACCCGAAATCTCGTGTGCGCTTCAACTATGGCTCCAGTTCGGCCTTGGTCACGCAGATTCAGTCGGGTGCGCCCGTGGCGGTCTTCGCTTCGGCCGATCTTGCCTCGCAGGATCGGCTTTTGCAGTCTGGAAACATCGCATCGTCTCCACGAGCGTTTGCACGAAACACCATGCAGCTGGTCGTGAAACGAGGCAACCCGCTTCGTATTTCTCGCTTGGGCGATCTGGTGCGCGCCAAGACCGTGGCCTTGTGCAGTAAGACCGTGCCCTGTGGTGTGTATGCAAATGCAGTTCTCACACGTGCGGGTGTGAGCCTCCCCGAGTCGTCGATTACTCGAGGTCTCGACGCCAAAGCAACGCTCGCCAGCGTCGCATTCGCAGATGCCGACGTCGCCATCGTCTACGCGACGGATGTCAAGGCAGCAGGTAAGTCGGTACAAGGGGTGGTGATTCCCCGCGCACAGAACGTGACGGCCGTCTATGGCATTTCTGTAGTTCGTGGTGCGAAGAACATGGCACTTGCTCGCACATTCGTCGAATTCGTTTTGTCCAGAACTGGTCGAGAGATCATGGCAAGGCATGGGTTCCTTGCGCCGTAGATCGACCTCTTCGTCGGTGACGATGGTCGTCCTCGGTGTGTTTGGTGCTGCGTTCATCGCGCTGCCTCTCGTTGGCCTCGTCGCACGAACACCGTGGAGCAGCTTCGGTGTCCAGCTCTCTTCCGCGACCGCGCTGTCGGCACTTCGTTTGTCACTCGGCACGTCACTTGCGAGTGCCTTGGTGGCCCTCGTGTTTGGTTTGCCGCTTGCGTGGATTCTTGCTCGTCATCGGTTCCCGGGACGGCGGCTCGTTCGGGCTCTCGTCACCGTGCCGCTCGTACTTCCTCCGGTCGTCGCCGGAGTTTCGTTGCTCGCCGTGTTCGGTCGAAACGATGGAGTCGTCGGACGGATCCTGTTCGACTGGTTCGGCACACAACTCACCTTCAGTCCACTCGGAGTAGTGGTGGCTCAGGCCTTCGTGGCGATGCCATTCTTCGTGCTCGCTGCAGAGGCAGGAATCGCGGGTGTCGATCGTCGTTTCGAGGAGGTTGCGCTCACGTTGGGGGCGCGGCAACGATTCGTCGTGTTCGGGGTGGTGATGCGGTTGGCGAGCCCTGCACTTGGCGCCGGCATGATCGTCGCATGGGCTCGCGCGTTGGGCGAGTTCGGTGCCACCATCTCGTTCGCGGGCAACATCGAAGGCAAGACACAAACGATGCCGTTGGCCGTCTACATGCTCCTGGAGAGTGATCCGCAAGGTGCTTTTGCTCTCAGCATCGTGTTGATCGTGATTGCTGTTGCTGTTCTAGTGGCCCTCCGCGGTCGCTATCTCGGAGGTGCGAAGTGAGCCTGCAAGTACGCGGCATGACCCGAGTGGGGGACTTCACGCTGGACATCGACATTGAAGTCGGTTCGGAAACCGTGGCCATCGTTGGCGACAACGGCGTGGGTAAGACGACGCTGCTGCGAGTGGTGGCCGGTCTGCAGCCTCTCGTTGCGGGACAAGTTCGTTTGGGTCAGAGCGTGTTGGATGATCTCACGAGCAAACGATTCGTCGGTCCGCAGGACCGTGACGTTGCGCTGCTGTTCCAGGATGCGTTGCTCTTTCCTCACCTCGATGTTGTTGACAATGTCGCCTTCGGCTTGCGACGACGTGGAGTCGAGACTTCAGTTGCTCGTTCAACCGCCTTGGATCTGCTCGGTCGCTTCGGTGTGCTCGACATCGCTGGCCGCGGCATCGAAACATTGTCGGGAGGTCAGGCTCAGCGAGTGGCGCTTGCCAGGGCACTCGTCGTCGAGCCTCGCGTGATTCTGCTGGACGAGCCGTTTTCTTCCCTCGATCGCTCGTCGCGGAGCGAGTTCAGGGAGATGCTTGCGACGCAGTTTTCGAGTCTCGAGATTCCACGACTCATCGTCACGCACGACGATCTGGACATCTCGGCGTTGTGCACACGAGAGATCGTCGTTAGACGTCAACCGGGCAAGCCGGCAACTGCTCGCTAGTTCGTCGAGTCAGGACTGATTTACGAGAACGTCGCTTGGCTGGACTTCGTTTTGGCGAGGACGTCCTCGTTCAGCGTGATGCCGAGACCAGGCTCGTCACTCAGATGGATCCAACCTTGGTCGTCGCATTCGATCGTGTTGAGAAGCGGGTAGTCGCGTCGCTCGGTCGACCACTCCGGTGGATCGTAAGGAAACTCGATGAACGGCGCGCCTACGGTTCCCACCGTGACGTGCAGATTGCCGAGCACACCGATGCCATTACCCCAGGTATGCGGAGTGAAGATCTTGCCGGCTTCGTGGACCTCGCGGGCAAATTTGGCGAGGCCGGTGATTCCTTGGGTGCACACGACATCGGGTTGGAACACGTCAAGGCAGCCGCGGGTCAGCAATTCGCGGAACTCGTACGGCTCGCGTGTCAGTTCACCACCAGCGAGTCGAATGCCGACTCGCTTCTTCAGTTCGGTCATTCCCGCGTAGTCACCACGGTGTAGAGGTTCTTCCATCCAGTACACGCCGTGGCTCTCGAGGACCTTGGCCACGCGCTCTGCGTGATCCACCGTCCACGGGGCGGCGGTATCCCAAGGCATGCGCCAGCCCTGGTTGCAGTCGACCATCAACTCGAGACGGTCTCCTGTCGCATCTCGAATTGCTTTCACCACGGCGAGATCGTCGTCCAGTTGAGGACGGCCGAACCGAACCTTCAATGCGGGGAAGCCACGCTCGATGCAGCGCTTGGCGACGTCGACCATCTGGTCGATCGAGCGGTGCACACCGGAAGAAGCGTATGCACGAACTTTGTTGTCGGTGCCGCCGAGGAGCCGCCAAACGGGTTGGTCTTTGATCTTGCCGATCAAGTCCCACAGGGCGAGATCCATGGGCCATGGTCGACCGGCATGGAACTCGATGTTGGCGAGCACCGCTGCATGACGATCGATGTCGAGAGGATCCTCACCGATGAAGTAGCGCTCGTAGTCGGTGAATCCGTACATCGAATCGCCTGAGCCGATGCCCACACGACCTTCCGAATCGTGCACGCGCACGATCGTGGCCGGGAAGTGGGTTCGCGGACGGGTGTCCCACGACGCCGGGAACGGTGGGTCGAGTGGAAGTCGGTGGTGCGTGATCTCGATCTTGGTGATCGTCGACATCACGCACGCATCCGCGAACCGCTCGGATCGAGGATCGGTTCGTGGAGGATGGTCACGGGTCGGCGCTTGCCGATGATCTCGATTTCGAAACCCGACTTCTTGTCGACGAGTTCGGTGGGGATGTAACCCATCGCGAGTGAAGCCTGCGAGTAGTGGGCGTAGCCGCCGGATGTGATCCAACCGACCACCTGACCGTCGTGCCACACGGGCTCGTCGCCAATCACGTCGGCGGGAGCATCGGGATCGACGTCCACCTTGAACACCACGAGCTTGCGCTTCGGACCGCCGTCAGCAATTTCCTTCTCCACTGCAGCTCGACCGATGAAGTCATGGTCGAACTTCAGTGAACGATCCATCGCCGCTTCGAGCGGCGTGTAGATCGGGCGATACTCGCGGAACCAGGTGCCGAAGCTCTTCTCCAAACGCATGGTGATCAGGGCGCGGAAGCCGAACAAGCGCATGTCGAACTCCTTGCCCGAGTCCCAAATGAGGTCGAACAAGTAGCGCTGGTACTCCGGCGCCATCCACATCTCGTAGCCGAGGTCGCCCGTGTAGGTCATGCGCGACAACCACACCGGAGCCATGCCGATGTTCGCCTTGCGGAAGGCCATGAACGGGAAGTCCTTGGATGCGAGTGAGGTATCGGTAAGTTTCTGCAGGACTTCACGCGAGCGCGGGCCAGCAACGGTGAGACCTACCATCGACAGCGAGAGGTTTTCGAACTTGATGTCGCTCTTCTCCGGCAAGTGGGCGAGGAACCAGCGCGGGTGATGCACCTCTGCTGCCTGTGAACCGAAGAGGTGGAATTCCTCTTCGCCCACTCGAGACACCGAGAACTCGCCGACGATCTTTCCTTGCGGGTTGAGCATTGCGGTCAGCACGGTGCGGTTCATCGCGGGCAGTGAATTGGTGAACAGGCTCGAGAGCCAAGCGGACGAGCCCTTGCCACTCACCTTGTACTTCGCGAAGTTGGATGCCTCGGAGAAACCGACGCGTTCACGAACTGCTCGTGACTCTTCGGCCACGATCGGGAATGCATTGGAGCGATAGAAGGTCACGTCCTCGCTGGGCTGCTTGCCCTTTTCCTGGAACCACAACGGATGCTCGAGACCGAACCCGGCTCCCCACACCGCGTTGTGCTCGGTGAGGCGGTCGTAGATCGGCGTGGTGAGCAGCGGGCGTGCTGCCGGTAGTTCCTCGTTCGGGAAGGTGATACGGAAGCGACGCGAGTAGTTTTCGCGAACCTTGGAGTTGGTGTAGGCGAGTGTGGCGTAGTCGCCGTAGCGCGCTACGTCCATGGCCCAAATGTCGGCACCCGGATCTCCGTGCACCATCCAACTGGCGAGAGACAAACCGACACCTCCACCTTGGGAGAGTCCAGCCATTACGGCACATGCCGACCACATGCCCTTCATGCCCTTGATCGGTCCCACGAGTGGGTTGCCGTCGGGGCTGAACGTGAACGGACCGTTGACGAACTTCTTGATGCCGGCGCGACCGACGGCAGGGAAGTGGGCGAAGCCACGCTCGAGTTCGTCCGAGATGCGGTCGAGATCGTGTGGGAGCAATTGGAACACGAAGTCCCACGGTGTTTCCTTGGCAGCCCACGGACGGTTGTCCTGCTCGTAGGTGCCGAGCAGGATGCTCTGGCCTTCCTGGCGGGCGTAGATCTCGCCGGCGAAGTCGATCATGTGCGGCAGTTCGCGCCCGTGCTTCTTGTTGTATTCGATGACCTCATCCATTGGCTCAGTCATCAGATAGTGGTGCTCCATCGCAAGCACGGGAAGTTCAAGTCCGCACATGCGGCCTACTTCGCGAGCCCACAAACCGCCTGCGTTCACCACGTGTTCCGCATGGATGACGTGGTCCTTGTCGGTGATCACGTCCCACGTGCCGTCTTGACGTTGAGAAAGGCCGGTGACCCATGTGTTGGTGTACACCTCGGCGCCACGATTCTTCGCGCAGATCGCGTATGCGTGCGTCACGCCATAGGGATCCACCGAACCTTCGTCTTCATCGAACAGCGCGCCGACGAAATACTTCTCCTCGAGGAGCGGATTGAGCTCCTTCGCTTCCTTCATGGAGATGATCTCCATGTGCATACCGAGGTATCGACCACGGGCCTGCGCCATGCGCAACCAGTCGAGGCGCTCGGGAGTATCGGCAAGCTGCAAACCACCGGGGAGGTGAATTCCGCAGTTCTGGCCAGATTCCTTCTCGATCTCCTTGTACAGATTCACCGTGTATTGCTGGAGTCGGGCCACGTTCGGGTCACCGTTCAGCGTGTGCATACCGCCGGCGGCGTGCCAGGTGGATCCCGCGGTCAGTTCCTTGCGCTCGACGAGTACGACGTCCGTCCAGCCTTCCTTGGTGAGGTGGTACAACACCGATGCACCGACGACACCGCCACCGATGACGACGACCTGCGCGGATGATTTCATGAACGTGCCTTTCTTCCTAGAAGTCGGTCTTCACGCCGCCCTCGGCGACGCGACGCTTGGTGAACTCAGCCAACTCTTCTTTGATTGCCGAGTCGATTGCTGGTTCTTGATATTCGGAGATGTAGGTCTGCGCCAGCTCGGCGGCTTTTTGGTCGGCCGTCGGCTTGCCTGCCTCTGCCCACGACTCGAAATTGCGCCAGTCGGAGAGCAGTGGCTTGTAGAACGCCGTGCGGAATCGATCCTGAGTGTGTTGCACGCCGAAGAAATGTCCACCGGGGCCCACTTCGCCGATGGCATCGTGGGCCAACGTCGCTTCATCGACGACGATCGGCTCCAGATATTCCGCGATCATCTGCAGGAGGTCGGCATCGAGAATGAACTTGGGGAGCGACGCGTGGAGACCGCCTTCCATCCAGCCGGCACCATGCATCAGGAAGTTCACGCCACCTTGGATCGCGCCCCACAACGAGAACACACTTTCATAAGCGGCCTGAGCATCGAGCGCATTCGCGGCGCACACGTTGCTCGAGCGATAGGGCACGCCGTATCGACGAGCCAACTGGCCGCCTGCCATCGCCGTACGCATGTACTCGGGGGTACCGAATGCCGGTGCACCGGATTGCATGTCGACGTTTGAAGTGAAGCCGCCGTAAGCCACTGGTGCTCCCGGATTGACGACTTGGGAGAAGACCATGCCCGCGAGAGCTTCGGCGTTTTGCAGTGACAATGCGCCAGCGAGAGTGACGGGCGCCATCGCTCCGGCGAGGGTGAACGGAGTGATGATCACAAGCTGGTTGTGCTTGGAGAATTCCATGATGCCTTGGAGCATCGGGATGTCGAGGCGCAATGGAGACGACGAGTTGATGATCGTGAATACCGATGGCTCGCGATCGATCTGCTCTTGGCTCACGCCACGTGCAATGCGCACCATTTCGAGAACGTCACGGTTGCGTTGTGCGCCGAGGCTGTAGCAGTGAATCGCCTTGTCGCACAATGTGAGCATGTCGTAGGTGGTTTCGATGTGGCGGATCGAGGAGTGGAGGTCGACAGGTTCCACCGGGTAGCCGGCGATGAAGTGGATGATGTTGAACATCGACGTCAACTTCACGAGGTCTTGGAAGTTCTGTCGCGTTCCGGCATGACGAGTTCCGTCGAGCTCGACGAAGTTCGGCGGGCTGGCCACACTGCCGAATGCCATCCAGTTGCCGCCAACGCGAATCGAGTGCTCGGGGTTGCGGGCATGCAGGGTGAACTCGCTCGGACATGTCTTGATCGCCTCCATCACGAAGGCTGGGTCGAAGCGCACGCGAGCATCGGTGATCTTCACACCGTCCTTGGGCAACAGGTCTCGCGCAGCTGGCTCGAGGAAGTCGATGCCATGCTCGGAGAGCACGCGCAGTGAGGCTTGGTGGATGGACTCGATCTGATCGTCTGAGAGGACCTTCGTTGGCCCGTATGTCATCCGCGGTTGTTTGAAGGGCTTTTGTTCTGGCAAGCGCGACCGTGGCGCTCCCGACCGTTCGCGACCGCGCCTACGACCGGCGCTCGTTTCTGCTCCGCTCACAATCCCTCCAAACAAATGGCGCGCCGGGAAGTCCCCAGTGCGCCAAGGGGAGAGGCTAGTTGCCTCTGCGCCTCTTGATCTCTTCGGAGATCGCCGGCACGACCTTGTGCAAATCACCGATCACGGCGTAGCCCGCCTTGGTCACGATGTTCGCCTCCTTGTCGGTGTTGATGGCAATGATGTTCTTCGAGGCCATGGCGCCCACCCAGTGTTGGATGGCTCCAGAGATGCCACAGGCGATGTAGACGTCGGGGGCGATCCGGGTTCCTGTTTGGCCCACCTGGTCGGTGTGGTTGCGCCAACCGTTGTTGGTGACGGCTCGTGAACAACCGACGACACCGCCCAAAAGGGCTGCGAGTTCCTCCAAGGGTGCAAATGCCTCGGCCGATCCGACGCCGCGGCCCCCGCTTACCACGACTGGTGCAGTAGCGAGAGTGACACCGGCGACACGTTCGACACGGTCACGAACGAACGAGTGCAAGACGCCGGCAGCCAACTCAACGTCGGTGACTTTGGTGCTCGCAGGCACCGGGGACTCGCTTGCTTCGACGGTGTGATTGGCAAGTGTCACCAACTTGATCGGTGCATCGAGTTCTGCCGCCTCCATGAGAGAACCACCCCAACGGGTTCGTACTGCTTTGAGCGGGTTCGAGCCGTTGAACGAGTCGTCGAACTCGGTGCAGTTCATCGAGGCGGGAAGATCGAGTCGAGCAGCAACCTGCGCGACCACTTCGTGTCCGCGGTCGGTGCCGCTTCCGATTACGACTTTCGGATTGATCGACTTGACCAATTGGCTGATTGCCTCCCCCCATGCTTCGGGGCCGTAGTCGACGAGCGCATCGTGGTGCAGTTGGTGAACGACGTTTGCGCCGAACTTGCCGCACGTGTCGGCCAGAGCGTCGGCGTTTGCTCCAACGGTGACCGCTTCGAGTTGACCACCGATTTGTTTGGCGAGATTGCGTCCTGCGGTGAGTACTGCGAGCGAATGGGACGAGATGGTGCCGCGATCATGTTCGATGATGACGAGAACGCTCATTTGAACACCCCCAACTCGACGAGCAGATCGACAACGGCAGGTGCCGCTTCAGGACCCGTGCCGAGGATCTGCGTGTTGCTCACTCGCTCCGGCGGGCGCTGCAACGTGATCATCTTCAAACCACCTTCAGTTGCATCCTGCACGACGCGCGATACTTCGGCTTTCTTCGAAGCCAAACGACCCTTCATCGTCGGATAGCGGGGAAGGTTGATTCCTTCCTTGACACCCACACAGCTCGGCATTGGAAGCTGGTAGATCTCCTGACCGGCGTCGCTTTCGCGACGAACGACGGCGATCTGTCCTTCTGCTTCGAGTCCCTTTGCACCGTTGACCATTGGCCGACCAAGCGCATACGCGGTGCGAACGCCCACTTGGTAGCCGCACGAATCGGCAGATTCGTTGCCGAACAAGATCAAGTCGTAAGCACCATCGGTCGACTCGAGTTGACGAATCGTCTGAGTGATCGCCGCGGCCGTTCGCTGGGGATCCCAATCGCGACCTTCGATGTGCACGAGCACGGCCTTGACCGCACCCACGCTCACCGCTGTTCGCAATTGTTCCTCAGCTTCGGCAGGGCCAAGCGTGAGCACGGTCACTTCGCCGCCGTGCTTCTCGACAAGTTGCACCGCAGCTTCCACCGCACACTCTTCGTGCGGGCTCACGGTGAAGCCGAGGAACGCGGTATCCACCGCTTGGCCGTCTTCGGTGATGTTGATGCGTGCGCCCGGAGCGGGCACTCGCTTCACGCAGACGAGAATCTTCATCTGTTCAGCTCTTCATCCGCGCGTCAGTGGGGTCGAACAACGGCTGGCTACCTACACGAGCGACCTTCACGGGGAAGAGTTCGTTCATGTACATCACGCGCAATTCGTTGCCCTCGATGGCGTGCTCTGGCGGGAGGTAGGCCAGCAAGAGGTACTTGCCGAGTGATGGAGCTGCACCTGCCGTGGTGACTCGCGAAACACGACCCTTGGCATCGACGATTCGCTCACCGTTCTTGGTGAGGATCGGCTCGTTACCACCCGTGGGGTAGCGCTTGATACCCGACTTGCTCGTGTGATCGAGGATCTCGAGCGTGCACATGGTGGCGGCGAGCTTCTCATCGCGAGCCTTCAGGTACTCGGCCTTGCCGATGAAGTCGGCCGACTTCACCTTCGGGCGTGCCAAACCAGCTTCGACTGGGTTGTATTCGCTCTCGAGCTCTGCTCCCATCAAGCGGTAACCCTTCTCGATGCGTCCGGTCACGGCGTACACACCCATTCCCACGGGAATGATGCCGAACTCTTCTCCGGCCTTGGCAATCGTGTCCCACAAACGGAGACCGTGCTCCATCTTGGTGTAGACCTCCCAGCCGTTTTCGCCGACGTACGAGATGCGGAACATCCATGCGGGAACTCCATCAATCAGGACCTCGCGCACTGAGCCGTAGGGGAACGCAGCCTGCGACACGTCGTAAGGCACCAAGCGGCCTTCGGCGTCAAGGTTCATCGTGGCCTTGGCCATCGTCTTCTCCGCGTTCGGACCCCACACGCCGATCGTGCACAGTGACGACGACATGTCGGTGAACGTCACCGAACCGTCTTGCGGCATGTGGCGGGTGAACCAGTACTTGTCGCGACCACCATCGAATGCTCCGGTGATGACTCGGAAGTGATCCTTGCCGAGGCGCATGATCGTGAGATCGCCGCGGAAACCGCCACCTGGAGTGAGCAATGGCGTGTACACCGATCGACCAACTTCGACGTCGACGTTGTTCACGCACATGTACTGGAGGAATGCCATCGCGCCCGGCCCGGTGAAGTCGAACTCGTTGAATGCGGTGAGATCCACCATGCCCACCGACTCACGCATCTGGAGGTGCTCAGCGTTGGTGATTGGTGACCACCAACGGGAGTCCCACTCGTGCTCGCGTGGCTGGCATGCGTCCTTGAACTTGTCCATCAACTTGGCGTTGGAGGCGAACCACTGCGGACGCTCCCAGCCGCGAGCATCGAAGAAGGTGGCGCCGAGTGCCTCTTCACGGGCATAGAACGGGCTGCGGCGCATGTCGCGCTGCGACGCCCACTGTTCACGTGGGTGAACGATGCCGTAAGTCTTGTTGAAGTGCTCGGCACAACGTGCATAGATGTGGTGCTCGGACTTTTCGTGTGGATA
>CAZZJH010000031.1:0-15661 GCA_964654335.1 uncultured Acidimicrobium sp.
CCTTGCTGCTCTCATTGCGGCAATCACGCTCGGATTGGCGACGTTTCTCAGCACTCGTGCCTACCTCCTCGATCAGCGCATCGACGTTGCAAAACGTCAGGCTTTCAACAATGCGCAATTCGTTCGAACGGTGCTGGCCACGAGCAGAGAGGATGTCGCGGGACTCGTCACCAACCTGCGCACGGAGCGTGACGGATACGCGGTGCTGCATCTCGAGGCGACCGACGCCGAGACGGAATACTTTTACGCACAGGAGCCGCTGCGATTCACCCAATCCAATTTGCCTTCCGAATTGGTCAACTCGACGATCAATGGCAGGACTGGTCGGCAACGTTTTACGTTCGATGATCAACCGTATGAAGCAGTCGGCGTCTCCATTCCGTCGATCGGCGTCCACTACTTCGAGGCATTTCCCCTCAATCAAGTGACATCGACTCTCGCAACGATCAGAACGACTCTCATCTTTAGCGTCGCCACGATCACCATCTTGGGAGGTCTCCTCGGTTTCACTATGTCGCGCTCGGTGCTCCGGCCTCTGAGACGAGTTTCGAGTGCTGCAAACGGAATTGCTACAGGCGGATTGGATACACGACTCGAAAGTGAAGGCGATCCGGACCTTGACCAGCTCGTTCGCTCATTCAATGACATGGCCGACAGCGTGCAGTCCCGAATCGAACGAGAAGAACGTTTCGCCAGTGATGTCAGTCATGAATTGCGCTCACCCATCACGTCGCTGACTACGGCGGTGGAGGTTTTGGAACGGAGGTTGTTGGAATTCTCACCCCGAAACCGCGAAGCAATCTCCGTCGTTGCCGAACAGGTGAGGAGGTTCGATCGCACCGTACTCGATCTGCTCGAATTGGCACGGCTTGACGCGGGCTCGACCATCAGCAACGACGAAGAAATCGATCTCCTCGACTCCGTAAGAAGAGTGATGGCTCGCTACGACTTTCGGGACGTACCCCTGGAAGCGTCACCACATGCCTGGCCCCTCGTTGCCGATCGAAGGAGGATCGAACGCATTCTGGTCAATCTTCTGCAAAATGCGCGCGACCATGCAGGTGGCGCAACTTGTGTGAGCCTCGACGAGAACGACGACACATACGTGCTTACCGTGATCGATGCCGGACCCGGTATCTCCGCGAGCGAACGCGAACGTATCTTCGAACGATTTGCACGGGGAACTGCGAGTCGCACGAGCCCAGGCAGCGGACTTGGACTAGCCATCGTTCAGGAGCACGCGCGAGCCATGGGTGGCCACGCATGGGCTGAAGCCGGTCCCGACGGCGGTGCCAAATTTGTCGTGCAGATTCCTCGAGTCTCGACATGAAATCGATTCGTACGATCCCTGTTCTCTTGGCAGTGACGCTCCTATCAGGTTGTGCTGTCAACGGAAACGGCACCTTCGTGGAAATTGACAAATCGGAGATCCCACTCAGCCTCTCTCAGGCCGCCACCACCACGGCGGTGTCCACGACTACAACCACGGTTGTATCAAACGTCGATTCCGCCCAAATGGTGAATGAGTTGGTGGATCTCTACTTCATCCTCGGCGCCGGCCTACTGAAAGTGCAGACCAGTGTCGTCAGTCCTGCGTCGCCATCGCAAACCTTGACGTTGCTCGGTGCCGGACCGCTCAATGACCCGAGCTATGTCGGTCTTCGCAGCGCCATTCCGCAAAACTTCGGGGCCGAGGTGGAAGTTGTTCGGGGAGTCGCCACGGTGAGCGCGACTGAGTCGTTCCTTCGGACACTCGCACCTACCGACCAGCGATTGGCAATCGCACAAATAGTTACCACGCTCACATCGAGACCGGGTGTCGGACAAGTCACCTTTGTCGTCGACGGCAATCCGATTCCCGTACCGAGAGGGCGTGGGGATCTTGTTCCGCCTGAGACTCCCGTCACCTTCGATGACTACGCAATGCTGATCATCGGCGGCTAGTAACCCGGCCGTGTTTAATGGCGGCTAGTAACCCAGCCGTGTTTAATGGCGGCTAGTAACCCAGCCGCTGCACCCGGTCGGGACGGTGCTGCCAGTCCTTGTCCACCGTCACCACCAATTCGAGCCCCGCTCCTTTTGGCAATTCCTTGCGCACACGACGACGAATCTCGCGCAAGACCGATCCGCCCTTGCCGATCACCATTCCTTTTTGACTCTCTCTCTCCACGACGATTTCGCATCGATATACACCGTCCTCGATGGAAACCACGCGTGTGGCAATCGAGTAAGGCAACTCATCATGTGTGAGATCGAGCAACACCTCACGCACCAACTCGGCTATCCACGCCTCGGTCGACGTCTCGGTGAGCATTTCAGTTGGATACATGGCCGGCCCTTCAGGGAGCATCCGCTTGAGTTCCTCCACGAGAGGTTCGAGACCTTGTCCCGTTCGAGCAGACACCGGGTAGTACGCACATGCTCCCAACTCGGCCACCCGCGCCAATTGCTGAAGCACTCGCTCTCGAGACACTGCGTCGACCTTGTTGATCAGCACGATGGTTCGTTTCATGTCGAGGCGGTCTGCCACCCACTGATCACCGGTTCCGAACGGCTCGTCCGCTGGAATGACGAGGCAATAGACGTCGGTATCAGCGATCGCTTCGTATGCCTGTTCGTTCACTCGTTCCCCGAGCGCCGTCTTCGGCTTGTGGATACCAGGAGAATCGACGAACACGATCTGCGCATCCTCAGAGTTGAGAACTCCTCGCACGCGGTGACGAGTGGTCTGAGGTTTGTCGGAAACGATGCTCAACTTGCGACCACACAATGCATTGAGCAATGTTGATTTTCCGACATTGGGCCTGCCCGCCAACATGACGAAGCCCATACGCATGCAGGCAGGCTACTTCTGCCACACTTGAAGACAGTGAACATCGACTTTCGCAAGTGGTTCGATCGCATGCAACCGCAAACGCTGCAAATCGCCACATGGCTGCTTTATCTCGACGGTGTGTTCGCCCTTCTCGCCATTATCGATCGTTCGGGTGTCGAGGGTTACATGATGCGAAGGTACGACCTCGGAATCGTTGTCGTACTCGGAGTCGTTGGCCTGTATGCCTTCGGTGGCCTACTCATGGCAAACGACCTACGCCTTGGCTGGAGGCTCTCGGTTGCCGCAAGTTTGTCCCCGTTCGTCTTGAACATCCTCGGCACCAGAAGCGCACTTTCTACGTTCGGGTTTGGCTCTCCGATCAGCTTCTACGACCACATCACGGGTCGCATTTTCGGCGGAGGAGCCGTCAGCCTCCTCTTCAACGTCGCCCTGGTGGTGCTGCTCCTGCACCCGCAAAGTCGCGAGCACCAGCGAATCTGGTTCCGTTGATTACATGGTGGTCGTTCACTCTGGCACACTAAGACGATGAGCACCACCGTCCACGGACTCGATCAACTCCCCACCTACGTGGGACAACACCTCGGTTACAGCCCATACATGGTTGTTACGCAGGAACGCGTACAGACGTTCGCAGATGCGACCGATGACCACCAATGGATCCACTTGGACACCGAACGTGCCAAGACAGGCCCATTCGGTGGCACCATCGCGCACGGCTATTTGACGCTTTCGCTTGTGGCCGGAATGATGCCCCATGTTTGGCACGTTGAGGGCGTCAAGATGGGAGTCAATTACGGGCTCAACAAGGTTCGGTTCATGTCGCCCGTACCCGTGGGATCTTCGCTGCGATGCGGAGCAAAGATGCTTGCCGCCGACAAGATTGAAGGTGGGTATCAGGTCACTCTGGAGGTGACGTTTGAAGTCGAAGGCGCCGCTAAACCTGCGTGCGTCGCAGAAGTCATCTTCCGCTATTACGGCTGACGAAACGTCTTCGCTATCCCAGCGAACACTTCGAGCGAAGTTGAGTCCGGGTAATCGACGCACCACGGGATGAAGCCGCTACAACCCATCTCTATGTACCGTCCGATTTTGTCCGTAACTTCGGCGCGAGAGCCGATCAGGTTGCCGGCCTTCCAATCCTCGTAACTTTCTCGTCGGACACTCGTTCGTTGAATCGCCCGTAACTCATCTTCCGATTCGCGAATCGCAATCTCCGGAGACCACGACTTTCGAATTCTCGATTCGTCACGCCCGACCTTCTCGCAATGTTGCTTGAGAACTTCTCGCTTGTGCAGGAATTCGGTCGGATTGCCACCGAAATTCGACCAATCTGCGTGTTGCGCAACGACACGAAGTGTCAGCTGCTCTCCACCGCCACCGATCCAGATGGGCGGACGTGGTTGCTGCAAAGGTTTTGGGTCGCAATTCGCACGGTGCGCTTGGTAGTAGATCCCCGAGTACGTCGTTTCGCGTTCCGTCCACATCGAGGTGACGATCTCCACAGCCTCACGAAGCATCCCGATGCGCTCCTTGGGCGTCGGAAACGCATACCCGTAGCCACGGCACTCGTTCTCGTACCACCCCGCACCGATACCCCAGTCGAGACGTCCACCCGAGATCACATCGAGCGTGCTTGTGATCTTCGCCAACAAAGTTGGTGGACGGTAGAGATTGCATCCGACCATCTGTCCGAGCCTGATTGTCGACGTCACTTGACTGATCGCGGCCATCATCGTCCAGCACTCGAAAACAGACTCATGTGCTGGCTTAGGAACGTTGTGGAAGTGGTCGTACACCCACACCGAATCAAGGCCCGAGCGTTCCGCCAACTGAGCTATTTCCACGCTGCGACGCCACTGCTCGGAAGCAGTGCCGAAACCTGCGTACTCCATCTTCCAACCCTGGGGAATGAAAACGCCAAATACGGGATTGGGTGTCATAGCGGAAGCTCTCCCGTTGCCTTGTTCGTTGAGCCGTAATCCTTGTACGCGGCTATGGTCCGCTGGGCGATGCGCATTTGGTGGATCTCATCCGCGCCATCGGCAAATCGACTCCATCTGGCCTGTTGCAACATGTGCGCGAGCGGCGTGTCCGTGGAATAGCCCAAGGCACCATGCACCTGAATGGCGCGATCGACGATTCTCCAAAGACTGTTGGCGACGAAATGTTTGGCCATTGAAACTTCCGAAACGAAATCGAGTCCGTGCTCGATCTTGTACGCAGCGTGCAACACCATGAGCTTGCCCTGGTACAACTCCATGGCAGAGTCTGCAATCAACCACTGGATTCCCTGCTTCTCCGCGAGCAACGAACCATGAGAAAACCTGTTCAGCGCTCGGTCAACCATCATGTCGAGAGCGGTTTCCGCCTGACCAATCCACCGCATGCAATGAGCTAAACGAGCTGGTCCAAGCCGATATTGCCCGAGTAGGTGTCCCTGTCCCCTCCCTCCCAGCATGTTTGCGTTGGGTACACGCAAGTCTTCGATCAAGATCTCGCAATGGTTGTGACCTCCGGCCATCGTCTCGACATCGCGAACCACCGTCCATCCGCTACTTGGCAATTCGACGATGAAACAAGAATTCGCCGCCTGAGGAATGTCAGGGTTCTCCTCGGTGCGCGCGACAAGCAAAGCGAACTTCGCGCCCCTAGCTCCGGAAATGAACCATTTGTGACCGTTGATGACCCACTCGTCGCCGTCCCGATATGCGTGAGTTCTGATGAGAGTCGGATCGCTACCTGCGACCTCAGGCTCCGTCATCGCGAAGCAAGACCGCGCCGATCCTTCACACAGTGGGCGGAGGAACTTTTCCTTTTGCTCATCAGTTGCCCAATGCAGCAGCGTGTGTTGGTTCCCCTCGTCCGGAGCTTGAGCATTCAATACATACGGACCGATCGGAACACGTGCTGCCTCAGCCGACACTGCAGCCATCGCAGTTGGTCCCAATCCCATTCCGCCCCACTCCGCAGGCATATGAGGAAGCCACAGTTGCCACTCTGAGCGAGCAACACGGCGCAATTCGACGATCGTCGACACCACTTTCGAACGATCGTTTTGGTCGGTTGCTTCCCATGCGGGACCAACGACCTCGGTCATGAACCGACGGACCTTCTGACGAATCGCCTCGACCTCATCTGAAAAGGTGAAATCAATCACATGCAACCACCATGTACCCAGTGTTGCGGTAATGGGAGTACGCCGCCAAGTTGATGCTCGATGGACCTACTGGAAACACCATCCCGTAGCCTTTCCGCATGACCTCGTCGCCAGATCTTCGTCCGAGTTGGGACACCGATCGGCTCCCTTCCGGACGCGAAAAGGTGGTCGCCGTTCGACAAATGTTCGATGCGATCGCCCCTCGTTACGACCTGGTCAACCGCTTGATGACCTTTGGTCTCGATGTTTTGTGGAGACGTCGGGCAGTCCGCGATCTCGCTCTTCCCGAAGGCTCAGTGGTGATCGACCTCGCCAGCGGCACCGGAGATCTGTGCATCGAACTACGCAAGCGTGGTCTTCGCCCCTTCTCGTTCGATCTTTCATTGGGAATGTTGAAGCAGGACCGCAGTGGTGCACCTCGCGCCCAGTCCGACATTCTCCGATTGCCACTCGGAGAACACTCGGTGGATGGAGCGATTTGTGGCTTTGCATTGCGCAATTTGCTCGATCTACCCGACTTCTTCGTCGAGTTGGCCAGAGTGGTCAAACCGGGCGGTCGAATTTCGCTGCTCGACGTGGGCAGGCCGACCAATCCCATCATCCGATTCGGAAATGCCATTCACTTCGGAAGACTGGTTCCGCTGATAGGCAGACTCCTCTCCGACGGTGCCGCATATCGATATCTGCCGAAGAGTGTCGCCTACCTTCCGCCCAGTCACGAGATCGTGGACATTCTTCGCAGGAGCGGTTTCGACGATGCGCATCACCACCAATTGAGTGGAGGACTCACCCAGCTGTTCGTCGCGACACGGAATCGCTGATGCGTTTCGTCACCAGACGATTCGCCGGAAGGAGCGATCTCGAATCATTTGCAGGACGCGATGGAGCACTCTTCGTCGGCCCCGACATCGGAATCGCCACTCGAGGCATTGCAGCCCAGGTGACGAGAGAGGGTGCCCGCGACTTTCTTTCGTCGATCGAGATTGATGACGACGTCTCGACGATCGGTTCAGGACCGCTCCTGTTCGGAGCAATTCCATTCGACTCGGATGACGCCCACCACTTCGTCCTGCCAGAGCAGATTCTCGTGCGCACGACTGCGGGCGAGTGCTGGTATTCGAGTGTCGATGGGCAGGAACCGTCCGAATCAGTCGATGAAGCGGCGGGCCCTCCCTCCCGCTACGCCGTTCGACTTGGTGTTCCCATCGAGCACTACCTGGAGGCCGTGGATTCGGGGCGCGATGAGGTGCGGAGGGGCAATCTTACGAAAGTGGTGATTGCGCGGGACATCTACATCGACAGTGAGAGCCCAATCGATACGCATGCCGTCCTACTGCGACTCCGAGACAGCCATCCGCACAGTTACCGTTTTGCCTTCGAAGGTCTGATTGGCGCTTCACCTGAACTACTCGTTTCCCGCAGGGATCACGAAATCACCAGTCATCCCCTCGCAGGAACCACGCGACGAACTGGCGACACGAAGAGAGACGCAGAACTTGCAACAGAGCTGCGCAACAGTGCGAAGAATCAGATCGAACATCGAGTGGTCATCGACATGGTTCATGACACCCTCCTTCCCTACTGCTCTTTTCTGGATTGGGAACCCGAACCAGACGTGATTCAAGTTGGCAACGTTCAACACCTCGGGACTCGGCTGATCGGTCACCTCAGCGATCCGCCACTCCACGTGCTGGATGCTGCCTACTCGCTGTCGCCAACTCCAGCCTTGGGTGGCCATCCTCGGAGGGCAGCGCTGGATCTAATCGAACGCATGGAGGGTTTTGAACGAGGCAGATACGGCGGAGCGATCGGATGGTTCGACCGACACGGCAATGGAACGTTTGCAGTCACAATCCGATGCGCAGAGATCAGTGACGACCTTTGCTCGGCACACCTCTATGCAGGTGGGGGGATCGTTGCCGACAGCGACCCGCAATCCGAACTCGCGGAAACCGAGGTGAAATTGCAGGCGATGACACGCGCGATTACTGGCGCGTAAAGGACTCGCTCAAGGCGGATCCGACCGCATCATTGATTCCTTGGTGGTCCCGCACGTTCTCGTCGCGACTCGTCTGGACAACGAGCACACCGGTTCGCATCGAGGTGAACGTTTCCGTGAAATCACCCTTGGTCGTTGCCGTGAATGCGTCCACGTTGTGAGCCTGAGCCAACGCCTGGAGATTGCTTTGGTGCGGCGTGCCGTAGAAACGTTCGAAAGGCTCGCGTTCGAGCGCCTTCGCCTGATCGAGGAACGAAAAGATGCCACCGCCCCGGTTGTCGACCACGACGATTCGCACGTTCACACTGCGCTCGGTCAGATTGATCAACGCATTGCTGTCGTGCAGGAATGCAACGTCTCCAATCAAAATCGTCACCGCGGATTCAGTGCCGATCGCGATCCCGATGCCTGTAGAGATCACGCCGTCGATGCCATTTACCCCGCGGTTTGAATACACCACGCGCGGACACCGCTCTGCAAACCACTCGACGTCCCGCACCGGCATCGACGATGAGAGCATCAAGATCTGGCCGTCTGCCATTGATGACGCGATCGTTCGTGCCACCCATGGCTCGGAAATCCGCGATTCTCCATCGATCACGAGATCGATCGCCGACCGTGCAATCGTCTCGGCCTTCCACCATGAAGGAAGGAATCCTTGCGATGGCTGGACACCTTCGCACGCTCTGACGATTTCTGCGACGTTTCCTCGAAGGTGCTCGCTCACCACGCCTTCAGGATCGATGCGACGACCGTTTTGGGTAATGGCAAGGATTCTTGCCCCGGATCGAGCAACCCACTGGTTGACGACCTTGGATGCGGGAGGCTCCCCCACCCGAATGATCACGTCTGGTCGCAATTCCTGTGCAGTCGACTCGTGGCGAAGGATGGAGTCAGCGTGAGTGATTACCTGCCCCGATAACGCTCGACAACCGCTGCGAGGATCAGCCAATACCGGCCACCCAATACGCGAACCCAAATCGACTAGAGCGCGAGGGTCATCGACCCCTGCTCCAGCCAGAAACATACCCTTACGAGCGTCACCGAGGGTTCGCAGCGACGACAGGTCAGTTCCCATCTGATCGCCGAGCGTGAAGTCTGATTCGATTCGTGGCGGGAGCTCCGCTGCGGATCCAACGAGTGGATCACGGAACTGCAGGTTGACATGCACTGGTCCAGATGGAGCGGTGAGGCTCGACAGGAACGTGGAACGAGCAGCCGTTCTCCATGTCGCACTCTCATCCATCGACGGTGGAGAAAGATTGACGAAGGAACGAACGTACGTGCCGTACAGGTGCTGTTGATCCATCGTCTGCGGAGCACCGACACCTTGCAACTCTGGAGGGCGGTCAGCCGTACATACGATCAACGGCACGCAGGCCTGTGAGGCTTCGGCAACCGCGGGGAAAAACTCGGCCGCTGCGGTACCCGACGTACACAACAAGACGGCGGGCTTACCCGTCGACAATCCCACGCCCAATGCAGCAAAGGCGGCGCTCCGTTCGTCATGAAAGACGTGTACTTGAAAACGGTCGTCCGCAATCAGCGCGAGTGCCATCGGTGTAGAGCGTGAACCTGGAGCAACCACTGCATGAGCCGAACCAAGCAAGGCCCATTCATCCAACAAAGTTCGACACATGGTGACCGCAGCGGAAGGAGGCATCTGCATTGCCTCTATCGTGGCACCCATGCGGGTCAAAATCTTCCAAGATCTCGTCTGCCCGTGGTGCTACATCGGCAAGTCCCGATTTGACGAGGCAGTGAAGATCGTCACGAGTAGCAAACCCGACCTCAGCCTGGAGATCTCCTTCGGCCCGTATCAACTCGACCCCAAGGCCCCAGAAGGTCAATCCACGCCGGTAATCGATGCGTATGCCGCGAAATTTGGGGGCATCGAAAAGGCGAAATCCATCCTCCAGCACGTCACCCAAGCGGCAAATCAGGCGGGTCTGGAGATGAACATGGACATCGCCACGCGGGCCAACACGCAACTTGCTCATCGACTTTTGCTTGCCGCTGACACCACTTCTACGCAGTCGCTACTCGACAACCTGTATCGGGCCTATTTCGTCGATGGCATGGACATTGCCGACCACGCCACGCTCCGAGATCTTGCAGTGAAAGCAGGCATGAATTCGTCGACGATCGAGCTGGTGCTGGAGGGCGATCTGGCACGGGGACGACTAACCGACGAACTGCAGATCGCCCATGATGCCGGTATCACCGCGGTGCCAACGTTCGTGTTCGAGGATCAATGGGCGGTCTCCGGTGCGCAGGAACCCGAGTTCTTCGTTCGCGTCTTGAACAAACTTGCCGACGCATGAGTCTCTACGTGGATGAACACCATGGCAAGGGCAAACCTCGTCTCGTCTTCCTTCACGGATTCACCCAAACGCGCGAGTCATGGCGGCACGTCGCCGAAATGTTCAGATCCGACCATGACGTCGCAATCATTGATCTTCCTGGACATGGAGATACCACTTCTCGACCACGAACTCTCGATGTAGCAGGGCAACTCGTCGCCGATGCGAGCGTGGATTCAATCTTGATCGGTTACAGCATGGGAGCGCGAATCGCGCTGCATGCGGCTCTTCAACCTTCATCCAAAATCGCTGGTCTCATCCTCATTGGTGCCCATCCCGGAATCGAAGACCAAGAAGAACAAATGGAGAGACGAACGAATGACGCCGAGTTGGCGAAGCGAATCGAAGAGATCGGCACAGCGGCATTTCTCGATGAATGGCTGAACCAGCCGATGTTCGATCGAGTTCGACACCTTGACCACACCGATCGAATGCGGAATTCTGCTGACGGCCTTGCCTATGCGCTTCGCTCACTCGGAACCGGCAGCCAAAGAGTCCTTGATGCGGAGCTGGCAAGAATAGAGATTCCAGTTCTCGTGATCGCTGGGGTTCTCGATTTGAAATTCACCAAACTTGCCGAGCGCTTCCGACCTCGAATCAAGAACGTCACAATCGCCGCAATACCGGATGCTGCTCACGCCTGTCATCTCGAGCAACCTGAGACGACACGCGAGGTGATCGCATCCTGGCTCGACGGCCTAGGAAATGGCGATCCCAAACGCCAATAGAGCTCCAGCCACGAGTTGAAAGCGGGCGGTACCCCCGAGTACGGGTATCAGTTCCCTACCGGAGACCCCCCGGATGACGTCTCTATTGGGTGCCCACGCAACGAACACTGAAGCAGCAGCGATCAACGACCACGACTCCTCGAAACTACTGATGACCACCACAGCAAGGAATACCAGCGTCAGTGCAACATAGAAACGTCGAGTCGCCTTGTCCCCCATGCGTACGGCCATTGTCCGCTTACCTGAAAGGCCGTCCGTTGGTATGTCGCGAAGGTTGTTGACGACGAGAAGTTGCGTGGCCAGGATGCCCACCGCAGCGCCTGGGAGCATCACCCAGAAATCCAGCTTCCCCGTCGCACCATAGGCAGTGCCCAGCGTCGCCACGAGACCGAAGAAGACGAATACAAAAGCTTCGCCAAAGCCCGCGTAGCCGTACGGTCTTGGGCCTCCGGTGTAGAACCATGCTGCAGCGATGCTTGCCACACCTACTGCGATGAGCCACCAGGATGTGTTGGCCGCAATCACGAGCCCCGCGACGGCAGCCAACCCGAAACACGAGAACGCTGCCCTCTTGACGCCCCCCGGCGAAACCGACCCGGATCCCACCAATCGAAGTGGTCCGACACGATCGTCGTCCGTTCCCCTAATGCCATCCGAATAGTCGTTCGCAAGATTGACGCCAACCTGCAGAGCCAAGCTCACGACGAGTGCCAGAAACACCATCGACAGTCGTACTTCGTGGTCGGAAACTCGATATGCACTCGCCCAGCCCACGACTACGGGCACGATTGCTGCGACGAGGGTACGAGGACGAGTTCCGGCGACCCAAGTGCGCACGCTCGCCATACGTCAATGTTGCCACACGCTGCGCACTCTCTGGCGAGCACTGCGACCATACGATGATCTCGTGCGTGATCTCGTAGCAATCGATCTCCCTTCCTCTCCACGGCTCTTCCAAGTCGTTCTCCGCGAGTGGGATCGTGGGAATGCGGTAATGATCCTCGATCAACGCCTTTCCGCGGAGCTCAAACGGAAGCACATCGCCATCGCAGATGCCACGAAGGTGATCGAATCGGGCGAAGTGACCCAGAATGTCGACGGCACACCGGTGGAAGACGGTGACGCTCTGGTCGTGATGACGAGTGGCAGCACGGGTGAGCCTCGTGCGGCAGTCCACACCCACACTTCGATCGCTGCAGCAGCACGAATGACGACTGATCGACTGGGTCTTACTCGCGATGACCATTGGCTGCTCTGTCTGCCCCCCAGCCATGTCGGAGGATTTTCCGTCTTTTCTCGATGTCACTACTTGGGCATGGGACTCACCGTTCACGAGTCTTTCGACGCGCAGCACGTGATGGCTTCCGTTGCGGATGGCGTCTCGCACGTATCGCTGGTTCTGACCGCACTGCGCCGGATCGACAGCGCCGTTTTCAAGATGATCCTTCTCGGGGGTTCATCGATGCCCGATGACCTGCCGCCGAACGTCGTCACAACGTACGGGCTCACCGAAACTATGGGCGGTGTCGTCTACGACGGACGACCAGTCGATGGCGTGGAAATCCGAATCGTCGACGACGAAATTCAGATCAAGTCGCCGACATTGATGCGCTGCTATCGCAATGATGGCCTCGTATCGGAATGGTTTGCCACGGGCGACCTGGGCCACGTTGGAACAGATGGACGATTGTCGGTACATGGACGTCGGGGTGACCTCATCGTGACCGGTGGAGAAAAGGTCTGGCCAACGACTGTCGAAGACGTAGTGATGGAGCACCCCATGGTGGCCGATTGCGCCGTGCTCGGAGTTCCCGACGAGGAATGGGGATCGCGTGTCGTGGCTTGGATCACGCCGAGGGAAAGCGTTCCAAATCTCGAAGATGTGCGCAGTTTCGTTCGTGGACGGCTCAGCCCGATCCACGCACCGAAGGAAATCCGCCTTGTGGATCACATCCCGCGCACAGCGCTGGGGAAGGTGGACCGCCCATCACTGCTCGCGGCATCCTGGCGCTAGTCATCTACATTCGGTCTGCGCTCACCCCTCCTCCGCCGTCGATCACGATCGTTTCGCCAGTGATCCACGACGCTCTCTCCGAAGCAAGGAATGTCACCAAGTTCGCAATGTCCTGAGGTTTGCCGAGACGCTTGGTGGGCAGGCGCTCAGCCAACCTCTCTCCAAAGTTGTCGACGAGAACCTTGGCGAAATCGGTTTGGACCAATCCGGGCGCAATACCGATAACCCGAGAAGGCCCCAGTTCACTTGCCAACTGTTTGGTCATGTGGATGATGGCGGCTTTGGTGATGTTGTACACGCCAAGACCGACCTCGGCCCGCAAACCTCCGACCGATGCAATGTTGATCATCACGCCAGGGTGTTCCCTCATCCACGCTTCCCAAACAGCCTGACACCAAAACAATGGACCGCGAATGTTCACTTGGAAAGTCTTGTCGAATCGAGCAGGATCCACCTCGAGTGTCCGCCCGAAGTACGGATTGGTCGCGGCATTGTTGACGAAGATGTCGATCGCACCAAATCGACTCATTGTCGCATCGACGCAAGACTTGATCCCATCGAGATCTCCTGCGTTTGCGGCAAATACGTCCACTTCGCCGTTCATTTCACTTGCTGCTTCACGGAGCGAATCTTCCTTGCGCGATGTGATCATCACCCGCGCCCCCGATTCAGCGAAGGTCTTGGCTATTGCCTTGCCGATACCTCGCGAGCCACCGGTGACGAGTGCGACTTTCCCTGACAGTGAGACGTCCATCTGGACGACGCTAGTTGACGCGGTGGTGACGGATTTAGCCGACTAACGGATTCAGTCGATGCAACGCGATCCGCTGAATTCTTCGGCCGTCCAATTCCATGACGGTAAATCGCCATGAATTGAAGATGATGTGCTCACCCTTGGCGGGAACCCGACCGAACGACGTGAACACGAATCCGCCAACTGTCTCAAAATCGCCATCGGGGATACCCAGTCCAAGTTCCTCATTTGCTTGATCAATCGCAATCGAACCGTCCAGCAAATATTCGGTTAGCGAGAGCCGCTGAATCTTCGCGCGCTCATCGTCGTGCTCGTCGACGATCTCGCCTACTAGTTCCTCGAGGCAATCTTCGAGTGTGACGATTCCCGAGATGACTCCATATTCATCGGCAATCACGGCGAGGTGATATTTGTTGGCCTGCATGGAGCGCATCAAGTCGGCGACAAGTTTCGTCTCGGGAACGAACTCCACAGGCCGCACCAACGTTTCGATCGTGATCGCTCCTTTGCCTGAGCGCTCGGCTACGACCAAATCCTTCACATTCACCATTCCGACCACGTCAGGACCGTCGTCGATGTGACGGACGACGGGGAATCGACTGAAGCCTTCCCCGACTGCGCGATCAAGGGCGGCGCTCACCGTCATCGTCACTTCGAGATCGACGACATCCGGCGCGGGAACCATGATTTCTCGAACAACGGTGTCGCCGAATTCGATGACCGACTTGATCAACTCACGTTCTTCGTGCTCGATCACACTGTCTTCTGCGGCCGCTTCCACTATGCCGAGGAACTCCTGCTCGCCGATGAACGGGCCCTCCTTGAGACCTTCACCCTTGACGATCACGTTGGTCAACCTGATCAACAAATTCGACGAGATCTTCAACGGCCAGAACGACACCAGCGCTTCGACCATTCGGCCGGTGAACATTGCGCCTCGCACAGGGTTGAGGACTGCATATGTCTTGGGGACCGCTTCCGCAAGAACGAAGAAGACGATGACGTTGAGCACGACACCGATGACGACTCCTGGCGCTCCGAATAAACGACCGGCGACGATTCCGGTGAGTGTTGCTTGGACGGTCTGACAAATGTTGACGGTCAAGAGCAGCGGGTTCACCCACCGTGTTGGTTCTGCAGCCAACCTCGCCAGTGCCTTGCCGGACTTCGAACCGCTCTCTGCAAGGGCATTTGCCCGCGGACGGGTCATCTGGGAGAGGCTCATTTCTGCGAGTGCGAGCACGATGAGGAACATCAGCAAGACGACTATCGCGATGAGCATCCAGAGGTCGATCGTCGTCAATGTGGCGGCGATCATGTCGCAACCTCGGGAACGTGGCGGAACACAGTGGGCGCATCGCCTTGCCAATGATGACGCTCCAGGTGAGCCCGCTCACGAGCGTGCATCCGAATCTCATTCGCTTCGTTGTCGTGATCCTCACCTAACACGTGCAACATGCCGTGTACAAGCAATAGTGCCAGCTCATCATCGAACGTTCCTGCGTGTCTCGGTGCCTGTTCGAAAGCAATGGCTGGACAAATGACGACATCACCCAAGAGCAAGGGAAGGTCGCTCAAGTGCGGCGGAGACTTGTCGGGGCTCTTGCTCTGTGCCCCGGGACCGGGCGTCCGCACGGCCTCGATCATGTCGAGTGGAAACGCGAGCACGTCTGTCGGACCCGTCTTGCCCATGTACTGCGTGTTGAGATTCGACATGGTCTCGCGATCAACATAGATAACCGTCATTTCTGCAGCACCAGAAACACCCTCATCACGAAGAACGTTTAGGGCGAGACGTTGCCAACGACTC
>CAZZJH010000032.1:0-15516 GCA_964654335.1 uncultured Acidimicrobium sp.
TGGTGTGTGCCAGGTCGTGTCGGTGGAAGCGAGGAGTATCTCGTTCGCCAACTGCTGGGCATCGTCGAACACCGAGCCGAGTTCGACGTCCATGTCTTTGCGCCGAAGGGATTCGCTGCGGCCCATCCGGACCTTGCCACACTGCTTCCCATTCACGAGGCGCCGATCACCGCTACGCGACGATCGTTGCGAATAGTTGCAGAGAACACGTGGTTGGCTCGTGCGACGAGGGGATTCGACATCGTGCACCACGGAGGCGGCACGATCCCGACGTTCGGCCCGCGGCAAACTTTGCTCACGATTCACGACGTGCAGTACACGACGTATCCCGAGTACTTCTCGCGTCTCAAGCTCGCGTATCTGCGCAGGCGAGTCCCTGCTTCTGTGGCCCGAGCCTCGATGTTGGCGGTTCCATCACAGTTCGTGAAACGCACGTTGATCGACAACTTCGGTGTTCCTGAACAGCATGTGGTGGTGGTGCGCCACGGTATGCCAGCTCGGCTCGGCGGCAATGCCACTTCGGAATCCCAATTGCGCTCGAAGTTCGATCTCGGTGACAGCAGGGTGGTCGTGTACCCGGCGGTCACGCACCCGCACAAGAACCATCGATTGCTCATTCGATTGTTGGCCGAGAACTGGCGCGATGTGGTGCTCGTGTGCGCGGGTTCGCGTGGACTCGCCCACGACGAGGTGACCGCACTCGCTGCGGAACTTGGTGTCGCCGATCGGGTGCGCATGACCGGCCGTGTGAGCGACGACGATCGGGATGGCCTGTTGGCGCTTGCGGAGGCGATGGTGTTTCCCAGCAAGTACGAGGGGTTCGGTGCGCCGCTCGTAGAGGCGATGATGATCGGCACGCCGGTGATCTGTTCTGATCAAGCAGCAGTTCCCGAGGTGGTGGGAGACGCCGCGATGGTGTTGCCGCTCGACCAGTCGAGATGGGCGAGTGCACTCGATGAGTTGAGTTCCCGTCGTGCGACGATGATCGAAGCTGGACGCTCCCGTGCGCGAACGTTCTCGGTTGCGGCATCTGGCGACGATCTTGCCTCCGCTTATCGGGCAGTGATTCGAGGAGAGATTTCATGAGTTCAACTCGCCCGTTGCGATTAATCGTTCTGTGTCCACACTTCGCTCCCGACATTGCGCCCACCGGTGTGGTGATGACGCGAATCGTGGAAGAACTTGCTCGGCGTGGTCACGAACTACACGTGATCACCGCAGTGCCGTGGTATCGCGAACACCGAGTCGAACCGGGTTTTGAAACCAAGTGGTGGAGTGTGGAGCGCACGACTTGGGGCACCGTTACTCGGGTCAATCCGTTCCCCGGCAAGTCGAAGTCGAACATCTTCCGCCGCGCAATCGGGTTCGTGCTGTTCAGCGTGCTCGTTGGTCTTTGCGGATTGCGGGCCGGTGGCAAGGGCCGCGTGGATGGCGTGCTCGCCATGTCGCCACCGCTCACCCTTGGCGTCACGGGTTGGCTCGTGCGAGTCGTCCGTGGTGGACGACTCGTGTTCAACATCCAGGACGTGTTTCCTGATGCGGCAATCGAGACGGGTGCCATCTCCAATCCCGTGATCATCACGTTGGCTCGTTGGCTCGAGAAGTTCAGCTATCGGCGAAGCGATCTCGTGGTGTTGTTGTCGGAGGACCTTGCGGACAATGTGCGAACGAAGTTCGGTCGTCGGGACCATCATCGGGTTCGGGTGATCCCCAACTTCGTCGACACGCAGGCGATCACGCCATCGACTCGAAACAACACGTATCGATCGGAACTGGGGATTGGCGACGAGCCCGTGGTGATGTACGCCGGCAATGTCGGGTACTCACAATCACTCGACTTGATGATCGATGCAGCCAAAGCGTTGCCCGAGGTGTTCTTCGTGATCAACGGTGATGGATCAGCAAGGCCATCGCTCGAGCAACGTGCGGGAGGGCTTGGCAACGTTCGATTCGTCGACTACCAACCCATCGAACGACTGAATGAAGTGCTGGCTGCAGCAGACGTTCATGTGGTGCCATTACGCAAAGGTCTGGCCAAGGTCAGCGTGCCATCCAAGTCGTATTCCGTGTTGGCAGCAGGGAGGGCGCTCCTTGCAGCCATCGACCCCGGTACGGAGATACCGCGAGTGCTTTCGGAGAGCGGTGGCGGTGTCGCCGTCGCACCGGACGATCCTGCTGCATTCATCGGCGCGCTTCGCGAGATGTTGTCAGACCGCGATCGATTGGCGGCGATGGGTCGGGGTGGACGGGAGTGGGTCGAACGTCACGTCTCGCCGAGTGGCGTGGCTAGTGCGTACGAGTCCTTGTTTCGACGCGCTGCGGTTGCCGACCGATAGCCTGTCGGCACCGTGGCTCGCTCATCATCTGCTCAAAAAATCGCCCGTTTGGCCCAGAAGGGCAAGGGAAAGAAGGTTCGCTTCCAAGGCGGTTCCACCTTTGCCACGGTGATTTTGGCGATCGTCCTGTTGGGCTCGATCCTCGTGGCCTACGCCCGTCAGTCCGAGCCGGCGGTCGACGCGTCGCTGACATCAGAGCAGCAGTACGCCTTGTCGTTTGGTGTCTACTTCTGTGATCAATTCGTCGAGGGCATCGCTGCCGTGCCAGCGCCGGACGCGGTCGATCCGAATGCCTCTGCTTCGATTGCTGCAGAAGGTGTGGTGTTGTGGAAGCCACAGGTGCTCGCCGGAGAACGCAAGGCGAAGTTGGGGACCATCTTCGATCTCTATGGTCTCGAGGTGAGCGACTCGTCGATCACCTTCCCGTCGACCGCGTCGGTGAACGATGGTCAGCCGGTGACGGAAGAGACGACGAAGTGCAACGGTGAGCCTGGCTCGCTGGTCGTGGTGTCGTGGCCCGATGCATCCGATTCGGCCAACTCGGACCGCTCGATTGCAAGTTTCGACGGCGTTCGCTTGACCAAAGACAACATGGCGATCGTGCTCGCGTTCATTCCGGATGGTGCAGAAGTGCCACAGCCGGATTCGGCAGCCGAAGTCTCCACGGTTCCGCGCCAGGGGTAAGCGCCACACGATGCACGCGGTCGTGCTCGTTGGCGGATTCGGTACTCGGCTGAGGCCGCTCACCTACACGGTGCCCAAACCGCTGTTGCCCGTCGGTGATCGACCGATGCTCGAACACCTTCTCGCTCGTTTGGCGCGGGGTGGAGTCACGGACGCCGTTCTTGCGCTCGGTTTCAAGCCGGATCCATTCTTCGCCGCGTTCCCCGGTGACCAATGCGCAGGAGTCAAGCTCACTTACGCAGTCGAAGATTCTCCGCTCGACACGGCGGGTGCGATCGGATTCGCCGCACGACGTGCAGGCATCGACTCGACGTTCGTCGTCGCCAACGGAGACGTAATGACATCGTTGGATGTGGCCTCGTTGATCGATTTTCACCGTCGCAGTGGTGGCGAGGCGACCATTTCACTGACTCCTGTGGACGATCCGAGCCAATTCGGAATCGTCGAGATCGAGCCGAGCGGTCGAGTGCTTCGATTCATCGAGAAGCCCGCCAAAGGTGAGACGACGAGCAACTTCGCCAGTGCAGGCACCTACGTCATGGAACCCGCGAGCCTCGAGCGCATGCCCGATGGGCAGAAGTTGTCGATCGAGCGCGTGGTGTTTCCCGCGATCGTCGGCGAGGGTGCTCTGTTTGCAATGGCGACGAACGACTACTGGATCGATGCCGGCCGACCCGACACCTATCTGGACGCCAACGTTCATCTCGTTCACAGCGGTTCTGCCCCGGCGATTCATCCGACCGCTGTCGTGGAAGACGATGTCGACATCGACGATGCGGTGGTCGGGCCTGAGTCTCGGGTTGGTCGCGGATCTTCGATTCGCCGCAGTGTGCTTCTCCCGGGCAGCGTGATCGGTCGGGACGCCATCGTTCGTGGATCGCTCGTGATGGGCGAGGTGGGTGATGGGGCCGTGGTGATCGACTCGGTGATCGGCAAAGACGGCAAGGTCGTCGCCGGCGAGACGATTTCCGGTGCCAAGCGTCCGGACGACGCACATGGCTGAATCACGCACGGGACGCACACGTCGATCGCGATTGCCGGAGCTTCGCGGTCCGGTACTCGTCGTCGGCGGCGCAGGTTTCGTGGGGTCGCACTTCGTCGAGCGAGTTCTTGCCGAATCGCTGCCGGTGGAGGTGGTCGACGACTTGTCCACGGGATCGCTCGCAAACTTGGCCGAGGCACGGGCGATGGGCGGGGAGTTGCGATTTCATCACCTCGATGCAGAGTCGATCGAGTTTGGTGAACTCGTCGGGTTGCGTCGTCCCGATGTGATCGTCCATCTCGCGGCCCTGCATCCGGGCGCCACGACTCTGCGAGAAAGTTTGCGCTCGTTGAACGTGACGGTCAACGTGCTCGAAGCGGCCCGTCATCATGGAGTGCGCAAGGTGGTGACGTTCCTTCCTGCGCCTCTCGTCTACGGCGAGGTGGAAGCGCGACGATTGCCGGTGAAAGAGGGTTACGACACCGCACCCGCAGGTGTGCCGCAATTGGTGGCGAAGTCGATTCGCGAGGCACTCGGTGTGTATCGCGAGGTGTATGCCGTTGAGTTCACTTCGTTGATCGGCAGCAACGTGTACGGACTGCGTCAACGACCGGAGGACGGCGTGGTCGCCGCATTCGCCTCCGCGGTCATTCGACGGCAGGATCCTCAAATATTCGGCACGGGTAAGCAGACGAGGGACTTCGTCTACATCGACGATGCAGTGGATGCACTGTTTCGTGCGCTCACGCGCGGTGACGGTCTCGACATCAACGTGGGCACGGGAACGCAAACCACGGTGGAGGAGGTGTGGAAGCGTCTCGCTGCAGGGACCGAGCGGCGGGCAGTGAAGTCGGAGCGACGAGCCGGTGACGTTCAGCGAGTGTCGCTGTCGCCGATCAGGGCACGAATCCAACTGGGCTGGCAGCCGTGGACTTCACTCGAAGACGGGTTGAAGGTGTTCCGCAATTTGTTCCTACGAATGCCTTCGGAGCTGCGCGACTAGCGAAACAAGTCTTCGCGTGCTGGTCGCACGATTTCTTTCATCGAGGCTTCGCGGAACCACTCGGCATCGGCACCACGGACGATGGCGACGGGAATTCCCGAGGACTTGCCCATCACCATCTCTGCGGCTCCAGCCAACTGGTCAGCCACGCACACCTCGGTCACCTGCATCGTTCGACCCAGCGCATCCGGCGTTCCTCGTAAGTCAACCACGCCGGCGATGCCTGCAACACCTATCGCTACATCGGTGAGTCCCATCCGCCACGGACGGCCGAACGTGTCACTCACGATCACTCCCACCTCGACGCCGAGTTTGGCGCGAATGATGTCACGAATTCGCCGCGCAGACCGGTCGCTATCCAGCGGAAGGAGGGCTGCATAACCCCGCTCGACGTTGGACAAGTCGACTCCGCTGTTTGCACAGATGAACCCATGTTTCGTCTCGGTGATCATCAAGTCACCGCGCCGACGCAACACACGAACCGCTTCTTCCTCCACCAACTTCTTGTGACTGAGAGGGTCATTGGGGTCGACGGCGACGAGACGTCCCTCGGCCTTGGAGACGATCTTCTGGGTGACGACCACCACGTCACGATCGAGCAGTGGCCCGTTCGGCTCTTCGCGGCATGCTTCGACGATGATGTCGCCAACTTGGTCATCGGGTTTCACCTCGCCGATTCCCGTCACCCCCCACATGGTCAAACGGCTCATCAGCGCACCCCACACGTGATGGCGAGACGCTCCGTCACTTCAGGTGAGCTCATGATGGTGTTAGTGACCACGCATTTCATACCGAGATTCTCGACTTGGGCTGCGAGGTGGGCGTCGCGTTCATCGATCACGAGCGTGGCACAGATGTCGCGATAGATCTCGGCCACACCAATGACAGTTGGTTGCATCCCCAGTTCGACCATCAATCGATCGGCAGGTCCCTTCAGAGCCTTGCCGCCGACGATCGGCGAAATGGCGACGACGTCATCGCGACGGGAGGCGAGAACCTCGTCGACTCCCGTGAGTGCGCGAAGTGGGCCGATTGAGACGATGGGATTCGACGGCGCAATGATCACCGTTCGTGCATTGCGAAGAGTCTGGATGAAGGTCGGTTTGGCCGATTCGCTACCGGCGAATCGCACGCGCGCTACTCGCACGTCGTGGCGGTACTTGACGAAGTACTCCTGGAACGAGATTTCATCACCCGCTTTGCCCGCTACACAATCTTCGGCGAGCGTGACGCATGTGCGTACGTCGTCGTTGGACATGGGGACGATCGTGCAGGGGACACCCCACGCTTCTGCGATTTCTGCCGACACCTCACTGAGTGTGGCGCCTTCATGCAATCGCGCCGTGCGGTAGAAGTGCGTTGCAAGATCTCGATCACCGAGGTTGAACCAGCGGGGTGCTGCCGATGATCCGGTCGGTGTCACCGACTCGAAGCGAGCGAGCGCCTCCATCGCGTTCCAGGTTTCGTTGGCGAGTCCCCATCCCCGTTCGGGGTCGATGGCTCCGGCGACGGTGTAGGTCACGGTGTCGAGATCGGGCGAAATGTGTAGGCCGTGCAGCACCGTGTCATCGGCGGTATTGACGATCGCGGTCAGGGGTGTGTCGAGGCGAATGGCACCACGAAGGAATCGTGCGGCGCCCACTCCACCTGCCAACACTGCGATCATGCGTTCGAAGCGTAACGATCGATCACTGGTAGATTCGTTGTCTCATGCCCACCGCGTTCATCACCGGCATCACGGGTCAAGACGGCCGTCACCTTGCGGAGTTCCTTCATGGCAAGGGTTACAAGGTGTACGGAATGATGAAGGGTCAGCACAATCCTCGTGCGGAGATGATTCGGGAAGAGTTTCCGTTCATCGAAATCGTTCCGGGAGACCTGACGGACTTGTCCAGTCTGGTTGCCGCGCTCGAGCAGACTCAGCCCGATGAGGTGTACAACCTCGGAGCGATTTCATTCGTCGCAATGTCCTTCAATCAAGCCGAGCTGACGGCGAACGTCACCGGTCTGGGTGTGTTGCGGATGCTCGAAGCAGTGCGGATGGTCGGCGGTGCGACGAACAATCCGATTCGCTTCTATCAAGCATCGTCGTCGGAGATGTTCGGCAAGGTTCGCGAGGTGCCCCAGACGGAGATGACTCCGTTTCATCCTCGGTCGCCCTACGGCGTGGCCAAGGTGTTCGGCCACCATCTCACCGTCAACTACCGCGAGAGCTACGGACTCTTTGCTTGCTCTGGAATTCTCTTCAACCACGAAGGTCCCCGTCGCGGCCTCGAGTTCGTGACACGCAAGATCACCAACACGGCCGCGCGTATCAAGCTCGGGATCGAGAAGGAACTGGTGCTCGGAAACATCGACGCAAAGCGTGACTGGGGATTTGCGGGCGACTACGTGAAGGCGATGTGGTCGATGTTGCAGCAAAGCGAACCTGACGATTACGTCATCGCCACCGGTGAAACCCACTCCGTTGAAGAGTTCCTGACCTTGACGTTCGACAAGGTTGGTCTCGGAGATTGGCGACCACACGTGCGTCAGGATCCAAAGTTCTTCCGACCGGCCGAAGTGGATCTGCTGATCGGTGATCCGTCGAAGGCGAAGAACCAGTTGGGTTGGGTTCCCGAAGTCAGTTTCGAACAACTCGTGGGGATGATGGTCGAGCACGACCTCCGTTACGAGTCGGATCGACTCAAGCGCTGATCACGACTCGAGCGGGCGCTCGGCGAAGGCTTCGATAACGGACTCATCGTCCGGGCGCGCTCCGCTTGCGAGCCTGCTCCTGATCGACAAACCGAACACGATCAGAGCAGCGATGGAACTGGCGACCAAGGCCAGTTCCACGCGCAAGTAAAGGTCGTCACTCGAGAGCCACGCGACGAAAACGAACGTCACGAACCCGACCATCCAGCCGAAAGCAACCGTGGCGTGCCCATGGAGAGCGATCACTGCCTGAGCAATGGCAACGGCAGCCATGTAGAGCGCGCTGGCAAAGGCGAGCAATGTCAGGGTGCGTCGATCGATGCCTCCCTCGTAGACGAGTTCGAGCACGGCAGGTCCAACCAAGAATGCGCCGATCACACCGATCACACCGACCGCAATGACGAGGTACATCAAGCGGCGCAGACCGATTCGGAAGTCGGTGAGTTCGCGTTGTGCGGCAAGTCGGGCGAGTCGGGGCAGCAGTGCAGCTTGGACTGCTTGGAAGAGGAACAGCGGGATTCGAGCGAAGATGACGGCGTTGCCGAATCTCGTCACTACTTCCGCTGGCGCCGTGTCTCCGAGGAGGTCGACGGTGATTGGTCCCGCATTGACCAAAGCAGCGGCGAAGAGCGAACCAAGAAGCAGCCAACCGAGGTTCGGAGTCACTTCGCTCCATGTTGCGGGCGGACCGTCTTCGGTCTTGAGCTTGCCGGCTGCTGCAACGAGCAACACGCCGATGATCGGTGAGAACGCGATGGTGAGTGCGTAAGGTCCGACGCGATCGATGCCAGTGAGCCACAACACGGCACAACCAATGACACGGATCGCTCCATCCATGCCGATGATCACTCCATAACTCCCGAAGCGACCCGATCCCGAACAAATGCCTCGAGCGAGATGCAGAGGGGCATACGTACCCATGGCGATCAAGAGCGCGAGTGTGACTACTCCATAGCCCTCGAAAAGATTGTCGTTGACCACGGGCGCAAGCGCCACCACGGCGATGATGATCACGAGCAACATCGCGAGTGCGAGCGGTGCCACTCGTCGCACGATCGGCCGACCGCCTTGTGAGAGAGCACGCCGATGTGCGAGGGCACGGGAGACTTCCTGCTCGATCGGCAGGAAGAACCCTGGTGCGAGGGCGAACATGATGAACCACATCGCGACTATCGGCTTGAATCCATCCTGTCCGAGGGCTTGCTGGCCGATCTTGAAGAACACATATGCGGAAATGCCCGCGATGAACAGGCCGATTCCGACGAGGACGGTGCCCTCGGGCAGTGGCGTACGCCCCTCGGTCTTCACCTCGTCATTGGTCATTCGACGTTCCTCGTCACGACGATTTTCGGGACACGACGATGAGTGGCTTCGCCCAATCTCGGCCACCGACTCGTGATGCCAGGATCGACAAGAAAACGGCAAGGCGCAGTGGGAGACGAGCCGACAGCCTCGGGCTCGGAGTCGTGATCACGCGATATGTCAACTCGGGGGTGGCTGCCTCTACCCGGTCGAAGATCGTTGCCAGCGAGTTCTCGTTCTTCCAGGTCTGGTAGATCACCAGTCGACCGTCGGGAATGAGCTGCGACATGAAGTATCGAATGAATTCGACTTGGAAGTTGACGTCGATGTTTCGGGTGAACGGATAGAACTCGAAACAGAAGATTGTGTCGAATTCTCCAAGTGGTCCGCTGGCGGGTGCGATGGGTCGTGCCAGGAATCGTGCTTCCGGGTGGTGTGCGGTCGCATAAGCGATGGCATCCTCTGCCAAGTCGACCCCAAGTACCGACGCGCCCGGGTAGGTCGTGGCGAGCGCCTTGGTGGTGAAACCCGCGCCACAGCCCGCGTCGAGAATCGCACGCGGTTGTCTGGGCCCGAGCAACTTGGCGATTGCGCGCACTTTGGCGAGGGGCTCGACGTCGTTGTGCAAGGTGATCCCCGAAGCTTCGTCATCAACCCCAGTGAGCAGCATGCGGTATGCCCCGAAATCAGTGCCCTTGTTCAGCTGTTCTGGAGTGTGCTCGCGAAAGTCGCGTTCGACTTCGGCCAGATTTTCTGGTCGCCACCAGTCTTTCGCGTTCACCCGCAACTACTCCTTGGCACGGCACGACACTAGGGCAGTGTCGGGGCTGATCGGTGTAGTCAGGCTTCCTTCGTATCCGTACGAGGAGCAGATGGCACGAAGTCGCGCACTTTGGAGATCACGTTTTGAACCATGGCGTTCACGTCATCGGCACACTGAGGAGCGCGTTCCTCGAATTTTTCGGTTGCCTCGCGGCGCAGCACTTGTGCTCGCTGGAACGTGAGTACCGCCAAGCCAACCGCGGTGTAGATCGCATCCTTGAACTTCTCCTTCAGTTCGTCGTCAGAGAGATCTTGAAGCGATTGCAGATAGTCGCGAATGGGCGCAGGAAGAGGAAGTGAGCTGAGATCGATGCGACGTGGGTCGAAATCCTCGATGCGTGGGAATGATCGTTCTGCCATGCGTTTCCGAGGCTACAAGCGCTCCATTATTCACGCTCAGTCGTGCGCGGCGATGATTGGCCGCCCCGACACGCCGGATCGAGAACTAGCCTGACTCCGTCGTGACGCACTTGGAGATGCCTACGTCGATCGGTCGCGCACCTGAGGCCCCGCCGGTCGTTGTTTCGATGGTGGTGAAGAGCCCCGGAGAGTGGTTCGCCGAGGTGCTCAACGGTCTCGTCGCGCAGGACTATCCGAACCTGCAGACCCTGTTCTTCCTCGTTGAAGATGGAACCAGTGAAGAACTGACCCGACGAATTCGCACGCAATTGCCCGACGCCATCGTGCGCACGGTCGAGGGAAACCCAGGGTGGGGTCCCGTGCAAAACCAGGTCCTTCGACTGGTCGAGGGTGAGTCGGGCTTCTTTTGTTTCCTGCACGACGACGTTGCCCTCGAGTCGAACACCATCAGTCGCTTGATCGAGGAGACGTTTCGATCCAATGCCGGACTCGTTGGTCCGAAAGTCGTGACGTGGGACGACTCGCGTGTCTTGCAAGAAGTGGGAATCGGTGTCGATCGCTTGGGCGAGAGGGTGTCGGTAGTCGATCCCGGTGAGGTCGATCAAGAACAACACGATGCGGTTCGCGACGTCTTCACGTTGTCGTCGTGTTGCCTCCTCGTTCGCGCTGATCTCTTTCGCGAGTTGGGTGGTTTTTGTCCCGAGATTTCTTTCCACGGAGAAGACCTCGATTTCTCGTGGCGCGTACACCTGAGTGGTGCTCGTGTGCTCGTCGTGCCTGCAGCTCGGGTTCGACATCGCGGTGAGTTGATCGCGCGTAACCCCGGACTCGATTCGAATATCGAGGTCGAGCGTCACCGTGTGCTCACCGTGTTGTCCCTCTCGAGCGCTCCGCGGGTTCCTCTGTTGTATCTCCAGATGGTCATCGAATCGCTCGTTCGAGTGGCGGTATCGCTGATTGGTGGAGGGGTGCGGTCTGCCTTTGCTTCCTTGCGAGCAACACTCACTGCGATCACTTGGGTGGGGCAGATTTGGGCGCGTCGCTCTCGAACCCGTTCAGTGCGTCGAGTGCCGGGCTCGGAGATTCGTGGCTTGCAAGAACATGGAAGCGCCCGGCTATCGGCTTTCTGGCGTCGTCGTCGTCGTTCGCGTCGATCCGCCCGACCAAACGACGATGTCGATCCTCGCCACACGCGCTTCGTCCTCGGTGTCGCTGTCTCCCTCGTGCTCTTCTTGCTGGTGGGAAGTCGCAGTTGGATTGGGGGTTCGATCCCCGTGGTTGGTGAGTTTCTCCCACTTCGAGATGGTGAGTCACCGTTTGCCTTGCTCGGCGACTATTTGGGAGGTTGGTGGCAGGCAGGGTACGGTCAAGCGAGCGCCAACCCCACGGGAATCCTGCTGCTTGCTCTGGCGGGGTTTGCGACGCTCGGACAACTCGGCTTCCTTCAACTTTGTTTGATCCTGGGTTTGGTGATCGTCGGCTGGATCGGCGTGTGGCAGATGGCGGGTCGCGAGTTCGGGATGCGTGCGCGGATCGTCGCAGTGGTCACGTACGGTGCACTCCCGCACGTCTTTTACGGACTCGGTGAAGGTGCATGGGGAGCGCTCATCGTCTTTGCCACCCTTCCGTGGTGGGCGCGGGCAATCCTGCGCGACGAACGAAGTCTTGGTGGCGCAAAGTTGACCCAGGCGATCGCCTCCAGTGTCGTCCTTGCCGCGGTGGTCCTTGCCTTCGAACCCAGTGCACTGCTCGTATTCGGCTGGGTGGGGCTGTGGTGGGCGGTGGCCAACATCGTTGCTGGTGGCGGCGCCCGCGGTCTCGTGGGTCCACTTCGGGTGACAGTGATTGCTGCAGTCGGCGCATTCGTCCTCAATCTTCCTTCGGCGATTCAGATCATCGAGAGACCGGCCAATTTTGTTTCGTCATCCTCGAGCATGAATCAAGGACTCCTTGCCGTTGCGAGTTTCGATTTCGACGGTCGCACGATCGGTGCGTTGACGCTCATCGTGCATCTGCTTCCACTTGCGGCAGTGTTGTTGGCTCGAGGCACACACGTGGTGTGGGCCATTCGCGCCGTCTTGCTGACTGCTTCGACGACCACAGTGATGGTGCTTCGTGATCTATCGGTGATCGACATCGCGTTGCCATCGTCTCTTTCGATGTCTTACGTCGCTTCTTTCGGTGCGGCACTTGCCGTGCTCGCATTGTTGGGCACTGCGCTCGACCGTGGTCCGACTCGACTACGACCAGTCGCGTTGGGGGCCGTGACGTTGGGACTGCTCGCGATCGTTCCGTCGTTGCCGTACGTCACGAGTGGCGATTGGGGACAGCCCGAAACCACGCTGGCTCAGTTGCTCACGCAGCTCCCCAAGGATCCGGATGAGGGTGACTATCACGTCGTCTTCGTCGGCGCGAGTGAATTGTTGCCCGTCTCTTCGACTGACTTTTCCGACGGGCTTGCCTATGCGGTGTCGGACGATGGTGAACTCACGATGCGTGATCGCTGGGTTCCAGCCACGAACGATGCTTCTGCATGGCTCGGCCAGACACTCCAACTTGTCAATGAAGGGTCTACCGTGCGAGCTGGTCGGTTGTTGGCTCCGCTTGCCGTCCGTTACGTGGTGGTTCCAATTGCTCCGGTGGATGATGACTCGGCAGAAGTTTCTACACCTATCGTCGACGCATTCGTCGATGGCCTGGCGAACCAACTCGACCTGCGTCGGGCGTACTACTCGAGTTCTCTGGTGATCTACGAGAACGTCGCGTGGATCCCCACGCTGGCCAAATTGACGGATGAATCAGCCGTGCTTTCTGAGCAAGCCGGAACCGATGCGTTGCTCACGGTCGATTTGTCGTTGGACTCCGTGCTGAACATGGGTGACACCCTCACGGGAGACCCGTCACTCGTCGAAGAGGGGACCGTGCACTTTGCTGCTCCGCATTCCGATTCCGTGGTACTCAACGTGGGCGGCATCGACGTGCAGTCACGAGTCGCGTTCGGAGGGACGATGGCATTCGATTCACCGGTCGCGGGCTTGGCACGCCTCGAGATGCGAACTCCTTGGTTGCACCTGGTCACCGTGCTCGTGCAGGTTCTCTTCTGGGTACTTGCACTGTTGGCGATTGGAGACATCGGCAGATTCCGTCGCCGATCGCTCTTGCGAGCTGCTCGGCGAGTGCGTCTGATCGAGAGCGACGAAGCGGTGTTGTCGTTGGATGAAAAGACGGAACGAGGATGAACGACCCCGTCGTTGCTCGCGAGCACATGCGTGTGCGGCAGGTGGTCGTCGCCTTCGCAGCGGTCGCGCTCGCGGTGACTCTCGTCATCGTCGAATCACGAGTGACGCCCGCAGCGATCGAATCGGCCGTCTCGCGCAGCAGGGTGGCCATCCCGTCGTTGTCAACGAAGGAATCCGTTGCCTCCACGTGGTTCTGTCCGGGGGTTCCGGGGAACGACGGCACGATTTCGAGTTCGTTGATCCTCGCAAATTCGGGAGCGCAGGACATCTCGGCGACGGTCACCCATCTCGGCATGGCGGTGGAGTCGGTGACCGAGTCGGTGGTGATTCCTGCTCTGGCGAGTCTCGAAGTGGAAGCGACGGGTGGGGTCGTTTCTCCGTTCGTCTCCACGATCGTCGAGATTCTTGGTGCAGCAGGCTCCGTGGAGCAGGTGATCAAGCACCCCGCAGGTCGCTCGGTGGTTACGTGCACCACCACTACCGCAGACGAGTGGTACTTCGCCGATGGCTTCACTGCGGCCGACAGCCTCGAGACCATCGTGATCAGCAACCCGTTCAGTGATGCGAGTGTGGTCAACCTCACGTTCACGACGAAGGACTCGATGCGTGAACCGGGCAACCTCCAAGGCCTCGTCGTGGCGCCACGCTCGGTGCTCTCAATTTCTCTCGCAGAACAGGGAGCGCGCAACGAACCGGTGCTGGCCGTCTCCGTGCGAGCGAAGTCGGGCAACGTAGTCGTGGGGCGATCACAGCATTACCTCGGCCAAGGTCGCCTGGGGTACGTGATGAATCTCGGGTCGATGGGTGATGCGACGGAGTGGTGGTTTGCCGATGGCGAGAAGATCGAGGGTTCGACGGAACAGCTCGTGATTTACAACCCGTGGGACGTCGATCGTCAATTGAACGTGGTCTTCTTGCCTCCTAATGCTGAAACGGTGATCGAGCCACTCGTCGTCACGGCTCCCGCGGGGCGCGTGACACTCATCGACACTGCGCAATTGCCGAATCTCCCCGCAGGTCGCTACGGCATCAATGTGTCGGTGCTCGACGATTTGTCGCGTGATGGTCGCGGTGTAGTGGTGGAGCAAGTGATCACTCGACGCGTGGGGGACAAGGTGGGAACGTCCGTGGTTCTTGGCACGCCGGGAGCAGCACTCAGTACCGAATGGGTGGCGCCGTCGGGTGTGACGTCAGGACTCGACGACGGACTCATCGTGTTGAACACCACACCCACCGAAGCATCGCTCGTGATCGAGCAAGTGGGGCCCGCGGGTCTCGTTCCGGTCACTGGTCTCGAGTCGATCGTCGTCGGAGGTGGTTCACTCGTCGTGGTGGCCATCCCTACTTCGCTTTCGTCGGCACAAGTGGTAGTGCGTTCCGATCAGCCGATCGTGGTGCAGCGCATGTTGTCGCGAGGTGGTGAACTCGTGGGACGCACCACTGCATTGGCGATGCCAGTGTTGCCGATGGTGACACCGTGATTCGTCTGTTGTTGGTGCTGGGCACCGTGGGGTTGGCGATGGGTGTGGGGTCGATTGTGAAGCGTCGTAGTGAGTCGTCGCCGACTCAGGTCGGCCATCTCCATCCCACCCAGATCGACCGCAAGGACTTCGATGATGCTCGGGATTGGTTGGCCGTGGCGTTCGTCTCGTCGTCATGCAACACCTGTGCAGACATAGAAAGCAAGGTGCGGGTCCTCGAGTCACGCAACGTGGGGGTGCGCATCGTCGAATACGGCGAGAATCGTGACCTGCATCGCAAGTATGAGATCGACTCGGTGCCATGCACGGTGTTCGCCGATTCGCTCGGCGTCGTGCGAGCTGGATTCGTCGGGCCGGTGAGCGCCACAGACCTGTGGGCTGCGCTCGCGCGAATTCGTGACGGCATCGAGTTCGAGCAGTGCTCTACCGACGTCGACTCGCCTCCTACGAACTGACTCTCGCTCGAGTCAGAACTTCGGTGAGCTCTCGCTGACCTTTTCCGGATCGCCCAACCCTTGCTGGACGAGACGCGAAACCAAGGCACCATCGATGGTCTCCTGGTCGAGGAGAGCCTGAGCGACGAGGTCGAGGCCCTTGCGGTGCTTCTCGA
>CAZZJH010000033.1:0-15437 GCA_964654335.1 uncultured Acidimicrobium sp.
GTTTGAGTGACCGCTTCGTCTTGCGACCGCGCTTGACGGCCTCGCGTACGAGCTCGCCCACACCCACCTGGTCGATCGTCTCGAACGGATTGTCCTTTAGCAATCCGGTTTCCAGATAGACGGGCATCATTCGGCTCTCCACGTCGTCTCGGCTGAAAGCGAACGTCATTTGCGTCAAGTCGTTCGTGCCGAAGCTAAAGAAATCACTGACCTCTGCAAGTTCGCCGGCAACGAGCGCGGCACGTGGCGTTTCGATCATCGTGCCGATGGTGACTCGTGGTCGCTTGGCACCCTTCTTCGTCGTTTGCTGTGGCGTTGCCCTCGGTGACCGTGCGTGTTCGACGATTGCCTCCTCGACCCATGAGCGCGCCAGAGCCAGCTCGTCCTTGTTGATCGTGAGCGGAATCATCACCTCGACGATCGGCTGAAATCCCTCTGCAGCAACAATGTCAGCGGCATCCAGCAACGCCCGCACCTGCATCGCATAGAGACCGGGTTTGACCACGGCAAGGCGAACACCGCGAGTACCGAGCATCGGGTTCACTTCCGCCCAAGCTTGTGCCGCCTTCAACAACTTCTCGTCTTGCGAACTGAGACCCGTCGTTTTGGCCAACAATTCGAGTTCGTGAACGTGGGGCAAGAACTCGTGCAACGGTGGATCCAGCAAGCGAACCGTTACCGGCAAACCACTCATCACCCGCAACAGTGAGGCAAAGTCCTCGGTCTGCACCCGAAGTAGCTCGTCGAGTGCGCTCTGCTCCTCGGCTCCGGTGGACGCCAGGATCATCCGGCGAACCACGGGCAAACGATCTGCTGCCAAGAACATGTGCTCCGTTCGGCACAGCCCGATGCCCTCTGCGCCGAATTCCCGGGCTTTGGCGGCGTCCTCGGCAGTATCCGCATTGGCCCGCACACTCATTCGACCACTACGTATGTCGTCCGCCCACTTGAGCACGGTGAAGAACTCCTTGGGCGGTTCAGCGTTTGCCAATTTCATTGCTCCGACGATCACTTCACCAGTGGTGCCGTCGAGCGAAATGACATCGCCTTCACGAACCACGGTTCCACCCACCGAGAACTGCTTGCCCTCGATAAGCACCGCCTCGGCACCAACGACTGCGGGCTTACCCCAACCCCGCGCCACCACTGCGGCGTGACTGACGAGACCACCGCGTGAAGTAAGAATTCCCTTCGCCACCATCATGCCGTGGACGTCTTCGGGGCTCGTCTCTGCGCGAACCAGGATGACGTCTTCGCCGCGCTTGACGGCCTCCTCGACATGGTTCGCATCGAAATACACCTTGCCTACCGCGGCACCAGGAGAAGCCGCCAAGCCCTTCGCGAGCGCCTTCGTCTTTGAGGCGAACTGTGGATGGAGCACCTGCTCGAGGTGGTCGGCATTGACACGCATCAGCGCCTCACGGCGCGAAATCTTCCACGTCGACTTGCCACTGCCGTTTGGCTTGGTCATGTCGACGGCCATCTTCAACGCGGCCGCGCCAGTGCGCTTGCCGATGCGGGTTTGCAACATCCACAACTTTCCTTGCTCGATGGTGAACTCGGTATCGCACATGTCCTTGTAGTGCTTTTCGAGTCGAGCAAAGATGTCGATCAATTCGTCGTGAATGTGTGGGAACTTTCGTTTCAGCGCATCGAGGTTCTCCGTGTTGCGAATTCCGGCCACCACGTCTTCGCCCTGGGCATTCACCAGGAAGTCGCCGTAGGGCTTGTTCTCCCCCGTTGCCGCGTTTCGGGTGAAGCCCACCCCCGTGCCCGAATTGTCGTCGCGATTACCGAACACCATCGCCTGCACATTGACTGCAGTTCCCAGATCGTGGCTGATCTTTTCGCGCACGCGGTATGCGATTGCTCGAGCGCCATTCCATGAACGAAAGACCGCCTCCACCGCCCCGCGCAACTGCTTCATCGGGTCTTGCGGAAATTCGCGGCCCGTCTCGACCTTCACCAATTGTTTGTATTGATCACACAATGCGCGAAGCGCAGACGATGAAAGTTCCGCATCGCTCGATGCCCCGGCCTGGCGTTTCGCCTCAAAATACGGGTGCTCGAACTTGGTGCCGTCGATACCGAGCACGATTCGTCCGTACATGGAGATGAATCGTCGATAGCTGTCGTAGGCAAAACGTTCGTCGTTCGTCGCCGACGCCAAACCCACCACACTGCGGTCATTCAGACCGAGATTGAGCACCGTGTCCATCATCCCCGGCATCGAAAACTTGGCCCCCGAGCGGACTGCAACGAGGAGCGGGTTGTCCGGATCGCCGAGCTTGCCTTTCATCCTCCGTTCGAGACCAGCAACGTGTGTCTCGAGCTCCTTGTCGAGCCCCTTCGGCCAGCCGTTGCGCATGTAGTCACGGCAAGCATCGGTGGTGACGGTGAATCCGTGAGGAACGGGAAGGTTCAACACACTCATCATCTCGGCGAGGTTCGCACCCTTGCCGCCGAGCAGATCCTTCAGGTTCATCGGTGACCTGCGGTGTTTGTGATCGAACGCGTAGATGTACGTCACTGCCGCAGTCTAACTATGGGTCAACTCGTGCTACCCCTGATTGGTACTCAGACGATCGTGCCGCGCTTGACGAGCGCCATCGCGTTCTCACCGAGTACGGAAGTGAAGCGACCCACCACTTCTCCGTTCACGATGACATCGTCACCTTGCTTCGTGCCGGAAGTACATTCGATCGTGACGAGTGACCGTGGCGCTTTCGATCCACGAGAATCCATTCGCTCCACCAGTTCCTGGCCGGGATAGCAACCTTTGGCGAAGCTGACCGCCACGTCGACGACACCGGTTTCTGCCGGGATCATGTCGGTGGTGATATCCGTACCCATCACGGGCCAACCCACAATGATTCGCGCACGTTCGTACTGTTCCCAGGAACCTCCGGGAATCGAATCTGGCATCGCCGCCTGTCCTGCAAAGACGTCGGCCGCTGCCCCATCCATCCGCCATGCCGGGATCACACCTTGGATCGTCGTTCCACCAAGATCTCGAATTGCTCGCCATGTTTGCGTGGTCAGCTCGAAGTCGACCTCGACTCGAATCTTGAACCGGTTCAGTCGCACGACGACGGCATCACCAAAACCCGGGTCGGTGTCGAGAACGAAGCGATCGAGACCTCCCCGCGTCACACGCAACAGGGCGACGATCTTGCCCGTCGGTTCCAAGAGGAAGGATTGGCGAGCATCACCTGCCTCCATCGATGAAACGTCTTGGCTCAACTGTGAGTGCAGGTAGGCGGCGGCGTCCTTACCCGTGACCGTGATCACGTCGCGAACGAGGGGAACCCAAAACACTTCATTCATCGTGGCAAACCGTCAGGCGCGGCGACGAGTCATGCGCCGGGCGGCCGGAATGGCCATCAGCAAAGCAGCGGCTTTGTTTCTGCATTCCAAGAGCTCTTCGGCGGGATCGCTATCGGCAACGATTCCTGCACCGGCTTGCAGCGAGGCACGGTTGCCGTTGACGAACATCGTGCGAATGGCGATTGCCGTATCGAGATTGCCGCTGAAGTCAACGTACCCGACGACTCCCGCGTAGGGGCCGCGTCGCACAGGTTCGAGTTCGTCGATGATCTCCATGGCGCGAACCTTGGGCGCGCCGCTCACCGTGCCGGCCGGCAAGGTGGCGCGCAAGACATCGATCGGTCCGAGACCTTCACGAAGTGATCCCGAAACTTGTGAGGTCAGATGCATGACGTGGCTGTAGCGCTCCAAGGTCATCAACTCGTCCACCTTGACCGTTCCGAATTTCGCAACCCGACCGACGTCGTTGCGGGCAAGGTCCACCAGCATCACGTGCTCGGCAACCTCCTTCGGGCTTTCCTTCAGCTCAGCGGCCATGCGCCGGTCGTGTGCGTCATCACGACCTCGACGACGAGTCCCGGCGATCGGCCTCGAGATCACCTGACCTTCACGCAACAGAACCATCGGCTCGGGCGAAGAACCCACAATGGTGATTGCATCGTGTTTCACGAAGTACATATACGGCGAAGGGTTCACTTGACGCAGAACGCGATACACATCGAATGGATTCGCATCCAACTCGACGTCGAAGCGCTGCGAGAGCACTACCTGAAAGATGTCTCCTGCTCGAATGTGTTCTTTTGCTGCGATTACGGAACGCTGATACTCCGCAGGCGGAGTGATCGGCACGGTGACGGGCGGCACATCCCCGCTGACGGGTGGTTCCACCGGCTCGTAAGACAACGGGCCGCTGATTCGGGCAACTGATTCGGCGAGCCGCGCCGAGGCATCGTCATACGCAGAATCCAAACCAGCAACGTCGAGTCCACCAACGTGGACGCTCTCGATCAGATACACCCGCTGTTTCCAGTGATCGAAGGCGGCGAGCGAACCGATCATGCCGACGATGGCGTCCGGGAATCCACGATCGTCGACCGGTGGATTTGGCAACTTCTCCACCTCTCGGATCACGTCGTAGCCGAGGAAGCCCATCAATCCACCTTGCAATGGAGGAAGGTCGGCAATCATCGGCGCGCGACACGCTCCGAGGACTTGCTCCATGGCATCGAGAATTCCCGTTGCTCCGTCGATCGATACGGGAAGCGATCCGTCAACCACCAACCGTCCGTCGATCAGCGTGATCGAGCCCCTCGGATTCCACCCGACGAACGAGTACCTGCTCCAGCTCTCGCCGTGCTCCACCGACTCCAGAAGGAAGCCGGGCGCATCTCCCACCAACTTGAGATAGGCAGCGACAGGAGTCTCTAGATCTGCAAGCAATTCCGTCCATACCGGCACGACCGTGTGCTCTGCGGCGAGCCGATGGAACTCCTCGCGCGAAGGAAGGACGATCATCTCAGAGATAGAGACCGGTGGAGGCCTCGATGCGCTTGGCCGCAACGGCGTGAATTTCGCGTTCGCGCAACATGATGTAGTCCTGACCTTGCACCTCGACCTCATAGCGATCCTCAGGACTGAACAACACCAAGTCGCCTGCCTCAGCAGATCGCACGTTTTGACCGAGCGCCACCACTTCCGCCCAAATCAGTCGTTTTGCCACTTGCGCAGTGGCTGGAATCACGATGCCGCCCGTGGATCGTCGCTCCCCGTCACCACTGGTGGCTTTGACGAGTAGGCGATCGTTCAACATCTTGATCGGCAGTTTTTCCGGCGTTGCGGGCACCCGAGCAGGGTACCTGCGAAGGCGAACTGGTTCACCGAGCGGCGCGTTGTACGAGCCTGAGCGCGGTGTTGACTCCACGTTCTGCCTCGTAAATTGCCGTCAACAGGTCGTCGCCGGCGTTCGGATCGTCGGGATCAGCCACCACCATGCCCCGTGATTCGGCAAGTGCAGCAAGTCGCTCTCGACACTGGTCCAACGAATTCGCCAGCGCGGCCAATTCGGCACGAGTGGAATCAGCGTGTGCAGATTTGTCTCGGGCCATCGCCCGACTTTACCGATATATGACAACTGAGCCCCTTGCGGGGCTCAGCGTCCGGTTTCAAGCGGCGGACCTGAAACCGATGGCTCGGCGCAAGGCGCACAAGCTCGATGTCACGATACCGACTTCCTCCGCTTACCCACCGAGCGCGGCATCGCCGCACGCGGCAACTCTGAAGATGGGCAAATGTCGGCTAGCGAACAGTCGAAACATCGGGGTTTCTTGGCATCACATACTCGTCGCCCATGCAGGATGAGTCGCAGACTGAAACCTCCCCATTCAGGTGGCGGAAGAATCTCATTGAGCGCGTACTCCACCTTGACTGGATCTTCTTCCACGGTCAGTCCGAGTCGGCGCGACAACCGACCGACATGCGTATCGACGGCGAGACCAGGCAGGTCGAACACCACGCTGCGCAAAACGTTCGCTGTCTTGCGACCAACTCCCGGGAGTGTGACCAAGTCCTCTATTTCGTGGGGAACTTCTCCACCGAATCGATCGACCACGCCTCGTGCCATACCGATCAAGTTCTTCGCCTTCGTTTGATAGAAGCCAGTCGAGCGAACCAGTTCTTCCACTCGTCGCGGATCGGCCACGGCCAACGATTCGGCGTCGGGATACTCGGCAAACAATGCCGGAGTCACCATGTTCACACGAGCGTCGGTGCACTGGGCAGAGAGAATCGTCGCGGCCAACAATTGAAAAGCATCCTCGTGGGTCAACTCACAGATCGCCTCCGGATACAACACCTTCAGACGCGCAAGTACCTCCAGGCCACGATCGCTGACCTTCTTGGAAATCTTCTTCGGAGACTTCTTGACGGTCGTCTTTCTTGGCGACTTCTTCGCAGTCGACTTCTTTGCGGGCACGAACGCGAACACTACTCAGACGATCGGTAGCCTGACGCAGTGGCGCACATTGACATCAAGCGTCGGCTCGCGACGGATGACATGTCCGACATCGCTGAGCTTCTCTCAGCAGTAGAGCGCGCCGACGGTCAACGCCCACTTTCGGACCATCTATGGATCGACTTGCGTCAAGGGGGACGACCTGGATTCACGGGCCTGATGGCCTGGGAACCCGGTCACGACCACATGGTGGCGTATTGCCAGGTTTCCCGCGGCAACGACTCGTGGTTGATCGACCTCGTTGTTCATCCCCATCACCGCTACGAGATGTCGATCATCGGGCCCGAGCTACTCAACGAGGCCGTGTCGATCATCCGCTCCGAAGGGGGTGGCCATGTGCACTGGTGGGTATTCGAACCCACCACCGCTCACGTCGAGATTGCACGTGATCTCGGTTTGCATCTCGGTCGCTCGATGAAACAGATGCGCGTTCCTCTGCCACTTCCCGCGTCGATCACCTCTTCACTCCCCGCTATCGAAACCGTGCCGTTTCGCGTAGGAGTCGATGAACTGGCCTGGCTTGACGTGAACAACGGAGCGTTTGCCGACCATCCCGAGCAAGGTGGATGGACTGCCGACCTGCTTGCCAGTCGCATGAGCGAGCCGTGGTTCAACCCACGCGGCGTCTTGATGTTGTGGCTCGAGGGACGTCTGGCCGGATTCTGCTGGACGAAAGTGCATCTCGAAACACGCCCTGCTCTCGGCGAGATCTACATCATCGCCGTCCACCCCGACTTCGCCGGCAAGGGCCTTGGCTCTGCATTGACGGTTGCCGGGCTGCAACACCTCCATCTGGTGGGCACCCCGATGGGAATGCTGTACGTGGATGCCGAGAACTTGCGAGCGGTGAGCATGTATTCACACCTTGGGTTCACCACCCACCACGTTCAACGAGCGTTCGTCGGCGACGTCCAGTAACTTTTCGCCCATGTCAGACACCACGCTTCCCCGATGGTCCGTGAACGAACTCCACGAGTCTTTCGACTCACGCTCCTTCCTTGATGCGATGGAGCGCGCGCGAGCCGATGCCGACCGGCTGGTCGCGCTGTTCGATGAATGTGAGATCAGAGCCGCTGCCCACCGCAAGCCCACCGCACAGGATGCCGCGAACGCCGACCGAGTGATTGCTGCATTCAATGAGACGGTCGAGCGTTCAGAGATTCTCGGGTCATACGTGTATGCGACGGTGTCGACGGACACGCGCCATGAACATGCTCAAAGCCTGCTCAGCGAGCTCGAGGTTCTCGATGCCAAAGTGGGTCCGCTTCTCGCCCGTCTTGCCGATTGGGTCGCATCTCTCGGTGCCGATGAACTCGCTCAATTGTCGAGTGTTGCTCGCGAACATCTGGGGCCACTACAGCGGCTGCAGGCACGTGCCGAACATCAGATGTCCGAAGTCGAAGAAGGCCTCTTCGCAGAACTGGGAACCGTCGGCTCTTCAGCGTGGGGCCGACTTCACGGCGATCTCACCTCGCAACTCACCGCAGAAGTTGCCCTTCCCGACGGCACGAAGACGATGCCCATGGCTGCGATTCGCGGACTGGCAACGCATGCCGACCAGGCAGTTCGTCGGGCCGCATACGAAGCAGAGATGACTGCATGGCCGAAGATTTCCGTCGCCTGTGCAGCAGCGATGAACAGCATCAAGGGCGAGGCGAACATCGTCAATCGCCGACGTAATTGGCGCTCGCCTCTCGACGCTTCGCTGTACGGAAACTCCGTGAATGAAGCGACATTCACCGCGATGCAATCTGCGGTGCTCGACTCGCTTCCGGACTTCCGTCGCTGGATGCAGGTGAAGGGAAGACTGCATGGCGACAAGTCGGGCCTCGCATGGTGGAACCTGTTCGCACCACTCGAGTTCACTTCCAACCAACTTTCATGGGAAGAGGGAATCTCGCTCGTGAAGGGTGCATTCGCCAGTTACTCACCGCGCCTCGCCCACCTGGTAGAGCGCTCGATCGATGAACAGTGGCTGGACGCCGAACCACGTGAGGGCAAGGTTGGTGGAGCGTTCTGCATGCCCTTCTTCGGCGATCGTTCGCTCGTGCTGCTCAATTGGAGCGGCTCTGCCGAATCTGCGCAGACGACTGCCCATGAACTTGGTCACGCGTATCACAACACCCAGCTGGCCCATCGCACGCCACTCCAAAAGCGACTGCCCATGGCTCTCGCAGAGACGGCGAGCATCTTCTGCGAGACACTCGTCGTGGAAGAGGGACTCAGCCGTCTCCAAGGCGACGAACGGCTAGCCCTGCTGAACGTCGACTTGATCGGTGCAAGTCAAGTGGTCGTCGACATTCACAGCCGATTCCTCTTCGAAACCGAGGTCTTTGCCCGCAGGCAGCGCCGCACCCTCGGCGTGGCGGAACTGAACGAGATGATGCTCGAGGCACAGCAAGCTGCATATGGCGACGGGATCGACGGATCCACGCGTCACCCCCACATGTGGGTGCTGAAACCGCATTACTACGGCAGCCACTTCTACAACTGGCCGTACACCTACGGCTTGCTGTTCGGACTCGGTCTCTACGCGAAGTTCCGCAACGATCCGGATCGATTCCGCGATGGCTACGACGACGTGCTCTCGCGTGCCGGCATGGACACCGCGGAACAACTTGGCGATGCGTTCGGTATCGACGTGACAGACAAAGCGTTCTGGACTGCCAGCCTCGACGTATTACGTGCACGAATCGCCGATTACGAGAATCTCGCGGCACCACACCTCGCATAGCGGTTGCCCTGTGACTCGGTTGCGGGGTTGAACCCTCGTAGCCTGAACCGCATGGCTGGTTTGTACGACGCGTCCCGCGACGACTTCGCGACAGCCCTAGGCAATCAACCGGCCTTCCGAGTCAAGCAGTTGTGGGAAGGCTTGTACCAGCACTTCCAGCAACCCTCGGAGATCCTCACCCTGCCCAAAGACATACGCGAGAAGTTGGCGCGGGAGTTTCCTCCGCAACTCGAGGAGTCCTCCGTCTCCGTCTCGGATCGAGGAGACACGGTCAAATTCCTGTGGAAACTCGTCGATGGTGGACACCCCATCGAGACCGTATTGATGCACTATCGCGACCGTGCCACCGTGTGCGTGAGCACCCAAGCAGGGTGTGCCATGGCGTGCGGCTTCTGTGCCACTGGCCAGGCAGGCTTCAATCGCCATTTGTCACCGGGCGAAATCGTCGAGCAAATCGTTCGCGCAGCCCGTCGCAGCGCCGAGCGAAATCAACGCGTGGCGAACGTCGTATTCATGGGCATGGGCGAGCCACTGGCCAATGAAGAATCGGTGTGGCGGGCAATCGAGCGAATCCATGGCGACATCGGAATCTCTGCGCGTCACCTCACCATTTCCACCGTGGGAATCATTCCTGGAATCAAGGCACTCGCTGCACGCGACCTTCCCGTGAATCTCGCGGTGTCGATGCATGCAGCGCGAAATGAGCTACGCGACGAGTTGGTTCCAATCAACCGCCGCTACCCCATCCAGGATTTGATGCAGGCTTGCCGCGATTACTTGACGGTGAAGAATCGACGCATCAGTTTCGAGTGGGCGATGATCGCGGGAGTCAACGATCAACCCCGAGATGCCGAGGAACTCGCTCGTCTTGCTCATCAACTACGACCATCTGCGCACGTCAACCTCATCCCCCTCAACCCGACTCCAGGCTGGCCGACGAAGGGCTCATCGAAGACTGCGGTGTACGCATTTGCCAAGCGACTCGAGGAACTTGGGGTCAACGTGACCGTCCGCCAAAATCGCGGCACGGACATCGATGCCGCGTGCGGGCAGTTGGCGGCAGGCCAACCTGTGCTGCTCAAGACGCGTTCACGCGCCGAGACGATCTAGCAACTTCTCTTTCGAAGCGTTGATCTGGTCGCCAAGCACCTTTTCCAGCACTCCTCCGCCAAACAGTGCACCGCCGTAGTGCAGTTGCATCGTGAGTCGGCTCGCACCGCCGAGTTCCTCCACCAAAGCCGTGAGCGTCCAGTTGGCATGGCGACGACCATCCACTTCCTGGCGCTCGAACACTGCGCGACGCGGGGCTTCGTCGGTTACGCGAACCATCCGCAACCTTTTCGAACGGGCGAACGGCCCCACCTTGCCCCGCAGTTCCACTTGCCACACACCATCCGCCTCAGCCTGCACGGCATGAACGATGCCGATCCACAGCGGATAACCATCCAACGATCGGACTTCCTCGTAGACGCGCGCAGCCTTCACCGGCGCCTCAACGACGGCTTCAATTTCCATCAGGGGGTTTCGTCGAACGGTTCTCGCTGCAACTCTTTTGGTGGTCGCTGCATGAACTGCGTTTCGTCCGATCCAAATGCACGACTCAACAGTCGACCTTTGGGCTTGAGCACACCGTCGAGATCGTCTTCTTGGTCGAAATGTGGTCGCCACGGCATCGCCTGTGTCGGTTCGAGCTCAGGTGCTGGTTCGGGCGTGGGTTCAGGTTCGACAACTGCGACTACTTCGACTTCTTCGATCACCTCAGCGACGATCGGTTCAGGCTCGACGACCGATGCCACTTCGATCACTGGTTCACGTTGTTGCTCCGGTTCGCGTACTTCGAGTGGACGCGGTGTCGGAACCGTGTCGAACGATTCAGGCTTCGGAAATGGACGACTCTTGCGGCGGTTGCCAGCCGTGCGATCTCGCACCGGCTTCTGCTCGACCGGTGCAGCCACTCGGAACAACCGTGGATTCGCTTCGCGACGATCATCCAACAGCCAGTCCTTGGGCATCTTCAGGCGATCCGCGTGCGTCTTGCACAGCACGTTTGGCACCTTGGACTCGGCCTCGACGAAATTGTCCAACGTCACCGACCTTTTGGAAGGGTTCATCGCGTAGGCGACTGAAGCGATTTCCCTGCATCCGGGGCGTTCGCAACGCTGTGGCACGCCGAAACTGTAGTTCGGCGCCGAAACCTGGTGGGCGATATGGGCCTCGATCCCATGACTTCCACGATGTGAACGTGGCGCTCTTCCGACTGAGCTAACCGCCCGTATGTCTCGCCAAGGCTATCGGGCATTTCGTTGCGCCTTCCAACCAAGCGCGCGCGTGCTCAAGATCCCCGATCAATGCGAACGGTGTCGTAGTCGCCGGTCTTGGTGAAGGTCACTCTGACACCGCGATACGAGACGGAGTCGCCGACTTGCAGGAGGTCGAACTTCCTCGTCGCACCTGGAGGAACGAGGTTGTCCGCCCAACGATCGCCCAAATCAGTGTCGGTATAACCGGAGCTTCCTGCGTAACGGTTGGTGTCCGTGGTCGTGTCCACCCAATACACCGATACTCCGTAGACACCTTTGCCGAGTCGCGATCCCCACCCTTCGGCCCGATGAGATTCGATGACGATTCCATTCGTCGGTGAAATGGGCACGATGGCTCCGCGTGGACCACGCTCGAATTTCTCCAAGGCAATCAATGTCACGTCGGCGCTTCGGGTGGACATGGGCATGCAGTACAACTCGTCCGCATCCAGCCATCCAGCGAGGAACGAATCCCAGACGTTCAGAACAACGGAAGACCCGTTCTGGTTGTCCATGATGCTCACGTCGGACCTTGGGGTGTGTCCAGCCAGACCCATCGGGTGTCCCCACTCATGTACCCAGAAACTCCACAGTTCGAAGTTGTTTCGATAGAAGTAATCCCCGCCACCAAACAAGTTGCGAACAATTCCCTCATTCGAAGGAATCTGAGCATTCGCCCAACCCACATCTGGAGATCCAAGAGCAATCGACTTCGGGAATAGAACGAAGACAAAATCAGAGTTCGAAAAATTGACCGTGGAATCAGAAATGGCGATCATCTCGGTCGTGATCTCATGGAATCTCGACCAATTCCCCTTGACGAATTGATACTCCTTCACCGCACGCGACATACGGAACCACTGCTTGGGGAACTGCCAACTGAACGACAACTGGCCCTTTGAAGTGAACTCGAACCAGCGATTGAACTCCGCAATCTGAGATTCGGCAGCGGAGAGTTCGCCAGCCGTTCCCAGCGCATCAGGAAACTCGACGGCGATCAATTGCACATTTGCCCGCCCCTTCGTCGGCAACATCGGTGTGCCGTACGTATCACCCCGAGGAAACCCCACGTTCCACGGTTGATACTTGATCGTCCGTGCCTCGCGAAGTCGGCATGGTTCGAGATCACTACCTCCCGACGTCAATGAAGGTGGCGAAACCTTCACCTTGATCATCGTCTTGCGCCATGTCGAGATGCGACCCGTCTTCACGCACTGGTAACTCACTCCTCGAACGGTTCGGGTAGTGCCGATCTTCGAGCACTTGGTGCCGCCAATTCCCTGAGCCAGTGACTCGGTCGACACGACCATGACACATGCAAGCAAGCAAACCGTGACGAGACGCGTGAAGCGCGACTTCATTTCAAGGCCTCACCACACAGGCCGTTCCCATCCCTTGGCGGTCACGGAACGCTTCAGTATCGGTCGGGCATGTCATGTCGAAGCCGATGAGCTGCTGCACGACCGCCTCGTGGGGTCCGGAGCACGGCACTTCGACCGCCGCTTGTGACGCATCGATGATCACGCAGGATCCTCCGCTCAACAGACCATCGGGCCCGGAAGGACCAGCAGGTTGAGAAATGGCGTTGAGCAAGATCACACCGGCAGCGCCAATGACGATCAAACCAAGCACGAGACGCCATGGAAATCGTGCACGCTCGAACACCATCTGCGGCACGACCACTCGCTGCTCGGGAACGGGAGCAGACATTGGCGTGGTCAGCGAACGGTCATACATCGCACGACGCCCGGGTTGCGACAGCACGTTCCACGCCTCGTTGATTGCCGCCACCTCGGCGCCGGATGCCGTAGATCCGGTCGAATCGGGGTGGGCCTGACGGATCTTCTGGCGATAAGCAGCTTTGATCACCTCGACACTCGCCCCGGTTGCAACTCCCAGCACCTCGTAATGGGTGCGCTTAGATTGCGCCATGCTCAGGCGCGTGCGAGCTTGCGCTGTTTGCGTCCACTCCCCTTGCGCTTACCCGAGAAGTTGCCAATCGCGAGAATTGCGACGCTGATGAAGAGCACGATCGAAGCCAACACGTTGATCTGTGGCGAGATCTCTACTCGTGAAGCGCCATAGATGTAGATCGGGAAGGTCTGCACAGAGCCCGAATTGAAGAACGTGATGATGAAATCGTCGATCGACAGTGCAAACGCCAAGAGGGACGCTGCAAGAATTCCGGGGAGAATCAGCGGGAAGGTGATCTTCCAGAAGGTGCGCATTGGCGAGGCACCCAGGTCCTGGGCCGCCTGTTCCAACGTCCAGTCGAATCCGCGGATGCGTGCCCGCACCGTCAGCGCCACGAAACTGACTTGAAACATCACGTGAGCAATCACGATCGTCACGACACCAAAATCGACGAAGTTCTGCCCCAGGAACAATGTGGCGAGCGAAGAACCGAGGACGATCTCGGGCGCGGTCAGCGGAAGGACGAGGAAGAAATTGAAGCCGTTGTGTCCCTTGAACGAGTAGCGCGCTAGTGCGATCGCCATCAACGAACCGAGGAACGTCGCAATCAACGTGGAAATCGCCGCGATTTCCAAACTGCGAATGAACGCGTCAGTCAGACCTGGATCGGAAAATGGCTTCAGCCAGTTATCCCATGTGAACTCCTGCCACAGCAGGTTGAACTTTCCTCGCGGCTTGTTGAAGCTGAAGGCAACGATGAACACGATTGGCACGAACAGATACACGAGGGCGACACCAGCCACGACGTTGAGTAACTGTTTACCTACCTTCGTACGCGAACGAATCATGCGAGATCCTCCGTGCCGAAGAGCCGCGTGTACAGCAACACCAACGCGGCGATACTCACCATCAAGACAGCCGCCATCGCAGACGCGACCGGATAGTTGTTCTGTCGCAAGAACTGATCTTGGATCGAGTTGCCGATCATCGTGGTGTTCGGACTACCGAGGAACTGGGCATTGACGAAGTCGCCCGCAGCCGGGATGAAGGTCAATAGCGTGCCGGCGAACACTCCAGGCATCGACAAAGGGAATACCACCTTGCGGAAGGCGGCCGAATTGGTCGAGTACAAGTCGTTGGCTGCGTTCACCAAACCGATGTCGATCTTCTCCAGGCTCACATAGATGGGCAGCAGCATGAACGGCAAGAAGTTGTAGGTGAGACCACCGATCACGGCTGCTGGAGTGTTGAGCAGCCTCCCGTTGTCCATGATCTGGAGTGCTTCGAGAGCCGGCACGAGACCGAGCCCCTTGACGAATGACACCACCACTCCCTCGTCGGAGAGGATGGTCGACCACGCGATCGTGCGGATCAAGTAGCTGGTGAAGAAGGGCACCACCACGAGACCGAGCAAGACGTTCTTGTACTTCCCTCCCCGGAACGCGATCACGTAGGCAAGTGGATAGCCAATGAGAATCGTGAGCACCGTGGCGATTCCCGCATACAAGAACGCACGCGAAAATTGACCACCAAAATCGGTGAAAGCCGTTCGATAGTTCTCGAATGCCCAGGTGAAGTTGTAATTGATGTCGAAACGACTCTCCTTCGTGGACAACGAGATTCGTAGCAACGACCACAGTGGCGCCAAAAAGAACAGTCCCAGCCACAACATGCCCGGCTTGAGTAGTCCGTATGGAGCAAGCAATCGACGAGCTTCCGTCCCACCCTTCCAAGCGAGAACGATGACGCCAACGATCACCGCGAGCAACACGAGAACGACCACCGACGCGAGTGGTCCAGAAACCCATTTGCCGCCGATTGCCACCAGACACACGGTGGCAATCAGCAGTGCAGCGAGACCAACCCGATCCGCCGAGGATCCGAGACGCGGCCGTGGAGCCGGCGCTTCCACCAGGCTCATCGGTCCAACCGCTCGATCACTTCGCTATCTCACCCGAGCGATCAGGCGCCAGTGATGGCGGAGAAGGCCTCGTCGAACTTGGCCTCTTCCTCGTCGCTCAACTGAGCAAACGCCCGCAAGCGGCTACTCGTGGCCTCATCGGGGAACACGAGCGGATTCTCGGCAAGATCCGGATCGCTCTGCGCAATGATTTCGCGCACGCCCTTCACCGGCGACACGTACATGTTCCAC
>CAZZJH010000034.1:0-5461 GCA_964654335.1 uncultured Acidimicrobium sp.
GCCTTGCTCATCGAATAAGCGATGGAGCTACCCACTGGCCTCACTCCGGCGATCGAGGTGATGTTGACCACATTGGGGTCACTCGATTTGCGGAGAAGCGGCATTGCCTGCTTCGTCAGTTCCCATGTGCCGAAGACGTTCACTTCAAAGGTCTTACGAAAGATCTCCTCTGAAAGAGATTCGAGATCGGTGTGGGCGATCAATTTCGTCCATCCCGCGTTGTTGATCAGGATGTCGAGGCCACCCAACGATTCACATTTGGCGATCAATCGATCCCGTGAGTCACTCTGCGAGATGTCGCCCTGAACGTAGTGTCCACCGATTTCGTCGGCGACTCGTGAGCCCGCTTCAACCGAGGATGACGAATTCACGACGACCGTTGTGCCGAGATCGGCAAGACGTCGAGCGATCGCTTCACCGATTCCGCTCGATGATCCGGTGACGAGCGCAATTCGTCCAGTGAGCTCAGCCATGATGGCTCAAACTAGCAACACAGGTCACCTAACCTCGGGGGTATGAGACGAACCCCCCTCGTCGCGTTGCTCGTCGTCGCGCTCTCCGCCTGCACGGCATCCGTCGAAACCACCGAGTCCACATCCACGGCCGAGACATCGACCACCGTCGAAAATGTGATCGAGGAGGCAGTCGTAACGACAGTCGTGGTCGAAGAAACCACGACGACCACCTCGACTACGACCCCACCCGTTCCCGAACCCGAGACCCGCTGTGTCATCGTGCTGAAGTGCCAGTTCACGTATCTCCAAGATGTCGATTACTCGCTGCTCAAATTGGAGTTCACCGACTTCAGCGTGGCTGACCTGAAGAACGCAAAGTTCGTGCGCGCGAACCTCAAGGAGACCCTATTCATCCGGGCGGATCTGACGAACGTGGACTTCACGGGTGCAGATCTGTCGGGAGCAAACCTCACGGGAGCAATCGTTACGGGTGCCAACTTCACCAATGCAAATATGAAGGACGCCGTCATTTGCTCGCTCGATCTCGAAACGGTCACGGGGATCACATCGACGCAATTGAGCGAAGTGAAGACGTTTCGCGCCAAAGGCGCTCGCTACTGTCCGTGAGAATTCAGCGAGCGGTCGATCGTCAGCCCCAACCGTGGCGGAATGGTCGGGGAGTCCAGTACGAGATCATCGCAAACGGGCCACTTCCAGAGGGATGGACGTGGAAACTGTCCACTGCCGACATCACCGAGGACGTTCCGTTCTCGGTGTTCCCCGATGTCTCGAGGCAGTTTTGTGTCGCCGATGGCAATGGCACGGAACTGACTATCGATGGTGTTCGCCATCTGTGTCCCCCGGGGTCGATCACTCCATTTGAGGGCGATGCCGTCGTGCATGCGCGACTCTTGGATGGGCCGATGAGAGCGCTCAACTTGATGACGCGTGGTGGTGACACGAGTTGGTTGCGTGTCGTGATGCCTGGTCAATCGGTTACTGACGGGATGGCCGTGACTGCCATTTGTGGCAGCGCTGAAATCGAGGTGGACGGCACATCCGTCTCCCTGCTCAACCTGGACTCGGTCATCGAATTGACTGGCGCGACCATTGACGTCAAGTCGGGCACTCTCGCCGTGCTTGGTCGCGCGAGTTGACTAGCTGAAACGCGGCACGGCTGCGAGCAATGCTTCGGTATGGCCGTGTCGTGGCCGCCCGAATACTTCACGAGTCGAACCCCGTTCGACGATCTCACCCTCGTGCATGACGAGCACATCGGTACAAAGGCGGGCGATCACTGCGAGATCGTGGGACACGAGGAGCAATCCAAGCCCTAATTGTTTGGTGAGCGTCTCGAGCAACTCCAGAATCTCGTCGCGCACGAGAGCGTCGAGTGCGCTCACTGGTTCGTCGGCAATCAGCAGTCGCGGTTGGGACGCGAGTGCGCGCGCGATCGCAACGCGTTGACGTTGTCCTCCTGAAAGTTGATGCGGCTGCCGTTTAGCCACATCACGATCAAGGCCCACCAACTCGAGAACCTCGCATACCCGTCGTTCATGGTCGCCCTCGATGGCCAGGCATTCGAGCGGCTCGCGGACGATGCTGGCGATGCTCATCTGTGGGTCGAGCGAACTTCGCGGGTCTTGGAAGACGACCTGCACTTCGCTGCGGAATGCCGGCATGTTCGCATCGGCCAGGGGAGTTCCTCGGTACAGCACCTCGCCCGACGTTGGCGAGTCGAGTCCGAGTAGCAATTTGGCGAGTGTCGTCTTTCCCGAACCAGAAGCGCCGATCAATCCAGTCAGTTGTCCTTCGGCGAGGGTCAACGACACTTCGCGTACCGCACGCAGTTCTCCCTTTCGGGAAACACGAAAAGATCGTGACAGCGAGCGAGTTTCGATGATCGGGTTCATCGTGTTTCTCCCGTCAGCTCTCGCAGCACCAAGGATGATCGCTTGGCGCTCGCTACGAGCCTGCTCGTGTACGGGTCTTGCGGTGAGGCAAAAACGGTGGCCGTTGCACCCTCTTCCACGCACTTTCCGTGGTGCATCACGACGACACGATTGGTCATGTAGTTGACGACTGCAAGGTCGTGCGAGATGAAAATGAGCGAGGTGTTTGACTTGGTGGTGAGCCCGAGCAGGAGATCCAGGACCTCTTTCTGTACGGTGACGTCGAGTGCACTGGTCGGTTCATCGGCTATGACGAGACCTGGCTCCGCGCACAATGCAATCGCGATACCGACTCGCTGGCGTTGACCACCGGAGAGTTGGTGCGGGTAGGCGGAAGAGGCGTGTGCAGGCAGGCCCACCTTCGCGCACCATTCTTCTGCTCGCTCGCGCGCCTCAGAGCGTGAGCACTGGTGGTGTCGACGAAGGGGTAGTGCGAGTTGCTTCCAAACGGGCATCAGTGGATTGAGCGCGGTAAGTGGTTCCTGGAACACCATTGCGATCCGTGACCCGCGAAGGTTCGACATTGCCGGATCATCGCCGAGTGGAAGCGGACTCCCATCCATGAGAACACTTCCTTGGACACGTGCTGCTGGTGGGAGAAGGTCGAGGATCGCCAGAGCCGTCATCGTCTTTCCCGAACCGGACTCACCGATGATCCCCACTCGCTCGCCTTGTTCCACCTCGAACGTGAGCCGATCGACGACCGTTCGTTCACCGAAACGAATGGTGAGGTCCTGGAGTCGAATGGCGCTCATGTGCGTTCCGTATCCATCGTGTGATCGAGGACCTCGCGCAGGCCGTCACCCAAAAGATTGAAGCCGAGAACGGTGAGCGCGATGAAGAGTCCGGGCCACAGCGCGACGACGGGATCGAGGATCAGGAATTGCTGTGATTCGGCGAGCATGCGCCCCCATGACGGCGTGGGCGGAACGGTGCCGAGTCCGAGATACGACAAGGTTGATTCGGCGAGTATGGCGATTGCCGCGGCGCCAGAAGCCTGGATCAGCAAGTTCGCTCGGAGGTTGGGAAGAAGGTGATGCAAGAAGATCCGGCGTCGTGAAGAGCCGGACGCAATCGCAGCCATCACGAAATCTTGTGTGAGAACGGTCGATGCCGCGCGCCGTGTTACTTGGGCGACAGCGGCCGACAAGGCAACCCCGATCGCCACTGTCGCGGTGATCGTTGACGGTCCGTAGACGGCCGCGAGGACGATCGCCACCAGCACCCCGGGAAGCGCTAACACGATGTCGATAACAAAGACAAGGAGTGATCGAGCGCGGCCTCCGAGCGATGCGGCGGCGACACCGGTGATCACACCAACCAACATGGCGATAGCTACAGAAAGAATGGCCACCAGAAAGGTCGATCGCGCACCGACGATGACGTTGCTAAGCACGTCGCGGCCGAGGATGTCGGTGCCGAACGGGTGGCTAAAGGAGATCGATGCCAGCGAGTTTTCGGCATCTATCGAGAGGGGGTCATAAGGAGTCCAGAGGAATGACATGACGGTCATGCCGGTGGCGAGTGAGACGAGAGCGACACCGATCTTCATCGTCGTTCCGCGAATCATTGCTTCGTGGTCCGTGGGTCGAGAATGCCGACGATCAAGTCGGTGATGAACGAGACGATGAAGACGACACCCATCGCGACGACGAGTGTCCCCATCACCTTGTTGAAATCCCTGATTGCGACGTCTTGCAACAACATTTGGCCGATGCCGGGGAGCGCGAAGACGCTTTCGACGACTATTGCTCCGACGATGAGCGTGGACACTTGGATGCCGAGCACGGAGATCATGGGGATGAGTGAATTACGAAGTCCGTGGATACGCAAGGCTTGAGTTCTCGTGAGACCCGTGGCTCTTGCAGTCCTCAGGAAGTCTTGGTGCAGAGTTTCCAGTGCAGACGACCGCGCAAAGCGCATCAAAACGGCCGCTTGGGAGATGGTGAGTGTTGCGACAGGAAGAATGAGTGATTGAACGGCTTGTGACGTTTCGGCCCATCCACCTTCGGGAAATCCTCCAGCAGGCAAGACGTTTCGATTGACCGCAAAAACGGTGATCAGGATGACACCCACCCAGAAGGAGGGGATCGCCATTCCCAATTGGCTCGTTACGGACAGCGCGGTGCCGTCACGCCGGTTGTTGCGCAGAGCTGCGATCAGCCCCAACGGCAATGCGAGAAGGAGTGAGAGGAAAGCAGAGAACAGCACGAGGGGGAGCGTGACTCGCGACTTGCTCACTAGTTCACTGGAGACGCTCACCTCGCTGATCAAGGACTTGCCGAGATCCCCCGAGGCCGCATGTGCCAGCCACTCGCCGTATTGAACCAACGCTGGTCGATCCAGTCCAAGATCTCCTCGCAATTGGGCGACTGCCTCTGGCGTGGCTCCGACTCCGAGCTTCGTCTCGGCAATGTCACCAGGCAACAAGCGCAGCAGCGCGAAAATCATGGCGCTAGCCACGACAAGCGAAAGAATTGCGAGGGCAAGCCTGCGGAGAACGTACCGTGCGAAGCTCATCGAGATGCCTACGAGGGTAGGCGGGCGCGTACTACTTCTTCACGATGTCGGCGACGACGTAGCCTCCGCCGATAGCGCGCACGGGGAAGCCGGTCACATTCGCCTTGGCCACCTGGATGTTCGGCAGCAGCCACAGCCAGTCACTGACATGCTGATCGGCGAGAATTCGCGCTGCTCGACGCATCGCTGCGTTCCTTGCCGACTTAGATTCAGCTTCTCGAGCTTCAGTCAAGAGGTCTCGGTACTCGGCGTTGTCGAAGCGGAAGTAGTAGTTCGGGTTCGCATAGATTGCCATGTCGTTCGGCTCTACGTGCGCGATGATCGTCATGTCGTAGTCAGCTTTGAGGAAGACTCGATTGATCCATTCGGGGAAAGAAACCGGACGAATGGTGACCTTGATTCCTACCTTCGCGAGGGATGCGGCGATGAACTCCTGCGAGGCAGTGGCATAAGGAATGCCAGGGACGTCGAGAGTGAGGTTGAATCCGTTGGGGTAACCGGCCTCGGCGAGCAATTGGCGTGACTTGGCCAAGT
>CAZZJH010000034.1:5561-14344 GCA_964654335.1 uncultured Acidimicrobium sp.
TGCACCGTGGTCATGATGTCGATCTGGCCGGAGAGCATCGCATTGCTGAGCGCAGTGGAGTCGAGGATGTAGCGGAAGACGATTGACTTCGTCTTTCCTTTCGCGCCGTGGTACTGCTCGTTGCGCTCGAGCGTGATGCTCGTGCCTCGGTTCCAATTCTTCAACTTGTACGGACCGGTTCCGTTCGTGGTGCTGGCAAAAGACGACGTGTTGGCCTTGAAGATGGCTCCGCCGCGCTGGGTGAGATTGAACTCAAAGTCGTTGTCGCGTGTCCTCAGGGTGACCACCACGGTCGATGGCCCAGTTGACTTGATCGAAGCGATGCGGTCGAATTGGCCCTTGAGGTCTGGAGTGACCGGCGACGCCGGATCGATCAATCGGCGCAAACTCCAGACCACGTCATTTGCAGTCATACGCGAGCCATCATGGAATCGAGCACTCGTCAGAGTGAAGGTGTAGGTCTTGCCGTCAGGTGACACCTTGTAAGAGGACGCGAGTGATGGCTGGATGGTTCCTCGATCCGTGATCTGAAGCAGTCCTTCATACACATTGCCGAGCAAGAGTTGGGGGATCTCTGCGCCTGCCGCGCCGGTGAGATCCAAACTCGAAGGCTCGATGACCGCGCCAATGACCACTTGATCGGTGTCGGCGGCTCGAACTTGCGAAACTCCGACTGACGTCCCTGTGCCAAGCAGCGAACACAGTGTGGCAAGAAGAACGATCCGTCTAAAGAAATGCACTCTGACCTCCCCCAATTGGCACCCCCTAGGGCGAGGGTTCAGTCAAGCAGAGATTTGCTTGGTTGACACCTAGAGGGGTCATTGACGCCAATAGGACTATGGGTTTCCCGAAGTTGTTTGACCGCATGAATGGAGAGGTTTAGTTTGCCTTTATGGCTGTAACTGAATCGGTAAATACATCCAACCGTTTTGACGTTCGTGAATTCCTTGGGGGCTGTGACCAAAAGTTGGCCAGCGATCTTTCCCCTCACCAACGTCGGATCATGCTGGTTTATAAGCAGCATGCCTCACTGGAAATCTGTGGCCGTTGGACTGAGATTTTTGATCCTCGACTGACCGTAGAACAACCCGATTATGTCTTTGCCGCGGGGAAAAAGTACTACAAGCTCGAGGACGCAGGTTCGGTGCGATGGTTCTATAACGCTCTTTCGACTGCGGGATCGAGTGTTCGCGTTCTTACTGATGAGGAGATTTATCTTACTGACGATGGCTTCATGTCGGAGGCGCTGTATCACATTTACATGCGCGGGAATACGGCGCGCTCTTATGGGCACGTTGTAGATGATTTGGATGGGTTCTACATCGAACGTCGGTGGTCGATTGTCAATTGGCGCTTCAATGACAAGGCCCGCATGATCGGCGAACGTGTCTACCCAGCGCCGACCGCCGAGATCGTCCAAGTTGACAAGTCACACTTCTGGACCACGGAAGAAGTGGCCGAGATCCTCGGGGACGAAATCGAGGCTCGTTGGCAGCTGCTCAACGATTAGGTCAGGTTTTCGAAGGCACTAGTCGAATTCGTTCGTGTACGACTGCAGACGACACGACCACGATGATCACACCAAGAATCTGAAATGGGTCGAGTCTCTCGCCGAGCACAATGAATCCAAGCAGAGCGGCGACGAGCGGGGTGATGTAGGTCACGGAACTTGCAATTGTGCTGCCGGCGGATTCGAGGACTTGCAGATTCCAGACGAAGGCGAAGCCCGACCCGAACACCCCGAGGATGGTGAGGAAGGCGACGGCGTCGACGCTTGGAGTCACCTTCGTCGAACCAGCGAACAACGCGATTGGGAGAAGAGCGAGCGCGGCGATGGTCACTTGCGCTGCTGCCAGCGCCATTCCCGAGTAGCCGAGAGGCACGACGAATCTCTTGGAGTAGGGCAGTCCGATTCCGTAGCAGAACGTGGCGAGCAGCACCAGCGCGACGCTCGACATTTCGTTCTCACCCACACCGAAGAAGACTTCACTGATCAAGAAGATGCCCAAGAACCCAAGGACGATGCCAACGAGTTGATTAGCCGTTGCTCGTTGTGACGGGAAGAATGTGAACGTTGCGAGCGCCGTTGCGGTGGGAATGGTGGCACTGAGTACTCCACCCACCGAGCTCGTGATTCCCTCGGCGCCAAGGGTGACGAGGAGTGTCGGGGCGATACCGAAGAGAATCGAGATGACGAGAAGATGGGCCAGGTGTCGGCGATTGGCGGGCAACTTCTCTCGTCGGAATCTACAAATCGCAAGGAGGACCACCGCTCCTGCCGTGGATCGCCAGAAGGCGATGCCGACAGGCGTGAATTCGTCGATGATTAGTTTGACGAGGAGAAACGAGCTTCCCCAGACCAAGCCGAGAGCGATGAATCGAGACATCCAGGCCGAGGTTGCACCATGGGATTCTTCGTTGGAGAGCACTGAATGGAAAGAGTAATTGGCGCTCGCCAATCGTCCGTCAAGCCCGCAAGTCGCGCCGCTCGAAAATCAATAGTCCTGCAATGTGTAAGCCGGCACCTACGAGAACGAGCTTCAGACTTCCGGATGCCTGAATGCCGTTGGCGATTGGCTTTCCCGAAAGCATCCACTCAAAGGGGTTGATCGGGGTGATCAGTGCGAAGGTGTCGACGAGCGGATCGAGTGAATAGAAGATGAAAGCAATCACCGCAAGACCGGTGGAAACTCCCAATGTCGCCGACTTGCGGCCTGTAAATGCGCCGACCATGAACGAGAAGCCGGCATAGAGCCATCCGATAAGCGCGGATGACGTCGTTGCCGCCATCAGTCCACCGGTCGAGATGTCCATGTCAACGAGATGTGCACCAACTGCCAACGTAACTACGACAAGTGCACCGAGCAGGATCAGCGCAGTGACCTCGGCTCCTTTCTTCTGGAGCAGAATGCGGTAGCGCCTGAGGGGAAGTGCAAAAAGGAGATCGGCTGTGAGTCGCTCTTCCTCGAGTGCCGAATGACTTGCGCCCCAAGTCGATCCGACGGCAATGAATATGAAGGGGATTGCGAGACTGAACAGTTCTGTACCCAGGTATCCAGCGCCCGAGGTGTAGTCCTCCATCCGGAATATCTCTTTGTATGCCTCGGGGAAGGCATCGAGCAGTGCTTCGATGCCTTCGCCGGAATCGACGATGCTCGGATACACGGAGAGCTGGATGATGCACAGAAACAGTGCGACCGACGCCCACGCAATGTAGGACTTCCAGTGATCCAGCCAGGTCTTGCTTGCAACTGCGATGCTCACTGTCTGGCACCGCTTCCGATATAACGAAAGAACACCTCGTCGAGACTTGGTTCGCGTGTGGTGACGGTGACCACACCATTCCGAACGGCTGCCACGAGTAGTTCGTGCTCGCTTCCGAGAACCGAGCACGTGATCATGTTTCCGTGTCGCGTCACATCGCGGACACCATCGATGCTCTCGAACGCATCGTTGGGTGGAGATGTGTCGAAATGCAGATCCACCGAACGAAGTGCGCGCTCCTTGAGCGTGGACACACTTGCCACGACGAGAAGGGAGCCCTCGTTGATGATTGCCACGCGATCGGCAAGGTGTTCCACCTCGCTCAAAACATGAGAGGAGAGGATGATTGCGGCACCTTGTGATTTCGACTCGTCCAGGAGGCTCTCGAATTCGTGTTGCACGAGTGGATCGAGACCACTCGTCGGTTCATCAAGGAGGAGCACTTGGGGAAGGTGCATGAAGGCTTGGATCACACCGATCTTCTGTCGGTTTCCTTTCGACAGATCCTGGATGTGTCGATCCAGATCCACCTTGAGGCGATCGGCGAGTTGATCGATTGATTCGTCACAGTCTTTGCGACGCACACTCGCGAGGTAGCGAAGGAACGCTCTCCCCGTCATGGAGGAATAGAGACCAAGTGATCCGGGCAGGTATCCGATGCTTGCGCGCAGTGCGGGATCTGGGCTCAGGGCGTCACGACCGAGAATCTGCGCGGAGCCACTAGTGGCGTGGATCAACCCGACGAGTGTGCGAAGCGCGGTGGTTTTGCCTGATCCGTTTGGCCCTAGAAATCCGAAGACCTCTCCGCGGTGAACGTCAAAGGTGATGTCACGGATTCCCCGAGCCTTTCCGTAACTCTTGGTGAGGCCGCTGAGAGAGACTGCAATTTCATTCACCGTGGCAGGGTAAGCGCCGCGTGCCTACGTCTGAATGTGGACCACGTCACATAGTGACGAAGGTTTGCCTGGTCAGTCCCTATGAACCGACCAGGCTTGACTTCATTCGACGACGAATGCGGTGTGCATTCCTGCCGAGTAGTGCGCTGGAATGTTGCAAAGCAGTTGGTAGTTACCTGGCTCGAGCGAGACCGTGAGTGCTTCGGTGGTACCTGCCGCAAATTCGCCAATCTCGTCGATCACCGAGATCGAGTCCAGATTCTCGGAGAAGTGGTCGCCATCAACGGGGATCTCTCCATCTGCAAGGTCGGTCTTCACGACGAGGAACTCGTGCTGCATCGTTCCGTTGTTGGTGATCGTAAAAGTCACCTCGCCTGCGGGAACGGAGTCCTTGTCGACTGCTACTTCCCATTCCTTCACTTCACCAGTAACGCTGCTCGAACCGCTGCTTTCTTCGACGGCGGTTTCGCCGCTGGCACAGCCTCCCAGAAATGCCGAACCGACCAAAATGGAAATCCCCAACATTCTGTTCATCTTTCCCCCTGAGTCCTGCTACCACATGGCAACTGATCCCACAGTAGGACCTCTGAGGAATGCGTCATGAAAATGAAACAAATACGAAGATGTCGAAAAAATTGACTATTGACGCCAACGGTCAGCGGTCTAAAAGCGATTGCGCACGGCCCAGAGGTCTTCGAACGACGGTTTGAACAAAGTGGCTGCCAGATACTCGGCGCCAGATGAACCACCAGTGCCGTGTTTGTGGCCGATGGTGCGCTCCACCATCTTCACGTGTCGGTATCGCCATTCCTGCACGCCTTCATCGATGTCGACCAGCCGTTCCAGAACCGAGGCGGCTTCAGGGTCGTTGCGGTAGGCATCGAGGACCACTGATTGCACGTCCTCGTTTGGTTCGTATGCCTCGGCCGGCTGGAGTTGCATTACCCGTTGCGGAATCTGATGACCGCGAGCCTGCAAATAGGCGAGGGTGTCCATCCAAACGGACGGCGTGTTCATGGTCGCGACTAGTTGTTGGTGCTCGGTGGAACCCTCGGGAAAGCTCGAGAGAACCCTCTGATCTCGTCGTCCGAGAACCATCTCCAATGCACGGAACTGGGCAGATTGAAAACCACTGGCAGCCTCGAGGCGACCGCGGAACGATCCGAACTGCAGCGGGGTCATCGTCTCGAGAATGTCCACCTGACTCACGAGGGTCTTCATGATCGTGCGTACGCGGGTGAGGCTGGCCAATGCTGGGTGCGTTTGTCCCCCTCGCAGCATTGAGCCAGCTCGACCGAACTCATGAAGCAAGGTCTTGAACCACAATTCGTAGGTTTGGTGAATCACGATGAAGAGCAGTTCGTCATGTTCAGGCTCGTCGTCGCGGGGAGACTGTAGAGCCAGCAATTCTGGGATTCTCAGGTACGAGGAGTAGGTGATCGAACGCAGATGGGCCGGCGTTTCTCCTCCTGACATAAGGTCAGAGTATGGCACCTAGATGGCAGGTTCCCGATCCCGATGCACTCGATGCGCAGGACCCATTGCGTCGATTCCGCGATCAATTCGTCATTGCTGACCCTGAAATTTGTTATCTGGACGGAAATTCTCTTGGTCGTCTCCCGCGCAAGACGGTCGACGTCGTGCAGCGCTATCTGGTGGACGAGTGGGGAAGCGAACTGGTAACGGGTTGGTCACATTGGATCGACGAAGCCGAACGTGTTGGTGACGTGATCGGAGCAATTGCGCTCGGTGCAGGGAAGGGGCAAGTTCTCGCGCTTGATACGACGAGCGTCAACTTTTATCAACTTTGTGATGCTGCAATCAGAGCGAGACCTGATCGAAGCGTGGTAATCAGCGACACCGCCAATTTTCCGACGGACCGCTACATCCTCGAAGGGCTGTGTGATCGCTACGGCAAGAGGCTCGTCCTGATCGACGACGAGTCGGGCGAGGAGTTCGTGTCATCGGAGATGCTCAGGGCGCGTCTGTCGCAAGATGTCGCTCTGGTCACGCTTTCCGTGGTGCAGTACCGATCTGGGGCGCTGCATGATGTGCGTGAACTCACCGAATTCGCGCATGAAGTAGGTGCTCTGGTGCTGTGGGATGCAAGTCACGCCGTCGGAGTGGTCGACATGAAGTTCGATCGCGATGACGTGGACTTGGCAGTTGGCTGCACCTACAAGTACTGCAACTCCGGCCCGGGTTCGCCTGCTTGGTTGTACGTGAACAAACGTGTGCAGGAGTCGTTGCGCGTGCCCATCCAAGGTTGGTTCGCCCAACGAGATCAGTTCGCCATGGGCCAGGGGTTCGATCGCGCTCTCGGCATGCGTGGCTTTCAGATTGCGAGCCCGTCGATCGTGGGGCTTCGGTGCGTCGAGACGTCGATGGAGATGATCAGCGAAGCCACCCTTCCTGCAATCGCGAAAAAGGCGGCAGTCGGAACCGACTTGATGGTTGCTCTTCATGACGAGTGGCTCGAGCCACTCGGGTTCTCCATCGTGACACCTAGGGACGCGGCGCGTAGGGGTGGACACATCACGATGAAGCATCCCGATGCCAAACAGATCGCTGTTGCCATGCGCGAGATCGCCAAGGTGATTCCTGATTATCGCGAACCAGCGAGTATTCGAGTGGCGATTTCTCCACTTGCGACGAGTTATCGCGAAGTCTTCGATGGCTTTGCTCGAATTAGAGACCTAGTGGCGAGTGGCGAGTACCGCAAAGCAAAGATGCCTGCGGGCCGGGTGACCTAAGTGGTGCGCTCGGAGGGACTCGAACCCCCAACCCTCTGATCCGAAGACAAGTAATGAGCGTTTGGCAGTGTCTTTGTGGTCTCCTGAGGCTTCTGCGATCTGAACGTAGGGAGCTGGACGTGTCGCCTAGTCCGTCGATTATGCGTCGTTTGTGACCCCTTTGTGACCCGCCAGGCCACGATCCCCGCCAGCCGCGTCACCTGAGTCCCTGACTCATCCAGTGATGACTTCGACCAACGCTCCTGAGTCATCGCTATCGAGAAGTCTGATAGTCACATTGGAAATGGTGAGCGATTCGTTTGGGCGGAATGTCCATTTGCTGTTGGTGGACAGAACTGAGCCGTCAAGTACTAGTTGATCTCCAGGGTTCTTGAGTGCTCCTTGTAAGCGGAAAGGACCGGCCCCATTCATGCGGGACACGTCAACGACGTATGCGATCGTTTCGTTGCAGCACCGGTTGAATTCGCTCTTTCGCCAGGTATCGATAACGAGGATCTTGGTCTCGCTGATCTTTACGACAATGGCTTTCGCGAAGTCGGAAGTAAGTGAGTTCGTGTTGATGAAATGTGTAGAGATTCCAGCGTCGGTGATGCAGCGAATTTGATCGGGATCAACCCAGCCTGCCAAATACTTATTCCAGATGGTCATGTCGGAGGCGTTGTACTCGGTGGGAACTGCACTGAACATCAAGTCGAAGCGGTTCAGACCCACAAAATCTGTGATCCCTTCTTGCATGTTGTAGAGGTCCCATAAGTTGAGCCACGCATGTCCCAATTCGTGGGCGGCGAGAATTGAATCGTTGTGGTTGAAGGTGATCATTACGGCGCGGGAAACGGTGCCTGCTGGTCCTTCGTGAGGAGTGTCGCGAGGGTCTAGTTCCATCATCGCGGTCGCGTGTTGTGTGAGGTCTGGTGAACCGATGAGATAGACGATGTCATAGTCGTTTACTGAGAGGGCTGGGTCCATGTAGTCGAGAATCTTGAATGGCGAGGCAGAACCGGGAGACTCCTTTGAGAAGCCCATCTCGGCTGCCGTCTTTGGAATCTTGAGCCACAATTCTTGGGGTGCGACTTCGAAAGTAAGGATCGCCTTTCCCCAAGAGATCTCCTCAAAAAAATGACTTGCGCCCTTCAGGGCACCGAGCGAGCCACCCAGTTGTTTGGTGGGGGGTTCACCGTCGCTGAACGAAAAGGGCAGAACGAGCACCTTTGGGGATTGAACGACTTCGGGCCGCGGAAATCCAACCAAGTTCGTCTGAAACGCGCCGTCGGCTTCGTAGAGATCCTCGATGTGACACATCTCGGTGCTTGCAAGTGCAGTTGATGCCGTGTCGGAGTAGTTGTCGCTGAGCGAAGTCGGCGAGGCTGAGGTAGTAGTAGCCAGCTCGTCCGGATCTTGCGTGGAGGCGGGAGATTGTGAGCACGCAACTAGTAACGATGATGCAATTAGAGCGCGAACTAATAACACTGATTGCTTCATTGTCGAACCTTAGTAGGGCAAAAGCGGTTCGGGGATGCTCGCACTTGGTGCGCTCGGAGGGACTCGAACCCCCAACCCTCTGATCCGAAGTCAGATGCTCTATCCATTGAGCTACGAACGCTGGTGCGATCAGGATACCCATGCACTGCATGGTCGAGAACGAGTGACAACTATCTACGGGTCTAGGCGACAAGACTTGGGTCATGCGTAAATCCCTCTTGGCTCTTGTCAGTGCTGTCGTGCTCGCTGGTTGCAGTATTGGAGGTGGCGACACTTATCAAGGCGTCGAGGCCCCGAACAGGGGTGTCACGGTTCAGGCCACGGGGACGGCGAAGGTGGTTCCCGACGGAGTCATCTTCCAGTTTGCGGTCACCAACCTTGGCGAGTCGGC
>CAZZJH010000035.1:0-1184 GCA_964654335.1 uncultured Acidimicrobium sp.
TCCGAACGAATGAAAAATGGACCCGCGGGAAGTCGTAGGGCCGATGTGTGAATTCCTGACGATGAACTGATCCAGTCGCGCGGCGACCATTTCGAGCATGCGTGATTTGAGACTCATCGATGAAGGCGCGGATCCCGCTGGGTGGCTCGATAACGGACTGAATGGATGTCCGATCCGGACAGGATCGCACCACGTCCGAGAGGGGCTCCCCCTTCCCAATTGGACAAACCAAGCTCGGGTCGCCGAAAAGCAAATTGGCCGTCGACCCAACGCGAAAAACCATCACCCACGAATGGACACCGCAGTCGCTGCCAACAGAGACGATGGTCCGAATCCTCTTCGGAAATGACAGAAGCAACGAGACGAGGCGAGAAGACGTTGAACAACTCGATCGCTTCCTCGATCTGGTCTACGAAGCAAACCGTAACCTCCGGTTCGTTCTCCCACTCCCACTCCGTCGACAAGTCCTCGCGCTGCGCCGTGACTATGTTCACGTTTTCGGGCGTGTTCACGTCCAGTGGAATATCTCCGTCTTCGCGGACCAAATGGACGATTCCGTTCGTTCCACGAACCACCGCGGCATCTCCTACGGCTTTCAATACGAGTGGAAAGAACACCTCGGCCTTCGCGCGTGGCAATGCCACCACGTTCGCGGTGTTGCACACTTTGCGGTCGAGCGAGTTCCGCAAAGTCGACGACAGACGCTCGGTATTTGCTGAGGTTCCAACGACGAACCAGGCTCCACCTCGTCCATGCAGACTTACGGGGACTCCGCTTTGGCGAGCGACAGAGCCGAGATCTTGCACGGCCTTTCCACTGCCCCGGGCAACCGCAAGCGAAACGTCCGGCTGGGAGAACAACGACCATGCACTCGCGTGGTCGTCCAGAGGTATCAACACGACGCTGTCTGTGGGCAACGAACATTCGGTGAGGGCAGGTTCGACGACGAGGGCGAGAATTTCACTTGCGGTGCGGCGTGCGTCTCTGCCAATACGGAAGACACACGTATTGCCCGTGACCAGAACCCCACAGGCGTCGACGACCACATTTGGCCGACCTTCGAATACGAATCCGACCACACCCAAGGGGGCGAGCTTCTTGCTCACCACCCAGTCGCCGTGATCGATCTCCTCCATCACCACGTCGCGCAACACCGGATGCTCCGCCCAAATTCTGAACGACTC
>CAZZJH010000035.1:1284-14117 GCA_964654335.1 uncultured Acidimicrobium sp.
GACGGGACATGAAGCACCCCACCATCTTCGGTGACGAAGAGTTGATCGCCGTCGGTGAATCTCTCCCTCACGACATCGGGAATCGGGACGGGTCGACCACGATGAAGGATGAACCCGTCGATCACGAATCCATCGTACGACGGCCTATTCTTCCTTCGTGCAAACGGATTCGAACGGCCTCTACTTCCGCCAATTCCTCTCTGGTCGTGATTTTGCTCGAACGGACCAGATCGCCATGCAGATGCGCAATTTTAGCTATTTGATCGGTGATTCTCGGACGCGACATTGTGTGGTCGTCGACCCTGCATATGCTCCGCTCGATCTGATCGAGCGCGCCACTGAAGACGGTTATGAAGTCGATGCGGTTTTGATCACCCACTATCACGCTGATCATTGCGGCGGACGGATGATGGGAATGAACTTGCCTGGCGTAGTCGAGATTCTTCAGCAGCGAGAAATTCCGGTGGTCGTCAATCGGCTCGAGCGTGAGTGGGTGATGAAGACGACTGGTCTTGGAGAGGATGCATTCCGGTTGGTCGACGGAGGAGATTCGATCGACGTAGGTGAAGTCAAGATCACGGCGTTGCATACTCCCGGGCACACTCCGGGAAGTCAGTGCTTTCTCGTAGACGACAGACTCGTTTCAGGCGACACCGTCTTCTTGGACGGATGTGGGAGGACGGATCTTCCTGGAGGCGAGCCGGAAGATTTGTTCCGAAGTTTGACCAAGCTCTCCGAACTCCCCGACGACACGGACTTGTATCCGGGACATGACTACTCACACCAACCGCATGCCCCACTCGGCGCTGTCAAGGAAAACAACGTGGTCTTTCGTGCAAGAACGGTCGACGACTGGATGCGTCTTTTCGGTTGATCAACCGAAAGCAGGCGCGAGGCTGGAAAATCCTGCAAGTACCAGCAGGGTGAGAACAAGAACTCGAAATGGGCGCTCGGCAATCTTGCGAGCAATACGATTCCCAAGAAGCACCGCGATGGTCATCACCGGCAGACACAACAAGGTCGAGAGTATGACTGATTCTTCGATTTCGCCTGCGACGAGGAACAACAGGACGCTGATCACACCTGTCACGAAGAAGATTCGCGCCAAGGTCGCTCGAAATTCGAGCATCGGCATCCTTTGTGCCTGAAGAGCAAGGACGATTGGTGGCCCATTCGTTGATGTGGCGATCAACAGGGCACCGCTGAGGACTCCCAAACCTCTTTCCCATGCCCGCTTCACTTTCAGTTCTCTACCGAATGCCACAACGGCCGTTCCAAACAGAACAGCGATGCCCACCATCACCCTCAGGATCTGGTCACTGAGTAAAACGAACATTCCGAAGCCGATCGGTACCCCGACGAGCGAAGCGAGGATGTAGCGCTTGGCCGTATCGCCGACTACGTCCTTCCTGAGAAAATAGGTCTGCCAACCACTGCTGATCGTTCCAATACACGAGGACAACACCACCGCCTCATGAATGTCCACCCTCAATGCAAAGAGCGGGACGGCGAGCAAGGCGAAACCGAATCCAGATATCGCCTGCAGCAATGCAGTGAACGCAACGACCAAGACCACGTAGGCGATGTCGTTCAAGGTGCCTCAGCCGACGACCAAGGCAGAAACGCACTCTTCGAAGATTTGCGTATGCAGATCGATGTCATTCTGGGTATGAAGCGGTGAAACCAATGCCATGTTGTGGAAGGGAGTCAAGAGGACTCCCCTGTTCAATGCCGCAAGGTGAAGGTATGACTCCAATTCACTGTCGACAGACGCGGCCGCATCTCGACCATTCCGTGGTGGGGCTCCGAACCAATACTCGGCCCGCACACCGAGTCTTTGCACATGCCAACCAAGGCGGTGAGATTCGACGACAGCTTGCACTCCTGTCGTCCAACGAATCGCCAGCGGTTCGGCCACCTCGAAATCTTCAGGCAGGAGGGAACTCGACAGAGTGGCTTTGATGGCCGCCATACCAAATGCGCTACCACTCAGCGTTCCTCCAACGCCCGAAACGTCGACGTCATGACCGTGCATCTGATCCTCGAGAATGCGGGCTACCGCACCCGAGACTCCGTACGCAGCGACTGGAACGCCTCCTCCGATCGTCTTGCCGATGATCACGAAATCTGGTTCCAGATTCCATGCTTGTGTGCATCCACCCGGTCCAGCACAAATGGTGTGTGTTTCGTCGATCGCCAACAGGGTTCCATGACGCCGGGTGATCTCCCGGACGCCTTCTAAATATCCCGGCTCAGGCAACACGATCCCGATGTTCGTGAGCGCAGGCTCCATCAGGACGACCGCGACGTCTCTGGTTGACAGTGCCCGATCTAGTGCATCCAAATCGTTGAATGGCACCGCACGGGTCGTCCTTGAAGGATCCACTTGCGGACCGATGGCTCCAGGCCTTGAAACGGTGGTGCCATCGTCGGCGAGGATCACGAGGGCTTCGTCTACCGTGCCGTGATAACACCAATCGTTCACGACAACCATCGGTCGCTTCATTACGTGTCGAGCAAAACGCAGCATAAAACGGTTTGCGTCCGTTGCACTCAGGCAAAACTGCCACTTCATCGTTCCGAAGCGGTTGCTCAATTCATTCGAGACCCAGATCGAATCGGGAGTGGGCATCATCGTGGTCAGGCCTTTGCGGGCCTGAAGCGCGATCGCCTCTGCCAATTCTCCTCGTCCATGTCCGGTCATCGCTCCCGTATCACCGAGGCAGAAGTCCACGTACCGATTGCCATCTACATCCAAGAAGGAGACTCCGTCGGCACTGTCGAGGAAAAGCGGAAAGTCACCCGGCCAACGGACCATCCATGGCATGGGGACACCTGAGAGCATCTGGGTCTTGGCCTCGTCTGCCAGACGACGCGATTCGGGATGCGTGTCGACGAAACGCTTCCGCTCGGCCGTCAGCGCCGCCGAGAGGAGTTGACGATCGATGCCAGGCACTCGACCATTGTGCCGACACTCCACTCATCAAGCAAAACCCCGATCCGAGCGAGGCAATACAATCGGTGCGTGTCATTGGAACTTCAAATCAACGGCCCTCGTTTGATGAAACGAATCTTCGATTTGGCTGAGATCGGATCGATCCCCAATGGCGGATGTGCTCGTCTGGCTCTCACCGATGATGATCGAGCGGGTAGGGATTTGGTCGTTTCGTGGATGAAAGATCTCGGCCTCGAAGTGACCGTCGACAAGGTCGGCAACGTCGTCGGAACATGGCAAGTAGGCGAAGGAAGACCGGTGATGACCGGATCACACATCGATACGGTGCGCACGGGCGGCAAGTACGACGGCAACCTTGGCGTCTTGGCTGGACTCGAAGTCATCCAGACGCTGCAAGAAGCGGGCATCACACCGTCACGGCCGATCGCTGTCGCGTTCTTCACGAACGAAGAAGGAGCGCGCTTCGCTCCTGACATGTTGGGTTCGCTCGTTTACGTGGGTGGCATGAGTGTCGAAGCCGCACTCGACACCACTTCGATCGACGGCAAGAACTTCGGCGAAGAATTACGTGAAATCGGTTACGCCGGCCCCATCCCCTGCCCCGGTCCGACCCCGCACGCATTCGTCGAGCTGCACATCGAACAGGGACCGGTTCTCGAGGCGGACGGCGTCACCATCGGATGTGTCGACGGCGTCCAGGGAATTTCCTGGTCCGAACTGGAAATCAGTGGACAAAGTAATCATGCGGGCACGACTCCAATGTCGATGCGTCATGACCCGGCATACGTGGCTGCGCGTATCACCGTGTTCCTTCGCGAGTTGGCGTCCGAGTTGGGTCATCCTCAGGTTTGTACGGTCGGGAAGATCGATCTACATCCCAACTTGATCAACGTCGTTGCAGCAAAGGCAACGATGACCGTTGACGTTCGCAATACCGACGAACTGCTCCTCCGGCAGGTCGAAGATCGAATCGATACTTTCATCAGCCAATTGCAGACGGATGAGGGGGTGACGATCACCAAGCGTCAACTCGCTCGTTTCGAACCCGTTCAATTCGACGAACGTGTCATCGAGTTGATCGACGAGTCGGCTGAATCGATGGGGCTCAGTCGAAAACGAATGCCGAGCGGAGCGGGCCACGATGCGCAGATGTTCGCCCGTGTGTGCCCCACGGCGATGATCTTCGTTCCGAGTGTTCGCGGAATCAGTCACAATCCCGCGGAATTCACCGACGAGCAAGATCTGATCGTCGGTTCGAATCTGCTCCTTCGAGTCATGCAACGCCTCGCGTCGATGAGTTTCGAGGAAGTATCCGCATGACCAGGATCCTGCGAGTCGCGGCAGCGCAGATGGGGCCGATCCAGCGTGATGACGATCGACCAGCGGTAGTTGATCGATTGATCGCTCTGCTCCACGAAGCACACAGAGACGGGTCCGAGCTGGTGGTCTTTCCAGAGCTGGCGCTCACGACCTTCTTTCCTCGCTGGTTCGTGGATGACATTCGTGAAGCAGATCACTGGTACGAGAAGTCCATGCCCTCCGCCGTTACGCAACCATTGTTCGATGAAGCGAAACGGTTGGGTGTGGGCTTTTGTCTCGGTTATGCGGAACTCACGGAGCATGGCGAACGCTTCAACACCCAAATCCTCGTCGAGCGAGATGGCCGGATCGTCGCAAAGTATCGAAAGGTGCACATCCCGGGACATGAGCACCACGAACCGGATCGGCCGTTCCAGCATGCCGAGCGGTACTACTTCACGCCGAGTCCCGAGGGTTTTGGGGTTTGGAGAGCATTCGGTGGTCGGATCGGCATGATGATCTGCAACGACAGAAGGTGGCCGGAGAGTTACCGAGTCATGGGCTTGCAAGGTGTGGAGATGATCCTGTGTGGCTACAACACGCCCTTGCACTACGCGCCCGATCCGACTCAAAACCCCCTCCAAGGCTTCCACAATTCCCTCGTGATGCAGAGTGGCGCATACCAGAATGGGTCGTTCGTGGTAGGAGTTGCCAAGGGTGGCGTCGAGGAAGGTGTCGACAGCCTCGCCGACTCCCAGATCATCGGTCCGTCTGGAGAGGTATTGGCAAAGACCAAGACGAGTGCCGACGAGGTCGTAGTCGCGGATTGCGATCTGGATTGGTGCTACCAGTACAAGAACACCCTGTTCGACTTCGATCGCTATCGGCGACCCGAGGTCTACGCCCGAATCACCTCTCAGCGCGGTGTCCGACTCGAAGATTGACATTCTGTAAAACCAAAACCCTTGTCGGATAAGGTATTGAGCAGCGTCAGGGGGTGGCGGTGGAAGCGGTCGACACGACAGAAGTAGTCAACTTCGAGCTCAATGGGACACCGGTGTCCGTGCGCAGACATCACCCGCATCTGCTTTCAGCCCTCCGAGATGAACTCGATGTCACCTCCCCCAAGGATGGTTGCTCCCCCAGTGGTCAATGCGGTTGCTGCACCGTCATCGTCAACGGAAAGGCCGTCGTCAGCTGTCAAACGCCGTTGACGAAAGTGGCAGATGGGAGCGTCACCACACTCGAAGGCTTCTCAGAACAAGAACGTAAAGCGTTCGCAGATTCCTTTGCTGCGTGTGGAGGCTTGCAGTGTGGATTCTGCATCCCGGGAATCGTGGTTCGCGCAAAGGCCCTCATCGACAAGAAAGGCCCCAGTCTCGAGCGCGACGACATCAAGCGACATCTCGGTGCTCACCTCTGTAGATGCACCGGCTACGTGAAGATTCTCGATGCGATAGAAGGTGTGGCTAAGGGTCGTATTCCTGAAATGTCACGAGACGCGGGGATCGGTAGCCGATTCACCAAATACGAGGCGCCTGAACTGGCGCTCGGCGATCGTGGCTACATCGACGACATTCGCCTGCCGGGAATGTTGCACGCGGCTCTCCACCTGACGAAGCATGCTCGCGCCGAAGTAGTCGCAATAGACTCGTCGAAAGCGCTGCAAACCCCCGGTGTGCGAGCCGTCTACACAGCGGCTGACATACCTGGAGAACTGCTCGTCGGAATCATCTACAAGGACTGGCCCGTCATGATTCCCGCGGGCGGATTCACTTCGTACGCAGGAGACGTACTGGCGATCGTCGTTGCCGAGGATCGTCTCACTGCCCGTCGCGCGAGCGAACTGATCGAGGTCACCTACCGGCCCTTGACCCCGATCACCGATCCATTCGCGGCGATCGAGTCGACCGAGGTCGCGGTCTGGCAAACGAAGGACAACGTGCTCTCGGTGAGCGAATACCAGCGCGGGGACATCGACGCAGCAAAGAAGGCCGCGTTACACGTCGTCAAGGAGCGTTTCACCACACAGCGAATCGAGCATGCATTCCTCGAGCCCGAGAGCACGCTCGCCGTACCGAATGAGGACGGCACGTCGCTTCACGTGTACTCGGGTGGTCAGGGTGTCTGGGATGACCGAAACGACATTGCCAGGGTGCTCGGAATCGACAATGAGCGAGTCACCGTCGAGCTCGTTTCGAACGGTGGCGCGTTCGGCGGAAAGGAGGACATGAGCAATCAGGCCCATGCCGCCCTCGCCGCCTGGTTGCTCAAGGTTCCGGTTCGTTGCACGCTCTCGCGCGAAGAGAGTTTGTTGATGCACGCCAAACGACATCCGATCGTCATGGACTACGAGGCTGGTTGCGATCAAGAAGGCCGTCTCACGTATCTCCACGTCCGAGCCGTTGGAGATTCCGGCGCATACGCCTCCGTCGGGATGAAGGTCCTCGAACGCATGGCGGGGCACGCCAGTGGTCCGTATCACGTGCCCGCCATCGATGTCCGTGCAGTTGCAGCTCGCACGAACAATCCGATTTGCGGTGCGTTCAGAGGTTTCGGAGCGAATCAAGCGCAGTTTGCCATGGAAGGAATTCTCGATCGACTCGCCGAACGAGTCGGCATGAGTGGGTTCGAGATTCGCAAGCGCAACGTGATCAAACCGGGCATGGTTTGGGGTCCTGGTCAAATCATGGATGATGGCTGTCTCGGTGCCGAGCTCTGCCTCGATGAACTACGAAACGAGTATGACCGCGCCATCTCCGAGGGCTTTGCCGTCGGTCTCGGTCTCGGGCTCAAGAACAGTGGGCTCGGAAATGGTTTCAAGGAGATCACTCGCGCCGTGGTGCGTTTCTGTCAGGACGGAACCGTCGAAGTTCGACACGGGTGGACCGAGATGGGTCAGGGAATTCACACGATCGCATTGCAGGTGGCATCGACGGAATTGGAAATCGATCCATCTCGGATACGCGTGATCGTCGACACGACCAGGGAGCTCGGCCTTGGACAAACGACTGGCAGTCGCGGCACACTCATGGGAGCAGGAGCGGTGAAAGCTGCTTGCGAGACGGCGAAGGCCGCCAATTGCGCGACGGATGTCGACCACCTCGGTGAGTACCGAGTCGATTGGACCACCAAACTCGGCGATCCCGGTGTCACCAATCCGATCATCCATTCGACCTTCGGCTATGCGGCCCAATTGGTGATCATGAATCGTGAGACTGCAAAGATCGTCAAGGTCGTCGCAGCTCACGACGTTGGTCGGGCGATGAATCCGCAACTGTGTGAAGGGCAGATCGAGGGCAGCGTTCACATGGGTCTCGGATATGCCCTCACCGAGGACTATCCCAGTGATCCGCTCACTGGTTTCCCGCTCAACAACACGTTGCGCAGTCTCGGCATTCTCCGTGCAAAGGACGTCCCGCCGATCGAGGTTCGAATCATCGAATCGCCACAACCAAATTCTCCATATGGCATCAAAGGCGTGGGAGAAATCGGGTTGGTGCCAACGGCAGGCGCGGTCGCAGCGGCACTGCGTCAGGCAACAGGAACGTGGCATCACACACTGCCCATGCAGCGCGCTGGCTCCGACGAGGACTGACGGTTCATGGCGCTCGATGCATCACAAAGCCCGGGGTTGGTCTGTGCTCACCACCACCTCTACTCCACTCTGGCTCGTGGCATGCCGGCTCCCTCACGGCATAGTGAGCATTTCACGGAGATCCTCGAGGATGTGTGGTGGAGACTCGATGCGGCCATCGATGAAGACATCCTCTACTGGTCTGCCGCTCTCGGCGCTGTCGAGGCGCTTCTCGTGGGCACAACTGCGATCGTTGATCATCATGAATCCCCGAACTTCATCGAAGGTTCGCTCGGCGTTTTGGCGAAGGCATGTCGAGACGTCGGAGTCAGGTTGAATACGGCCTACGGAGTCACCGACAGATGGGACGACCAGGGATCACTCAGATCGGTCGTCGATCCCTCTTCACCCATGACGTCCGCAGCACGACGAGGTTTGGACGAATGCGACCGCTTCCTCAGTGCGGGAGGCGAAGGCATGGTTGGTCTCCATGCCGCGTTCACGTGTTCAGACGAGACGATCGCCGCAGCGGCCGAGTTGGCGATCAAGCATGGCGTCGGGGTTCATGTGCATGTCGCAGAGGGTCAAGTGGACAAAGATGCCGGAAGACGGCTCGAGCAGTGGGCTGCAGACGATTGGCTTCTCGTGCATGGTGTCTTCTTGGACTCGACGTTGCCCGGTCGCCTCGTCCACAACCCGCGGTCGAACATGAACAATTCCGTCGGTTACGCGAGACCATCAACACGATCCAAGACGATCCTCCTCGGCACGGACGGAATCGGTGCCGACATGCTCGATGAGGCCCGGATCGCCTATGCCCGCCTCAGGGAGTTCGACGTTAAGGAATCACCTGACACCGTGTGGACTTGGTTGGCCAACAATCGATCTCTCTTTCCGAGCGTGATGCGCGACGTCGTGACCTGGAACTACGACCACATGGACTCTCCATGGCACCTTGCCTTCACCACGGGCGTACGCCCCATCAAGATTCTGATCAACGATGAAGTCGTACTCGACAATGGTGTGCCGACGAAGGTCGACATCCACGAAGTACGCGCCAAGGCAGCAGAACAATCCAAGAGACTCCACGAAAGGCTCAGCCAATGACGATCAGCCCACTTGCATTCAACGAACGTGGTCACCTTCGTGCCGCGATCTACCTGCAAGATGCTCATCCCCTCCGGGAGGGAATGGCATTTGCTCAGTATGCGGAGGCAAAGGGTTTCGAGGCCGTCTGGCAGGCAGAAAGTCGCCTGGTTCGTGAGGCGACCGTGCCCATGGCGGCTTTCGCTTCGGTCACGGAGCGACTGAAGGTCGGCTCGGGTGTCGTCGACTGTTGGAGCAGGAACCCTGCTCGCCTGGCAGCGACATTTTCCACGCTCGATGATCTCGCCCCAGGTCGCGTGATTCTCGGCATCGGTGCTTGGTGGGATCCACTGGCCCAAAAGGTGGGCATCAGTCGCAACAAGCCGCTCAAGGCGATGCGTGAGATCGTCACTGCAGTTCGTGCCCTCTTGAACAATGAGAACGTCACCTTCCAAGGAGAGTTCGTCCAGCTCGACGGTGTCGAACTGGACTACGTGTACCAGGAGCGACGAGCGAAGGACGTCCCCATCTACATCGGTGCCACAGGAATGCAGATGATGGAATTGACAGGCGAAATTGCGGATGGCGTGGTTCTGAATTATCTCGTTTCACCCGATTACAACGCCCAAGCAATCGAAGCTCTGGAAACAGGCGCTGCAAAGTCCGGTCGGAATATCGAATCGATCGACCGTCCTCAATTGGTCGTCTGCAGTGTCCACGAAGATCGACAGGTGGCTTTGGACATGGCCCGCATGATGGTCACCCAATACCTTGGACAGCAGCCGCACATCATGAAGGCCTCGGGAGTGCCGCAAAGTCTTCTCGACAAGGTCGGTGAAGTACTCACTTGGCCGGCAACACACGAACAGGTCGAACGAGCATCCAAACTCGTGCCTGATGAGATCGTTCAGATGCTGACGGCTTCGGGAACCCCCGCAGAGGCGCGTCGAGCGGTGCGCACCTACCTCGAGAATGGCGCCACATGCCCGATCCTCTATCCCTTGGGAGACGTTCGCGCGATGATCGACACCTTCTCCGAGTGGGACGGCTCACTGTGACGGTCGTCAACGCTCGCAACATCGACGAGGTGCTGCAGGCACTGGCTGAACATCCTGATGCTCGGCTCGTCGCCGGTGGCACCGACATGATGGTCGAGGTCAACTTCGGTCGTCATCAACCACGTGACGTCGTATCACTTCGCCAGGTAAGCGAGCTTCGAACTTGGCACCGCAATGATGACGGCAGCATCTTCATCGGTTCGGGACTTCCCTACAAGGCGATGGAACAGGGCGAACTGGCTGCAACCCTTCCTGCGCTTGCTCAGGCTGCTCGTACCGTTGGTTCACCACAAATCAGGGCTGCTGGAACACTCGGTGGAAATCTCGGTACTTGTTCCCCCGCTGGAGACGGATTGCCCGTTCTCGCCGCGCTCAATGCCACGGTCCATCTTCGCTCGCTCTCAGGAGATCGCACGGTGTCGTTCTCGGAATTCATGGTCGGCGTGAAGCGAAACGTCGCTCGAGCAGACGAACTCATCGTCGGAGTCACCTTTCCGAAGACAGAGGGTTTTCAGGCGTACGCGAAGGTAGGAGTTCGCAACGCCATGGTGATTGCGATCGCATCTGCGTGTTTCGTTCACGATTCAACAGGTCGTAACGTTCGTCTCGCACTGGGTGCGGTTGCACCGACCATCGTTCGTTGTGTTGAAGCCGAATCACATCTGAACGACGTCTTGGGGGATGGACGATCAGTGTCGGCGAGTGATCTCAATCGATTCAAGGAACTTGCCGCCTCAGCTTCCCGCCCGATAACCGATCATCGTTCAACGGCCGAATACCGACACCACGCAGTGTCGGTCTTGGCCAAGAGACTTGCAGAAAGGGCTTTCAATGTCATCTGAGCACTATTCACTGACGGTCAACGGATCACAACATGAAGTACGCGACTCGTGGATTGGCGAGAGTCTCCTCTACGTACTTCGTGAGCGTCTCGGGTTCTACGGAACCAAGGGTGCCTGCGAGCAGGGAGAATGCGGCAGTTGCACCGTGGTCATGGACGGAGAGGCCGTCTGTTCGTGCCTCGTGCTTGCGGCTACCGCGCAAGGTGCCGAAATCGTGACTGTCGAGGGTCTGGCTCCAGATGGTGAACTCAATGACGTGCAGCGGGCATTCGTCGACAAGGGAGCCGTGCAATGCGGTTTTTGCACCCCAGGTTTGATCGTCGCGATCACCCATCTCCTCGACAACGATCCTTGCCCCAGTGAATCGAAGATAAAGGAGTCCATCTCGGGCAACATTTGCCGCTGCACCGGGTACGGAAGGATTTTCGATGCCGTGCAACAGGCCATCGAAGTTCGCGGAGTAAGCCGATGAGCACAACGATCGCCGCCGCCCGAAACATCCTCGGCTCTAGCGTCCTCAGACCCGATGGTTCGGCGAAGGTACGTGGGGACTTTCAATTTTCATCGGATGAATTCGCCACCAACATGCTCTGGGGAGCAACTCTTCGTTCACCACACCCTTATGCGCGAATTCTGTCGATCGACGTTTCTGAAGCGCTGAAGATCAACGGTGTGTCATGCGTCCTGCTCGCCGATGACGTACCAGGCAAGTCGACCTACGGACTCATCTCCAGCGATCAACCCGTGTTCGCTCGTGAAGTCGTTCGATACATGGGAGAGCCCGTCGCAGCCGTAGCTGCCGACCATCCCGAAACATGCAAACGGGCGCTTGCAGCGATTCGTGTCGATTACGAAGTGATGGATCCCCTCGTCGATCCTGAGCGGTGCCTCGACAAGTCGGTTGCCCCTATCCATCCAGATGGCAACGTGTTCAGGCATCAACGGATCGTTCGTGGAGATCAATCGATCCAGGGAGAGATCCAAGTCGAAGGAACCTACGACATCGGCATGCAGGATCAAGCCTTTCTCGGCCTCGAAGCTGCCCTTGCGCTTCCGGGGCATGACGGCCGATCTGTCGAACTACATATCGCGACCCAGTGGCTACACGAAGACAGAAAGCAGATTGCGGATTGTTTGGGAATACCCGAGGACGCCGTCCAACTGGTTCTTGGCGGTGTAGGAGGTGCATTCGGCGCACGCGAGGACATCAGCCTGCAGGTCCACAGTTGCCTCCTCGCACTTCGAACGGGCCGACCCGTGAAGATGCAGTACAGCCGCGAAGAGAGCTTCTTCGGTCACGTTCATCGACATCCCGCCAAGATCTGGATGCGCCATCATGCAACTCGAGACGGCCGAATCCAGAGAATCGAGGCTCGAATGTTGCTCGATGGTGGGGCCTACACCAGCACGTCCCCGGCCGTACTGATCAATGCCATCACCCATACTCAAGGCCCTTACGTGTGCGAGAACGCAACCGTCGATGGGTTTGCGGTAAGAACCAACAATCCACCTTGTGGCGCGATGCGCGGATTCGGCGTGGTTCAGGCCTGTTTCGCCCATGAGAGTCAGATGGACAAGTTGGCAGCTGCGTGCAAGTTGGATCCAGTTGACGTCCGACTGCGTAATGCGATGTCCAAAGGAGACTTACTGATTACGGGTCAGCCGATGGACTCTGTCGCTCCAATTACGAGATGCATCCAAGAGACTGCGGCAATACCGCTCCCCGAAATGGCCAAGTCTGACGATCCCCTCCTCCTCCCAGGAGGCTCAGGAAGAACGGCAAGCAACCACAACATTCGTCGAGGTATCGGCTGGGGTGTGTCCATGAAGAATCTCATGTACAGCGAGGGTTTCGACGACTACAGCACGGCACGTTGCACCCTGCAGGACGGCGTTGCTCACGTGAAATTTGCTACTTCGGAGGTGGGGCAAGGTTTCGTTACCCTTGCCATCCAGATTGCGACGAGCATCCTCGGCGTCGACCACGTAGAGCTCGAACAGATCGACACACGCAT
>CAZZJH010000036.1:0-2863 GCA_964654335.1 uncultured Acidimicrobium sp.
GTGCACAAGTCATCGTCCATCCCCTCGAATTGCCGAGAGTTGGTGGAGCCGTCGGAGATCATGTGGTCCTGACTTCACCACACGGCTCAGTGACTCTGCCGATTGCCACCGACGAGCGTGTGTTGCGTGGAACGGCGTGGGTCCGTTTCAATCAGCCGGGTTCGGATGTGCGCGAATTGATCGACGCCGATGCCGACGTGGTGGACATGAAGATCGAGCGAGTGTCGTGAACGTTCGACCATCGATCGATCCGGGCCTCGCTGGCGACCTCTTTTGGGCACCTCTCGTCGCCGTGGTGCTGAAGGTGCTCGTCGTCTTCGTGCTTGGTTTGATCGCGACCATGTTGATGGTGTGGTTCGAGCGCAAGGTAGTGGCGGGAATGCAAAACCGCATCGGACCGAACAAGGCCGGCCCGTTCGGACTGCTGCAGACACTGGCCGACGGCACCAAGTTGTTCTTCAAGGAAGACTTGATTCCCGATCGTGCTGATCGATTCGTCTTCCGCCTCGCGCCGCTGTTGGCGCTCGTTCCGGCTTTTCTCGCGTGGGCGATCATCCCGTTGGGTGGCGATTTCCGCAACGGAAACAACGGATTGGTTACGTGGTTCGGTGTGGAGACACGAGTACAACTTGCCGATCCTCCGATGGGTGTGTTGTTCGCACTCGCAATCTCGTCGATCGCCGTGTACGGAGTGATGCTCGCAGGTTGGTCGAGTGGCTCGAAGTACCCGCTTCTCGGCTCGGTGCGCGCTTCTGCGCAGATGGTCAGTTACGAAGCAGCTCTTGGTTTGTCGATCGCCAGCGTGTTCCTCGTTGCCGGCACCCTCTCGACCAGTGGAATCGTGAGCGCGCAATCGTCGCTCGGTGACTGGAACCTCGTCACGACGGGCGTCGTACCGATGGTGATCTTCCTGATTGCGGCGACTGCCGAATTGAACCGGCCACCGTTCGACCTGGTGGAGGCCGAGCAGGAGCTTGTCGGCGGATTCCACACGGAGTATTCCTCGATTCGCTTCGCCTTGTTCTTCCTCGCAGAATTCATGAACACGGTGACGATGAGTGCGTTGATCGTGACGCTGTTCTTCGGTGGTCCGCAACCAATTGCGATCGGCGACACGGTGCTCGACATCCCGCTCATCCCGAACGGCATCGAGGGAACGATCTGGCTGTTGGCCAAGGTGCTCGTCTTTCTCTACATCTACGTGTGGTTCCGTGCCACCTTGCCGCGATTCCGCTACGACCAGTTGATGGATCTCGGCTGGAAGTTGTTGATCCCGGCTTCACTCGCCTGGTTCATGTTGTTGGCAGCACAACGTCTTGCGCGTAACGAGGGTTGGAACATCGTCGCGACTACTGCGGTGTCTGTCGTGGTGATCGGCGGGTGTTGGCTGTTGCTCCAACTCGGGCTCTCTCGCGCTGCGAAGGATCGAGCAGTGGAAGGATCGATGTTCTGATGGGTTACCTCAAAGGATTCCTCGTCACGATTGCCCAGCACGGCAAGAGAAACAGGGTGACCACCGAGTACTCGGGTGGTCGTGTGTTGCGTCGTCGTGCAGGTAAGGCGACGAAGAAAGACGAAAAGGTTCCCAAGCCCGAGCGCATGCACGGCCGTCACGTATTGAACAAGTACGAAGACGGCATGGAGAAGTGCATCGGCTGTGAGTTGTGCGCTGCCGTGTGCCCGGCCAAGTGCATTCACGTACGCGGTGCGGACAACGACCCAATGAATCCCACTTCGCCAGGCGAGCGCTTCGGTTGGATCTACGAGATCAACTATCTGCGCTGCATTCACTGTGACTTGTGTGTGGAAGCTTGCCCCACTGAAGCAATCACTGAAACCAAGTTGTTCGAGTTCTCGTTCACCAATCGCCAGGATGCGATCTACACCAAGAGTGAACTCCTGGTTGGTGACGACGGTAAGCCGAAGCAGTTGCCATGGGAAGACTGGCGACCGGGCGAAGACCAGCACACGTCGGCGTGGATGCGTGCCACCGCTCCGGCTGGCGACGAGACATTCGTCGGCACGGTGGGCTGGAGTGGTGAACTGGGTTACGGAACTCGTGCGCCAGAGAAGGGCAACGACTAGGTGGAGTTCTTCGTATTCGTGGTTGCCGCCGCAATGGCGGTGGTGGGTGCCCTCGGCGTGTTGCTGAGACGCAATCCCGTTCACGCTGCGCTGAGTCTGGTCTTGACTCTGTTCGGCGTGGCAGTCCTGTTCGTCGCTCAACACGCCGAATTTCTCGCTGCGGTTCAAGTGATCGTGTACGCAGGCGCGATCGTCGTGCTTTTCCTCTTCGTGATCATGTTGCTGGGAGTCGACCGCGCCGAAAACTTGAAAACGGAACCACTTGCCTCACAGCGTTTGGTCGCCGGAGCAACCGGTTTGGGCATGTTGGCGCTGCTCACCTTGGCCGCGCTTGCCGGAGACGAGGAAGTAGTGGCCCGAGGTGAGGGAATTGCCAGCGCGGTTGCAGAAAACGACGCCAACGCGAATGTCCGCCAACTTGCTACTTCGATCTTCTCGGATCATGTGGTGGCATTCGAGGCAACTTCGGTGTTGTTGGTGGTGGCAGTCGTCGGCACGGTGATGTTGGCGCGTCGGAAGAAGGCTTCGACCGAGGCTGCCCAATGATCGATCTCGTGCCAACGACCTCGTGGTATCTCGTGCTCGCTGCGTTTCTGTTCGCGGTGGGAATGGTCGGCGTGATGGTTCGCCGGAATCCTCTCGTGATGTTCATGTGTATCGAATTGATGCTGAATGCCGTCAACCTTTCGTTCGTTGTAATCGGCAAACAACTCGGTTCGATCGATGGTCAGTCGATCGTGTTTTTCGTGATGGTGGTGGCCGCAGCTGAAGTGGTGGT
>CAZZJH010000036.1:2963-14005 GCA_964654335.1 uncultured Acidimicrobium sp.
CACCACGTGGTCACCCTGTTCTCGTGGTTGCCGGTCGGTTCGTTGCAGGTGGACATGGCATTGCTTGCAGATCCATTGAGCATCACCATGGCGCTGTTCATCACGGGAATCGGTGCACTGATCCATCTCTACGCGATCGGCTACATGCACGGCGACCCGAAGTTCTCGAAGTTCTTCCTCTATCTGAACCTGTTCGTCTTCTCGATGCTGATGTTGGTGCTTGGTGAGAACTTGCTGGTGACTTTCCTCGGATGGGAAGGAGTCGGTGCCTGCTCGTACTTCTTGATCTCGTTCTGGCACACTCGCGAAAGCGCAGCAGTTGCGGGCAAGAAGGCGTTCGTCACCAACCGCATTGGCGACTTTGGCGTGATGACCGCAATGTTCCTCGCATTCTCTGCAATTGGCTCGATTTCCTACTCAGCAATCAACGAAGCGGCGCACGGCGGGGAGATGGCGCAAGTGACCTCGACCGCCATCGCATTGCTGCTGTTCGTTGGCGCGATGGGTAAGAGCGCCCAGCTGCCGTTGTACTTGTGGCTTCCCGACGCGATGGAAGGCCCGACACCCGTTTCTGCTCTCATTCACGCGGCAACGATGGTTACCTCAGGGGTGTTCCTGATGACGCGGGTTGGTCCCGTATTGCACGCGTCCTATGAGTGGGCTCCGATGGTGATCGCAGGCGTGGGCGCGGCGACTGCCTTGTATGCGGCGACGATCGCCGTGGCGCAAAACGACATCAAGAAGGTGCTTGCGTACAGCACGGTCTCGCAACTCGGATACATGTTCCTCGCCGTCGGCTCTGGTGCCTACGTGGCGGCGATTTTCCATATGGTCACCCACGCATTCTTCAAGGCGTTGTTGTTCCTCGGCTCCGGTTCGGTGATTCACGGCATGCATCATGAGCAAGACATGCGACGCATGGGTGCATTGCGCAAATTGATGCCGGTAACTGCTTTCACGTTCATCATCGGTTGGTTGGCCATTGCCGGCGTTCCGCCATTTGCGGGTTTCTGGTCGAAGGATGAGATCCTGCTGTACGTGTATGCGAACAATCGATTCCTCTACGCAGTTGGGTTGCTGACGGCACTGCTCACCGCTTACTACATGACTCGTCAGGTGATCATGGTGTTCTTTGGGGAAGCAAAGTGGAACGATCACAGTGCCGAACACTCGGCGCATGGTGAGTTCAAACCTCACGAGAGCCCGAAGATCATGTTGTTTCCGCTCGTCGTGCTCGCCGTGTTGTCGGTGGTGGGCGGCGGTTTGCAGTTGCCCTTCTCCAAGAATCTCCATTTCCTCGAGCACTGGCTGGCGCCTGTCGTGGAGGAGTCCGAGGCTCACATTGGCGAGACGTGGGCCTACGCGAACAAGTACCTGTTGCTCGGTATCGCGGTGATCGTTGCGCTGGTGGGAATTGCCGTTGCCTACCTCGTTTACGCCCGCCGTCGTCTCCCCGCAATTGAGCCCAAGGTTCTGGAACAAGCGTGGTACTACGACCAGGCCGTGGCAAAGACCGTCTCTGGACCCGGTAAGGACTCGTTCGACGCTGTGACGTGGTTCGATGCCAACGTGGTCGATGGGGCAGTTCGTGGCACAGCGACCGCGGTTCGTGGGTTCGCAGGCGTGGCGCGCGGAACACAGAACGGGTTCGTACGGGCGTACGCCGGTGTCGTTGCGGTGGGCGCGTTCCTCGTGCTCGCCTGGTTCATGGCACGAGGGTTGATCTTCTAATGGGACGCTCCAGGTCGGAGCATCTCGGTACACGTCAGCAAGTGGCCTACCTCTTCGGAGGTTGGGTGTTGTTCATTTCTCTCCTCATGGTGATGGCGGGTCATGAACCTGGACAGAGCGGTTTCGCGGCGCTGATAGTGGCCGGACAGTTCGCCGCTGGGTTCATTCTTTGGCAGACGTTGACTGGAGGTTTGGACGGCGGATTCATAGGCGCCGCTGCATTCGGCGCCATCTTCGGATCGTTGCTGTCGACGCTCAGTGGCATCGTCTTTGTGTCCACACCAGTTTCTCCATTCGCTTGGTTAGTACCGATAATCCTTGCGTTGCCTTTTGTCGGCCGACTGAACCCCATCGAACGAACGTCGCTTGGGGTGTTGCAGTGGCTTGTCGCCGCGATCTTGGTTGGTTTGTCGACGGAATGGACCTGGTTGTTACCGCTGGCTCTCGGCGCGGTGTTACTGGCAGCGCGGGAGTGGCTGCCGAAGGTGCTCGTCCTGCCCGTTGCTGTCGGACTCGGTATTGCACAGTGGTGGTTGATCGATCAGCGGTCTTTCTACTGGAGCCAGTTTCGCCAAGGTCTGACAGAGGTGGCGGATTATCAGTTTCTCGAGGCTGTTGCTCGTGGCACAGCGCAGTGGGCGCATACCGACAGCGTGCTCGTATCAGGTGATCGGTTTTTCTATCACTGGATCTCCTATGCGTGGGCCGGTCGGGTCAGTGAGTCAGTCGATGCGACGGACCTTGCATTTTCCTCTCACCTCATTCAAGTGGTGTTTGTTGCTGCAGTGGTGATACTCACATACGTCGCAGCCACTCGATTGGGGGCACGAGGTCCTTGGCCTTTTGTGGCGGCGTTCTCAACATCTTCGTTGGTCGGTGTGCCGATGGCCTTGTTTCAGACTCTCTCCGTACATTCTCCTTCCCAAACCTTTGTGACGGCCGTTCTCATTGCGGCGATCCTTGTGGTTTCCCGCCAAGCAACCGTGCCATTTGGGCAACTCGTTGTCGTGTTCTCGGTTCTGGCAGTAGGAGTAGTGGGTGGGAAGGTGGCAGCACTGCCCGCCTTAGTTGTCGTTGGTGCAGTCAATGCTCTGTTAGTTGCGCGAAATGGGGTTCTTGGTCGAGCAATTTCGTTGGTTGGCCTGACGTTCCTTCTCGCAGTTGGTGGTTTCACGTATTTCTTTTCTGGTGCGCTGAGCGAAGATCCATCGGGAACGCTGCAGATCAAGCCTCTTGAAGTTGTTTACACCGAAGGTCCAATCGCCACCGCGGACTCACCGTGGTTGTTAGTGATTGGGTTTCTTGCAACTGTTGCGGGAATCCTGGTCTGTGTGCCCGGTTTGATTGCGTTTCGCGGAGTTACTCGTGGTGAAGGGCGGTTGTTTGCGATCCTATTGCTAGCTGGAGCAGGAGCATCGATAGCAGTTGGTTTTCTCTACGTTGGCGAGCGCACTGGCGTTCCCTACTTCTTCAACCTGGGAATAGCTCTGCTCGTTCCGGTATCAGCAGCATCGATTTCACGCCTCAAATTCGAGTTGAGCAAAGATCGCTTGATAATTGTGGGAGTCGTGTCATTGATGGTGGGAGTAGCAGCTCCGAACCTCATCAATGAGGTCTCCGGCGTTACCGACGGAGAGTCTCTGATTAGATCTGCGCTTCTCCTGGCTCCACTGGTGGTCGGCGCGGCTTTGGCGAGTTTGTTAAAGGCGAATCGGAAATTGGTTGTGGCTTTGGTCGCCCTAGGAGCGTCCATGTCTTCATTTGTTGTGTGGGTTCCCCGGTACTCCGCCATCCATGCCACACATGGCAGGAATTACGAGCCCACCGCCGACACCATCAGTGGATCCCCCGGGTTGCTGGAGGCAACAAGATGGATTCGGTACAACACCGATCAAGACGACATTGTGGCTACCAATCGTTTCTGCAACCAATCTGATGCATCACCCCTTGAGTGTGATGCATATCGAACGGTTATCCCAGCCACTTCGGGTCGCAGAGTGCTCATTGAGAATCTTGACTGGATTTCCATCTCCACTGAGGAACTAGAACGGCGCGTCAACTTGGTGACTGACTTCGTTGAACGCCCGACAGACAAGACTTTGGAAGGACTACGGACTGCTAATGTCTCTTGGGTTTTGGTCGACAAAGCAGTCACAACGCGGATGGGCTGGGAGCCGTGGGCCGAGGTGAAGTTCGAGAACGAGGACGCGGTGGTATTGCAGTTGGAGCATCGGGGGAGTGAGGGATGATCGCTGCTAGCGAGGCGAATGTGGGCTTCCCGTTGCTCACGATGCTCGTCATCATGCCGTTGGCCGGGTCGGTCATCGTTGCGTTGCTCTCGCGTCGCCGCGCTGAATGGGTGAAGTTGACCGCGCTTCTGACTTCGGTGTTCGTTGCAGCCCTGAGCATCTGGATGGTGGTCGAGTTCCCGAGCGGATCCGAGGGGTTCGAATTCGTCTCCAAGCATTCGTGGATCGAAAGTTGGGGAATTTCATGGCATCTCGGGGTGGATGGAATTTCGCTGTTCCTCGTGTTGTTGACGGGAGTCTTGTTCCCACTGGTCATCGCAGGAGTGGACCCGCACCATGACGAGAAGCCATATCTCGCGTGGATCTTGATGCTTGAAGCCGGGGTGATGGGCAGCTTCCTCAGCCTTGATCTCTTCCTCTTCTTCGTGTTCTTCGAAATCGTTCTCGTACCGATGTACTTCTTGATTGGTGGCTGGGGTTACGACGACCGTGTACGTGCCGCCACGAAGTTCTTCCTGTACACGATGGCCGGTTCGGCATTCATGCTCGTGGGAATCGTGGCAACGGCCTTCATCGCGCGTGATGACGTAGGTCGATTGAGTTTTGACCTCCTCGAAATTGCGGAAAACGCCAACTTCTCCACTGGTGCCGGTCGGTGGTTGTTTGCGGCACTGACCGTTGCGTTTGCAGTGAAAGTTCCGCTCTTCCCCTTGCACACCTGGTTGCCCGATGCGCACACTCAGGCACCGACGGCGGGATCGGTGATCCTCGCCGGAGTGTTGTTGAAGATGGGTACCTACGGGCTGATTCGTTTTGGGTTGTACCTGTTCCCTGAAGCTGCAGTGTGGTCACGTCCCGTTCTCCTGACGCTTGCGGTGATCGGCATTCTCTATGGAGCAATCGCGGCAACGATGCAGAAGGATTTGAAGCGACTGGTCGCATACTCCTCGGTGGCGCACTTGGGATTCATCGTCCTCGGCACGTTCGCCATCACTTCGCAGGCTCTCGCAGGTTCGGTGGTGCAGATGGTCAATCACGGAGTCTCCACCGGGGCGCTCTTCCTTCTCGTCGGAATGATCTACGAGCGACGTCATACCCGTCAGATTTCTGAACTGAAAGGTTTGCAGTCGGTCGCGCCGATTTTCGCGGGTTTCTTCACCGTCGTGATGTTGTCTTCGATTGGGCTCCCGGGCCTGAATGGTTTCGTCGGAGAGTTCCTGATCTTGATCGGGTCCTTTGGTATCGCTCGCTGGTGGGTGGTCGCCGCGACTGTCGGCGTGGTGTTGGCTGCCCTGTATTTGCTGTGGGCATACCAGCGGGTGTTCCACGGTGAGCCCGACGAGGCCAACAAGAACTTCGCAGAGATCAACCTTCGTGAGGGCTTACTACTGAGCGCATTCGTCGCGGTGATCGTATTCACCGGTATCTATCCGAAGCCGATGCTCGACCGCGTGGAGCCGAGCGTGAAGGCCCTGGTCACTCATGTCGAGACGCGCACCAACTTCGTATCGGGTGATGATCATCACGCAGAAGGCGAGCAGGAATGAATTTCGTTGGTCCTTCGATCGACTGGTACTTGATCAGCCCGCTCCTCGTCTTGTTGGGTGGTGCGCTTGCTTTGCTGTTGGGTGGAGCCCTCACGCCGAAGTGGCCGCATGGCTTTTACGCCTTGGTGACGGCGACAACCATCGGTGCCGCGCTCGTTTTGATGGTCTTGAAGTGGAATGACCTTGAATCAGCTCGGTACTTGGTGGGGGATGCGCTCGTCGTCGATCGGTTTGGTGTCCTCGCCGCCATCACAATGCTGGTGGCGCTGTTGTTGGTGACATTGGTGCTGAACGACCACCTTGGTCGTTCCGATGAGGACGCGCCCGAAATGTACGGGCTGATGTTGACGAGCATCATCGGCGGGATCTTGATGGTCGCCGCAAACGACTTCGTGGTGATGTTCCTGGGACTCGAGATCATGAGCTTGTCGTTCTATTTGCTCACCGCCAGCGATCGCAAGAGGGAGACAAGCGGTGAAGCGGGTCTCAAGTACTTCATCCTTGGCGGATTTGCATCCGCGTTTTTCCTCTATGGCGTGGCAATGATTTTTGGAGCTTCAGGCTCCACCCGACTGACGACCATCGCCGAATCGTTCGCTGGCGAGATCACGCTTGATGGAAGCACCATGTTGCTTGCCGGTGTGGCGCTGCTGCTGGTGGGGTTTGCTTTCAAGGTCTCGTTGGTTCCCTTTCAGTCTTGGACTCCCGACGTGTACCAAGGTGCACCGACTCCCGTGACTGCGTTGATGGCCTCGGTGGGCAAGGTGGTGGCGTTTGCGGCAATGATCCGAGTGTTCACTGGTGCGTTGTCATCGAGGGCCGATGATTGGCGCCCGGTGTTGTGGGTGCTGTCGGTCGTGACGCTGATCGTTGGTTCTGCATTGGCAGTGGTGCAGAAAGATGTGAAGCGAATGCTCGCGTATTCCTCGATCAGCCATGCAGGGTTCATCTTGGTTGGCGTGGTTGCGGCATCGTCGAACGAAGACGGGGTCAGTGCAGCACTTTCCTATTTGGCGGTGTACGCCGTGCTGGTGGTGGGAACATTCGCCGCGATCTCCACCGTTGCCGGAACTGGTGATACTGCAACGACTCTCGACGACTTACGCGGACTCGCCAAGGCCCACCCTGTACTAGGTCTCGGTGTTACCACACTCTTGCTGGCACAGGCCGGTGTGCCTCTCACCAGTGGATTCGTGGCGAAATTCGGCGTAATCCAGTCGGCCGTCGGATCCGAGAGTTATGTGCTCGCTGTCTTGGCAATGGTGGCAGCGGTGATTGCCGCTTATCTCTACCTACGAATCATGGTGAGTATGTGGCTGCAAGAGGGTGAGCGATCGTTCGGCACGCCTCAGCTTGGAACTTCACTCGTGATTGCCGCTTCAGTGGCGGTCACGCTCGTGGTTGGATTCTTCCCCGACGTGTTGTTGGACCTCGTCGATTCGATCTAGGTCGAGTCGATTTAGTAGCGGCCCCAGAGAGGGTCATTTGGCATGTACTTCTCGACAAGAGCCACGTCCTCTGGTGAATCAACTGAGAACGAGTGCCTGTTCGGGTACTTGGCGACGTATTGGCTGTAAGGCATGTCGAGGATGCGATTGCTGTCGCATGACTCCAGTTGTTCGAGTCGGGTCTCTGGAAAGCGAGTGAATTCCTGTAGTTGCTTCCAGCGGAAGGCGAAGATGCCGTGAATACGAAGTGCACCCAACGCGGGAGAGAACCCATCTTTCGCGTAGGGGATAGGTGCCCTCGACGTGTACAACACCTCATCTTGATCGTTGGCAATCAACTTCACGATGTTCGGGTTGTGCCACAACTCTTCATCGTGGATTTCCATGGCCAACACGGTCGCTGAGATGTGAGGTCGATCGGTGATCGGCTTGATCACCGCATCGATCATTTCGGGTTCGAGCATCGGCTCGTCACCTTGGACGCAGACGACGATGTCATCGTCAGAAATGCCACCAACCAGTTTGGTTGCGGCTTCAGCAACGCGGTCAAGTGCACGTGTGTGGTGATCGCCAGTCATGATCACGGTGTATCCGCGATCCTCGCAAGCCTGTCGGATTTCGTCGTCGCAAGTAGCCACGACGAGTGAATCCCAACCCTGATACATGGTGGCTCGAGCGTGGACATGTTCGACCATCGGCTTACCCAAAATTGGGTAGAGCGGTTTGCCGGGAAACCGCGATGCAGCCATGCGAACGGGAATGATGCCGATTTTCTTCATGAGAAGAAAAAATCTAGTTGTTTACGGTGGAGGTCAAGAATGCTCGTTGAGATATCCAAGATTCTCCAATCCCGACCTGATTTCAGCAGCATGGTCGGCCCCCCGTGTTTCAAGTACCAACCGAATCATGGTCTCGCGGACATGGAGCTCGATACCTTCTCGAACGTGTTGGAGCTCAATGATGTTCGCGCTGAGATCTGCGCATACTTTGAGCAAATCGACGAGTGCACCCGGTCGATCGGGGAGGCGTGCGGCAAGAATGAGACGTCGGTCGACCTTCGTTTCGTGTCGTCGAATCAGATTGGGTATGAGACCGATGTCGGCGTTGCCCCCAGAGAGCACAAGGCAAGTAACCCCCGTGGATTTCAGATTGACTTTGTCGGCCATGAGAGCCGAGAGGCCAACGGCTCCGCCTCCCTCGACGAAGAGCTTTGACCTTTCCATCAACATGACCATTGCGTCAGCAACAAGGTTCTCTTCGACTGAGACCACATCGTCTACCCACGCATCGATCAACGGTTTGGTGACTTTTCCTGGTTGCTTGACTGCGATTCCATCCGCCAACGTCGTGATTGCTTCAGTAGGAATTTGCCCCGAGACGTAAGGATCACAGCCCTCAATCTGTACGCCGATGACTTTCACCGATGGTCGCTGCTGCTTGATGGCAATCGCGGTACCTGAAAGGAGCCCGCCGCCACCGAGCGGAACGATCACGGTGCTCAGATCGTCGATGTCTTCCAGCAACTCAAGTCCGAGAGTGCCTTGACCAGCGACTACGTCTTCGTCGTCGTAAGGATGACAAAAAGCCATGCCCGTTTCGTTTGCTCGATCCATCGCGCTTTGCACGGCGACCTCCACATTTTCTCCACCTTCGAGGACGGTGGCGCCATAATGCCGACACGCGGCGATCTTGGTGAGGGAGGCTCCTTTGGGCACGAAGATTTCGCACTTGATGCCAAAGGTTGCTGCAGCAAGCGCGAGTCCCTGAGCATGATTTCCTGCACTTCCTGCGACGACGCCACGCTTCGCTCGATCACCGAGAGCGGCGAGTTTGTTCATTCCTCCACGGATCTTGAACGCACCGGTGCGTTGAAGATTTTCTGCCTTGAGAACAATTTTCGAGGAAAAGAGCTCCGACAAGTAGACGGAGGGCACGACCGGCGTATGGAGCACGACTCCGCTACCACGCTCTCTCGCCAACAAGAACGCGTCTTGGTCGATTTTCGACATCACCCGATACGGTACTTCAGGTGCGGTCGCTGTTGATCTGTAATCAAGGTGAATCGGATGCAGGGTTCATCGGTGATCGCCTGGAGCAACACGACTTCACGTTCATGCGTCTCTCGCGTGAACATCCTGGCGAGTGGCCGTCTTTGGATGGCGTCGACTTGTTGGTTCACCTCGGTTCAGAGTGGTCGGTGTATTGGGAACAGTTGCAACGCGAAGTTGCCGCTGAATCGGCGTTGATGGGGGAGGCTCACCGTCGGGGTGTGCCCATTTTCGGCATCTGCTTCGGCGCTCAGATGCTGGCAAAGACGCTTGGTGGCGATGTAGCGCGAGCAAAGAAGTCAGAAATTGGTTGGCATGACGTGTTGGCAACGCCCGAAAACGCGGTGGTGGGGGGACGGTGGATGCAGTGGCATCACGATGTGTTTTCGGTGCCGGTAAGCGCCACCACATTGGCGCTCACCGACGTCGGCCCACAAGCCTTTATCTCGCGGCGAAGTTTGGGTACGCAGTTCCATCCCGAGGCGAATGAGGCAATCGTCACATCGTGGATGTCCGGAGACGGTGTGCTCGACCTGGTGGCGAACGACCTGACTCCCGCTGGTTTGTTGGAAGCAACTCGACATGAGGTGACGAGATCAGAAGGGGCGGCCCATCAGTTGGTGGATTGGTTTCTCTCGTCCGTGGCCTCTGCACCCCTGCCAAAGAACGCTCGAGTCGGTAACTAGTTCACAAGGCGAGGTTCGGTCGGCAGACCGCCCAAGTAGTAGTTTTTCACCCGATGTCTGACTTCCTCCGGTCGTTCCTCACCGTGGTTTGGTTTGGTTTGGCGGCCGTTCTCATTGCGGGTCTCCTGTTGTGGATCGCGTCGCTGTTGCGTCCCTCCAAACCCGGCAGAGAGAAGCTGCTCACTTATGAGAGCGGTGTCGATCCAGCGGGAGAAGGTTGGTCACAAAGCCAGGTTCGCTACTACATCTTTGCTTTGCTCTTCGTCATCTTCGACGTAGAAGCGGTGTTCATCTTTCCGTGGGCCACCCAATTGGAGCGGTATGGCACCTTTGGTTTGGTGGAGATGGCTGTGTTCGTGTTCGTGCTCTTGCTTGGCCTCGTGTATGCGTGGCGCAAGGGCGTATTGAGGTGGGTGTAATCACATGGGTCTCGTAGATCGTGGCCGCTTGCCCAAACCGCTCACATCGCTGTTCAACCTCGGTCGTTCGTACAGCATGTGGGTGTACCAGTGGGGACTTGCATGTTGCGCAATCGAGATGGGCGCTGCGTTCGGTTCTCCGCGCTACGACGTAATGCGCCTCGGCGTGATTCCGTTGCCGGCCAGCCCGCGTCAAGCAGATCTCGTCGTCATCTCTGGAACAGTCACCGACAAGATGGCTCCTGCGATTAAGCGTCTGTACGAGCAGATGCCCGAACCGAAGTACGTGATTTCGATGGGCAGTTGTGCAAATTGCGGCGGCCCGTATTGGGATAGTTACTCCGTCACCAAGGGCGTGGACCAGATCATTCCGGTCGACGTATACGTACCAGGATGTCCACCTCGCCCAGAGGCGCTTCTCGAGGGAATAGTGCTGCTGCAACAGCGGATCAAGAACGAAGACATGGGAGCGCGCTGGCGCGGCGAGGGCACACGTTCTCTTCAAGCATCCGCAGAGGCCGAACGGCGAGGTGAGCCAGTTGTCGCAAGCTGAAGCATCAACACCAACGGTGACCGACACGTTGCGTGAAACAATCGCCGCAGAAGTCCGCGGAGCTCTTGGCGAGGCCGTTGTCGACTCGATGGTCAAACCCGGCGACGACATCTGGATGCGAATCCGCACGGACGCATGGCGGTCGAGCATGATCACGCTTCGCGAATCACTTGGATTCGACTACTTCTGTTTCTTGTCGGCCATCGACTGGCTGCCATCTCCGTATGGCCGTGGCGAAGACGACCCCACCGAACCGGCTCCTGAACGCGATTCGACGGTGCGTCCCGGTTACTGCGGCGGCGACACGAGGATGCAGGTGTTCGTCAGGTTGGTGAGTTCCTCCAACCACGTTGGCGTCACT
>CAZZJH010000037.1:0-13427 GCA_964654335.1 uncultured Acidimicrobium sp.
ATAACAGAACCAGAATCTGCTGTGTTGCCAGTTACACCACTCCCCAGAGTGACGGCTTGAGGATACCAACCGACTTTGCGAGGCAACACGCCTAGTTGGTGAGACGCTCCAATGCCTCGAAACCAAAGAAGTTGGCGAGTGCAATACCGAGCCCCTCTTCGACGTGTCGGCGAACACTTTCAGAACCAGTCACCACCGAGGTGGGCGTCGCCGACACATGGGCGATCAATCCAAGATCTCGAGCAACCATTTGCGATCTTGCCGCGTGATAGGCGTCGGTGACGATGAGAATCTCTTTGATTTCTTGAACGGCGAGGATGTCATGCACACGCTGCAGCGAATCCAGTGTCGAGGAGCCGCGATCTTCGAGAATGATCGCCAATTCCGGCACTCCTGCCTCCACGAGATAACGCTGCGATGCCTCGGCCTCGGTGAATCGATCGCCTGGCTGATTCCCACCGGTCGTCACCACGAGTGGCGCAGTCCCTGCGTTCCACAAGGTGATGACGTGATCGAGCCGCGCCTGCAATTGGGGGGACGGTCGGCCGTCGTACTGCGCCACGCCCATGACGACGATGGCCTCAACCGGTCGGGATTGATCGGTACGACCCGTCAACCACACTTGACCCACACAATTGGCCACGTAGACGCACAAGAGTGCTGCAAGGACCGCGAAGGATCGGATGAGCGCACGCAAGGTCACGAGGCGCGAGTGATGGCCGAATGAATTCGACGCAATGTCTCTTCTCTACCGAGCAACTCAATCGGCTCGAACAGAGGTGGGCCAACCGTGCGGCCCGTGATCGCCACGCGCAACGGTGCCTGCAACTTGCCGAGCTTCACCTGATGCTTCTCCCCCACACGCTCGGTCGCCGACTTCAACGACTCCGCGGTGAATTCACAAGTTCCGAACTCGTCTGCAATTTCTCGTAGAGCGGGAACGGCCCAGTCGGGAGCAAACGACTTGGTGAACGCATCGTCATCGATTGGTGGTTCTTCGAGGAAGAGGAAGTCGACCATCGGAATCGCCTCCGGCACGAGCGCGACACGTGTTTGGACGAGCGGAGCCATCGAACGGAACGTCTCAGGTCGATACTTCTCCGGCGACCAAGGAGCCGAGCTCGAGAAGACATCCTCCGCAGCACTGATGAACTCGTCGAGGGGCATCATCCGGATGTACTCACCGTTGAAAGCGAGCAACTTCTTCACGTCGAAGAATGCCGGCGAATGGTTGACGTCTTCGAGCCGGAATTGCTCCGTGATCGTCTCCCACGGGACGATTTCCGTGTCTCCAGTCGGAGCCCAGCCGAGTGTCATCAAATAGTTGACCATCGCTGAAGCGAGGATTCCTTCTTCGCGGTATTGCTCGACGGCAACCTTGTCCCGTCGCTTGGAAAGCTTCTTGCGTTGTTCGTTGACCAACACGGGAACGTGTGCCCAGATGGGAACCTGCTCTCCGAGTGCCTCGAAGAGCATCTGCTGTTTGGGTGCATTGGGCAAGTGCTCTTCTGCTCGAATCACGTTGGTGATCTTCATCAGCACGTCGTCGACGACGTTGGCGATGAGGAACACCGGCGTGCCGTTTCCACGCAAGAGCACGAAATCTTCGATCGTCGAGTTGTCGAACTCCACCGCTCCACGCACGAGGTCGTGTACGACCGTTTTGCCTTCGGGAACTCGGAAACGCAGCACGCGCCCCTCGCCTGGGCCGAGCCCACGGTCGCGAGAAAACCCGTCGTAACCGGTGACGCCCTTCTCTTTGGCGCGGGCCTGGATCTGCTCGGATGTCTGATCGCAGAAATAAGCCTTGCCTTGTTCGTACAAACGCGTGGCGGCGGCCACGTGTTCGGCAGCATTCGCCGACTGGAAAAAAGGACCTTCGAAGTGACTGTCGTTGCGATGAATGCCGAGCCATTCGAGAGCGTCGATGATGCCCTGTGTCCACTGAGGCTGGTTGCGAGATTCGTCAGTGTCTTCGATACGCAACACGAACGTGCCGCCATTTTTCACAGCCAGCAACCAGTTGTAGAGAGCGGTCCGCGCTCCGCCAACATGGAAATAACCAGTGGGAGACGGCGCAAATCGATAGCGAGGCGCAGACATTTCGGATCAGGCTATCTCGCTTGGAGATTTCGCTCGTCGAACGACTACCTTCACCGTCGTGGCGAATCAGGTAAACGTGTACGGGGAAACACTGGGCGAGTGTTGCTCATCTCCCATGACGGGCTTCTACCGAAACGGTTGTTGCGAGACAGGTGGAGACGATCACGGTGTTCACACCGTCTGCGCGGTGATGACCGCAGAGTTCCTGGATTTCTCCAAGCGAATGGGTAACGACCTCTCCACGCCGATGCCGCACTACAACTTTCCCGGTCTGAAACCAGGAGACAAGTGGTGTCTATGCGCCGCACGCTGGCAAGAGGCGTTCGAAGCGGGAATGGCGCCGAACGTCAACTTGCAATCCACACACGTCAGGACGCTCGAATTCGTCGAGCTGGCCGACCTGGAGAAGTTCGCCGTCTAGGCGCCGGTGAGTGCCCGCCAACTGCCGGGCATCGCCACCTTCACCTGCTCAGGAGTGAGCAAGAAGGTGGATTCGGGAACCATGTCCACGAGGTCGCGAGCCTCGGCGTAATGGTGCAGCACGTTGCCAAGACCCGCGAACAACTTTCGTCGACGAACGATGAGATCCGCCGGAGGTTGCTCTAGGAACCAGCCCCAGATCGTGAACGCGAATCGCACGTCATGTACGACAGGAGCGCGTCCGAAACGCGACGCACGCCGAAGGGCAATGCCGAGACATCCGCGAATCGCGTCGTCCAGACGTTCACCTTCCTGGAGTCGAACCTCGTTCGCCAACAAGTTGGCCAGCGTGAGCGCATAACCCTGATCAGGTCCTTGCGCGCCGAGACGATCACCCACGGGCTGACGTCCGTCGATTTCAGCGGGACGACCGAGACGCCACCGATCCGGCACATGACGAGGCGACTCGTAAGAACGCGGCTGATGCGTCGGATCGACGGGAGTATGTTTTGGCGCGGCCATCCGATTGGCGAGCCTACTTCTTCTGCCCTACTCGGCGTGAAGAAGTCCGTAAACGAGCGACTCTTCGAGAGCTCGCCACGACGCCTCGATGATGTTCGATGACACACCGATCGTCGTCCACGAACGACCACCGTTTGATGCGTCCAACAACACGCGAGTTACCGCGCCAGTCGCCGTGGCCGAATCGAGAATGCGCACCTTGTAGTCGGTCAGGTGCACTTTTTTGAGCGCAGGTAGGTGCGATACGAGGGCGGCGCGCAACGCCTTGTCGATGGCGTTCACGGGACCATTGCCCTCTGCCGTACTCACTTCACGCTTCTCACCCACCCATACCTTCACCGTGGCTTCAGTGGTGAATTCGCCGGATGCATGCTCGTCGGTGATCACGCGCATCGACTCGACCTCGAAGAATGGCTGCTTCCAGCCGGTGGCACGACGCATCAGCAATTCGAGCGAGGCGTCGGCTGCCTCGAAATGGAAGCCTTCGTGCTCCAGGCGCTTCAGGTCGTCGATCACTTGATTGACCGCGGGGCCGTCCATGGCCAACCCCAACTCCTTGGCTTTCATCGTGATCGTCGCCTTACCCGCCATCTCCGAAACGAGGAAGCGCGTTCCATTTCCAACCAAGTCGGGAGAAACGTGCTCGTATGCATCCTTCGCGCGAGCAATTGCCGAAACGTGGAGACCTGCCTTGTGGGCGAATGCCGACGAGCCGACGTAAGGCGCTTGCGGATTGAGTGGACGATTCAACACCTCGGCAACGTGGTTGCTCACGGCGGTCAGACGCTCCAAACGACCTTCCGGCAAGCAGCGATAGCCCATCTTCAACTGCAGGTTCGGAATCACCGTCGTGAGATTGGTGTTACCAGTGCGCTCGCCAAGACCGTTGAGAGTTCCTTGCACGTGACGAGCCCCGCTCTCCACTGCGGCGAGCGAATTGGCCACGGCGCAACCCGTGTCATCATGGCAGTGAATTCCAATGATCGCATCACTACCTACGTGGTTGTGCACTGCAGCAACGATGGAGAGCACTTCGTGCGGCAACGAACCGCCGTTCGTATCGCAGAGCACGAGATGTGAGGCACCGTTGATCACGGCAGCTTCGATCACGCGCAATGCAAATTCGGGGTTGTTCTTGTACCCATCGAAGAAGTGCTCGAGATCGACGAGTACTCGGCGATCGTGCGAGCCGAGAAACTTCACCGAGTCAGCGACCATCGCCACGCCCTCTTCGAGCGTGGTCTGCAAGGCTTGTTCTACGTGGTAATCCCACGACTTCGCCACGATGCACACCGCAGACGTTTCGGCTTCGATGAGATTGCGGAGCGTGACGTCTTCATCGACTTTGCCCGCAGGACGACGAGTCGACCCGAAGGCAACGAGCGTGGAAGCGGACAACTTCAGTTCGCGCTTGGCGCGAGCGAAGAACTCGACATCCTTTGGATTGGCACCTGGCCAGCCGCCTTCGATGAAATGAACACCGAGAAGGTCGAGCTGCTCGGCAATACGCAACTTGTCCTCCACCGTTGCCGATACGCCTTCCACCTGCATGCCGTCACGCAACGTGGTGTCGAACACCTCCACCAGTTGGGTTGCCTGTTGTGTTGCCATTGCTGGTCCTTTTTTTGGGGAACAAAAAAGCCGCCCGTTTGGGCGGCTTCGGCGTACGTCCATGCGGACGCACGCCTACGAAATAATGATGATCTCGGTCGCGATGAAAGCCGTTCCAAACATCGCTCCAAGTCTTGCGCTCAAATCAGCCCCCAACAACCCCTGAGCCGCCAATCTGTGGATAAACCGTGGAAAAACCCTGGGGATAACTGACCTACCTGTGTGGAAAGGCCCTTGGCCCACCCCACCAAGGGTTTGCCGAGCGCCAGTAACTGGCCGGCCTGTGCGTTTTGGGGCTAAATCGACGGATCAGCCTTTGGCGAGTTCACACCACTCGGCGTAGCGCGGATCCTGGCCCCGCACTGCCTTGGAGTAGGTGGACGCAATGGCACGGGTCATCGGGCCGGGACATGGCACCTTGCGCTCATCCACCGAGCTCACCGAACCAACTTCTGCGGCCGTGCCACAGACGAAGATCTCCTCGGCAACGTACAGATCGCTGCGCGCAATGTTGTCGACGCGGATGTCGAAGCCGTGATCACGAGCGATCCGCATCACGCTGTTTTGGGTGATGCCTTCGAGAGCGCCAGCCGAGAGTGGCGGAGTGAGGATGACCCCGTTGCGCACGCAGAAGATGTTCTCTCCCGTGCACTCGGCGACGAGTCCGTTTGGTGCGAGCATGATCGCTTCGTCGTATCCCGCTTTCAGTGCCTCCACCTTGGCGAGCGACGAGTTCACGTAGTTGCCCACCGTCTTCGCTGCAGGAGGCATGGTGTTGTGGTCGTGGCGCGTCCAGGACGAGATTTTCATCCGTACACCCTTTTCCACGGCGTCGTCACCAAGGTATGCACCCCACGGCCAACAGGCGATGGCGATGTCCACCTTGCATGGGAGGGTGTTCAACCCCATCTCTCCATATCCGTAATACGCGATCGGTCGCACATAACACGAGGGCAAACCGGTGGAGAGCACCGTGTCTTTGGTTGCTTGCACGATCTCTTCGACGCTGTACGGCATCTCCATGCCGAGGATGTGCGCCGAGTTGTAGAGACGCTTGATGTGATCGGTGAGGCGGAAGATCGCCGGCCCGTTAGCCGTCTCGTAGGCGCGAATTCCCTCAAATACACCAGTGCCGTAGTGGAGCGTGTGGGTGAGCACGTGAACCTGGGCCTTGTCCCAGTCGACGAGCTTTCCGTTCATCCAAATTTTCGGCGTGGTCGTGATTGGCATCGCTACTCCCCTGTGTCGTTACAAACTATCGCCGGCTACTTCGCCACTCGCTTGGCGATCTCGTCACCGATCTGCGAAGTGGTACCGCTCACGGGCTCGTCACATGCAGAGCGCAGGCGGGAAGCAGCCGCGGACTCCCCAAGGAAGTCGAGCATGTGGGCCGCAGACAAAATCGCGGCGACCGGATTGGCCTTGCCGGTACCGACGATGTCGGGAGCGGAGCCGTGGACAGGTTCGAACATCGATGGACCGGTTCGTGCAGGGTTCAGATTGGCCGACGACGCGACTCCGATTCCACCCGAGACTGCTCCACCGAGGTCGGTGAGGATGTCACCAAACAAGTTGTCGGTGACGATCACGTCGTAGCGATGTGGGTCTTGAACGAAGTAGATGCACGCGGCATCGACATGGTTGTATGCGGTTGCCACCTGAGGAAAGTCCTTGGCAACTTGATTGAACGTGCGCTGCCAGAGGTCTCCCGCAAAAGTCAACACGTTCGTCTTGTGCACGAGCGTCAAATGCTTGCGCTGACGTGATGCAGCAAGTTCAAACGCATACCGAACGCAGCGCTCCACCCCTCGTGCTGTGTTCACGCTTCCCTGAGTGGCCACCTCGTGTGGCGTTCCCTTGCGCAACACGCCACCCTCCCCCACATAGGGGCCCTCGGTATTCTCCCGAACCACAACGAAATCGTGCGGAGCAGCGTGCCCAGGCGCAGTGCCTTTGAACGGACGTTGATTGATGTAGAGGTCGAGCTCAAAACGCATCTTGAGCAGGAGTCCGCGTTCGATCACACCGGGAGGAACGTCCGGCGTACCGACTGCACCGAGCAGGATCGCGTCGTGCCCGCGCAATTCGTTGAGCGTCGCGTCGGAGAGAATTTCACCGTCGCGCAAGTAACGCGCACCGCCGAGATCGAATGACGTGGTGTCGAGTGAGATGCCGGCTGCAGCGATCACCTTCAACGCTTCTGTGGTGACTTCTGGCCCAATGCCATCGCCACCAATCACTGCAACGCGATGAGTTCCCTTCGACATGGCTCTTTATCGTACGGAGAAAACCCCTCGGATAGCCTTTGGATCATGGCCAAACACCTCCTCTCTCAGGCGGCACATGATCGCCTCAAGGCCGAGTTACACGACCTCACCACCCGAGGGCGAATCGAGGTGGCCGACAAGATCGAACGGGCGCGGCTCCTCGGGGACCTCAAGGAAAACGGCGATTACCACGCCGCCAAAGATGAGCAGGGCCACATGGAGGGTCGGATCCGCCAGGTCGAGTCGATTCTCGACGATGCGGAAATCGTGCCACCCGCTGCCGACGGAGTAGTCGGTCTCGGCTCCGTCGTCACGATCCTCTATGACGGCGATAGCGAGGACATGGCCGAGCACTACCTGATTGGCCATGTCGAAGAAAAACCTGCAGCAGAAAACGTCAGCGTGATGAGCCCCTCTTCGCCTCTCGGCGCCGCACTGATGGGAGCCAAGGCCGGTGCCACCATCACGTACGAAACGCCGACCAAGGCAAATCTGAAGGTGCGCGTGCTCACGGCAGTGGCACACCACTAAACGATGCAGCTCCCCGCAGGCCGCCTCATCGACATTCCTGGTCGTGGGCAGACGTTCGTTCGTGAAGTACAGGGACCCGCGAACGCGCCGACCCTGATGTTGTTGCATGGCTGGACGGCAACGGCAGATCTCAACTGGTTCACCGCATTCGAAGCGCTCGGCAAACACTTTCGAGTGGTGGCCCTCGATCACCGCGGACACGGCAGAGGAATCCGCTCGAAGAGCTCATTTCGCCTCGAGGACTGCGCCGATGACGTGGCCGCACTCGCCGATGTACTCGGCATCAACAACTTCATCCCGGTTGGCTACTCGATGGGCGGCACCATCGCTCAACTGGTTTGGAAGCGGCACGAAACGCGAGTGCGAGGTCTCGTACTCTGTTCGACGGCTGCGCACTTCACCTCGTCACGCGAGGAACGTCTCGGTTTCCTCGGTCTCACCGGTCTCGCCGCTCTCGTTCGCCTCACCCCCGCTCAAACACGCGACTGGCTGACGGAGCAGTTGTACCTCCAGCGCCGTGGCGAGGAACTCGAACAGTGGGCGATCGCACAAATGTCGTCGCACGACTGGCGACACATCATCGAGGCGGTCAGCACACTTGGCAGTTTCAACTCACTCGAGTGGCTCGGCGCTCTCGACGTCCCCACCTCGATCATCCTCACCTTGCAGGACACGGTGGTACCAGTCGAGCGCCAGCAGCGACTGGTGGAGGCGATCAAACACGCCAGCGTTCACCATGTTGACGCGGGCCACAATGCCATTTATGCCGCGCAGGAAACGTACGTCCCTGTGTTGGTCAACGCGTGCCTCGAAGTGCACCAACGTTCGCTCGTCGCTTAGACCAGCTCCTCCAAGTCGAGGCCGATGTCGAGAACGGTCACCGAGTGGGTGAGCGCACCCACCGAAACGAAGTGAACGCCCGTGGCACCCACCTCGGCCGCGCGTTCGAGTGTCAGCCCACCGCTCGCTTCGAGCAAGACTTCCCTGCCCGTTGAATCACGATGTTGCTGCGCGATGCGCACCGCTTCACTCATGTCACCAGTGGACATGTTGTCGAGCAGCACGAGGTCTGCACCTGCCTCGAGTGCCACGTGCATCTGCTCGAGAGTGTCAACCTCGATCTCGACAGCAATGTCCGAGGCACGGCCTCGCACCAAGCGAAACGCGTCGCTCACGCCGCCCGCAGCGACGATGTGATTGTCCTTGACGAGAGCAGCGTCGGACAACGACATGCGATGGTTGACGCCTCCGCCGCAGCGCACCGCATATTTCTGGAGCGCTCGTAGGCCGGGGATCGTCTTACGTGTATCGCGGACTCGCGTAGCGGTTCCTTGCAATGCACTCACCCACTGCGACGTCGCCGAGGCCACTCCACTCAGATGCCCGAGCAGGTTGAGCGCGGTGCGCTCTCCCGTAAGTAGTACACGGGTCGGACCGTCGATCGTCAGCACGATGTCGCCACCTTGTACCTCATCGCCGTCTCGTTTGTGCACCTGCACCGCGAGCGTGTCGGCGCCGCCGATCATCTCGAAAACGGCCACGGCAATGGGAACGCCCGCGAGACAGCCACTCTGCCGAGCAACGAATCGGGCACGGCTGCGATGAAGGGCCGGCACTGTGGCCTCCGTGGTGATGTCCGGCCCATTGGCGAGATCTTCGTCGAGAGACAGCGACACCACGCGCCGCACTTCGTCGACGACGAGTCCGCGCTCCTCGAGCTGCCGTTCAGTGTTCGGCGACAGGATGTTTCTCATCGGGCCACTTCTTCGATCGAAATCTCCCCGTTCACCAGAGAGACGTCGAGATGCGTCAGGGAAGAATCCACCGGCGTAGTTACGTCAGAGCGACGGTGACAACCTCGACTCTCCTTTCGTGCCGCCGCCGCATGCGCCACGGCAACGGCAGTGGTGAGGATGTTGGTGGCCTCGAAACTCGCGCGTGTCGGGGTGATGTCACGCGAAGTTTTTTCGGCGATGGTGGCCAACGTGTCACACGCATGGGTGAGTCCTTCCGGAGTGCGCAACACTCCGACATGTCGGCTCATCGTCTGGCGAACCTGAGCAGCCAAACTTTCATCGAGTAAGCCAGCCTCGCCGATTGCAGCTCCATTGCTCGAAACCGATTGTGGAAGCCGCCAGGCCAGACTTCGTCCAACGCGCGTTCCCACGACGAGGCTTTCGGTGAGTGAGTTCGATGCGAGGCGATTGGCTCCGTGCACTCCCGTGTAAGCAACTTCACCCACGGCGAAAAGCCCCTCCACCTCGGTAGTGCCATCCATGTTCGAGAGAATGCCGCCACACGAATAGTGCGCTGCGGGCGACACCGGAATGAGGTCTTTGGTCGGGTCGATACCGGCGCGCGCACAGGCCTCGGTAATGAAAGGAAAACGCTCACGAAATCGCTCTCCGATGGGGCGCGCGTCGAGAAACACGTGGTCATCATTGCCGTTCACTGCACGAGCCATTCGCTCGTGAATCGCTATCGCCACGACGTCTCTTGGTGCGAGGTCCTCCTGCGGGTGCACGCCCTTCATGATTCGTTCACCTGCCGCATCGAGCAGCAGTGCACCTTCACCGCGCACCGCCTCACTGATCAGTGTCTGCTGTTCCAACGCATTCACGCCCTGCCACAACACCGTGGGATGGAACTGCACGAACTCCATGTCACGAACTCGTAGGCCGGCCCGCAAGGCAAGCGCATGTCCGTCGCCCGTCACTGCGCGCGGATTGCTGGTGCTGGCAAAGATCTGGCCAACTCCGCCCGTGGCAATCACCACTGCCCTGGCATGCACTACACCGACACTCTTCACTGCGCCATGCGAGTCGAGCAACGCAATTCGTACGCCTGCTACCTGTCGTTTGTCACCTCGTCCCATCACCAGATCGAGGGCGAATGCGTGATCAAGAACTTCGACGCCGGCATTCACCGCATTGATGTCGAGCGTGCGTTGAATCTCGGCACCAGATCGGTCGCCACCGGAGTGCACGATGCGTGAATGGGAGTGACCACCTTCGCGGGTGAGCGCATGGGAGCCATCCGCACCTGGATCGAATGCCGCGCCGAGAGATTCGAGATACGACACGGCGGTGGGCGCATCATTCACCAGCTGGCGTACGGCATCTTCGTCGCACAATCCCGCACCTGCCTGCAAAGTGTCGCGTACGTGCTCGGCAAAGGTGTCGCCCGGATCCAAGACTGCAGCGAGCCCACCTTGCGCCCACGCGGTGCTTCCCGCATCGAGCGTGTCCTTGGTGACGATCAACACTTTGCGCACGGGCCGCGCCGCAAGCGCAGCAGCCAAGCCGGCGGCTCCAGACCCCAACACCACTACGTCAACCGACCGACTCCACGTTGGTTCGTCGGCAAGGAGCGCGGTGGGTACGCGCATGGACGTTCCTATTCCTTCGTCCGCGAAGGCGTACCGATTGCGATCATTCGCTCGACGCTCAAGCGCGCCTTGTCTGCAATGTCACGAGGCACATCCACCACATCGCGGCCGGTCTGCAACGAGCGCAACAATTTCTCGGGGGTGATCATCTTCATGTACTTGCACACCGCAGCTCGGTTGACGGGTTCGAAGATCGTGAGCGGATTGGCCTTGCTCAATTGATGCAACATTCCCGTCTCGGTTGCCACCAGCACCTTCTTCGCCTTCGTCTGCTCGGCTGCTGCCACCATGCCTGAAGTGGAGAGGATCTTGGTGCGCTCCTTCGGCACCACACCGGTCTCAGCCAAGTACATGGCGGAAGTGGCACAACCACACTCGGGATGAATGAACAACTCGGCATCCGGTTCACGCGCCACCATCGCTCGCAACTCCTCGCCATTGATACCGGCGTGCACGTGGCACTCGCCCATCCAAATGTGCATGTTGTCGCGTCCCGTCTCACGTTGCACGTGTGCACCGAGGAATTGATCGGGGCAGAACAAGACTTCAGTGTCGCGCGGAATCGAATTCACCACGTCGACGGCGTTGGAAGACGTGCAACAAATGTCGGTGAGCGCCTTAACCGCCGCCGTGGTGTTGACGTAACTCACCACCACCGCACCTGGATGCTCCGCCTTCCACGCTGCCAACTGCTCGGCATTGATCGTGTCGGCAAGGGAACAACCTGCGGCTGCATCAGGAATGATCACCGTCTTTTCGGGACTGAGAATCTTGGCCGTCTCGGCCATGAAGTGCACACCACAAAAGATGATCGTCTGCGCGTCCGCTTTCGCCGCCACTCGGGACAAGGCGAGCGAGTCGCCTACGTGATCAGCGATGTCCTGAATCTCGCCGACTTGGTAGTTGTGCGCGAGGATCACCGCATCATGCTCTTTGGCCAGCCGCTTCACCTCGGCGGCCCAAGCTGAGTCGGGGCCAAACTCGCCGTGAGTCACATAATCAAGTTATCGGCGCACGGCATGCACTGGCGGATCGAACCACAGATGTGTCACTGCATCGGCGAGACTTCCGCGTGCTGCACCGGCATCCGTGATGACGTCGTCCGGTGTGTCGGCAAACCTCAGTACCGAAGCCACTCCGCCGTCGCACACCACGACGACAAGTCGGACGCGTCGACGCTCGGGATGTTGACTCGGGGGCGTATCGCTTCCTTCTTCGCTGATTGGTGCAGCCCAACCCGACGTGAGCACCGCAGCGGCATCGAACATGCGCACCACCGACGATGTGGGTGCCTCGAGCAGTGCGTACACGTCACCGTGTTCGGCGAGGAAGGTGATTCGAAGTGCTCCATCCTCCTGGGACTTGGCGGCCTCCTCATCGACCACCGAGACTCCATAGAGCCGCGCTTGGTGTTCATCGAAACCATCGAGGGAGAGGTGCAGGCTGCGCTCCACACAGGCGGCGAGGGTGAGAGGTGTTTCGGGTTCGTTCATTGCCGAGATGTGTGAATCAATACGGAGCAGCGCCACCGAAATCCGCCCAATACGCGGTTGAATAGTGGCGTGACTTCCCCGCTCACGCTCCCCCAAAAGGTGTGGGATCGCCATGTGGTGGCTCGCGGAAACAACGAGCCCGATCTCCTCTACATAGATCTCCACCTCGTCCACGAAGTAACGAGCCCGCAAGCCTTCGATGGCTTGCGCATCAACGGTCGAGCGGTTCGCCGCCCCGACCTGACGATCGCCACGGAAGACCACAACGTACCGACTGCCGATATTCACCTGCCCGTCGCCGATCCCATTTCTTCCAAGCAGCTCGAAGTGATGCGCAAGAACGCTGAGGAGTTCGGCATCACGCTCTATCCAATGGGTAACGCTCGCCAAGGCATCGTCCACGTCATCGGACCAGAGCAGGGGCGCACTTTGCCCGGCATGACGATCGTGTGTGGCGACAGCCATACGGCCACTCACGGTGCTTTCGGTGCGCTCGCATTCGGGATCGGCACCAGCGAAGTGGAGCACGTGCTCGCTACGCAGACGCTTCCACAGTCGCGACCGAAGTGGATGAGCATCACCGTCGACGGTGAACTTGCTCCTGGCGTCACCGCCAAGGACATCATCCTCGCAATCATCGGCAAGATCGGCACTGGTGGCGGAATCGGTCATGTCATCGAATACCGAGGCTCGGCCATTCGTTCGTTGTCGATGGAAGGACGCATGACCATCTGCAACATGTCCATCGAGGCAGGCGCCAAGGCGGGCCTCATCGCGCCGGATGACACCACGTTCGAATACCTGAAAGGACGCGAGTTCGCGCCAAGTGGTGCAGCCTGGGAGGCGGCCGTCGCAGATTGGAAGTCGCTCGTCAGCGACGAAGACGCGAAGTGGGACAAAGAAGTCTTCATCGACGCCGCCGAAATTGCTCCGCACGTCACGTGGGGCACCAACCCCGCACAAGTCACCGACATCAATGGCGCAGTCCCTGCGCCGGGCGACTTCAGCGACCCAACTACTCGCGACACGGTCGCGCGAGCACTCGAATACATGGGGCTCGAGGCAGGAACGAAGATTCGCGACATCGCCGTC
>CAZZJH010000038.1:0-13195 GCA_964654335.1 uncultured Acidimicrobium sp.
GAGAAGGGTCTCTTCTCCACGTGGCGAGACGACCGCAATTTTGTGCTCAACGACGAGCGTTACGCAGGTGCGTCGATCCTCGTTGCCGGGCCGAGCTTCGGCGTCGGCTCCTCACGTGAGCATGCGGTGTGGGCAATTCAACAAGGCGGTTTCGACGCGGTGATCGCACCAAGCTTCAGCGACATCTTCCGCAACAACTGCACCAAGAACGGTCTCGTTCCCGTCACTCTCTCCGAGTCGGTCGTCTCGCGCATCTGGGATGCCATCGAAAGCGACCCGACGTGCGAGATCACGATCGACATGCACCGCCTGTCAGTAGAAATCCCCAGCACGGGCATCGTCGAGCGGTTCGAGATGGATACGGCCACTCAGGAGCGCTTCATCCAGGGGCTCGACGACATCGGCATCACGATGTCGAAGGCTGATGTGATTTCTGCTTTTGAGTCGACGCGGCCTTCCTGGCTCGCCAGTCGCTAGTTACTTCTTTTCGAAGAACGACATCAGATCCGCCAGTCGTGGGTCATTGGAGAACACCTCGATCGGCTCCTGAATGTCGAGGCGCAAGCCTCGCTGGATGATCCGACACGTGGTGTGCTGGTTGTATTCCGCGAGGGTAACCGCCCACCCATCTCGTCCCGCGCGAGCCGTGCGGCCCGAGCGGTGCAGGTACGTCTTCACGTCGAGCGGCGGCACATAGTGGATCACGGCTGCGACATCGTCGATGTCGATACCACGTGCCGCAACGTCGGTCGCGACGAGAATCCGCAATTCGTTCTTCTCGAAACGCGACAGCGCGCGCTCACGAGCACTTTGTGGCATGTCGCCGTGCAATGCAGAGGCGTTGGCACCGAGTTTTTGCAGGCCTTCTGCAACTTTGTCGCACGATCGTTTGGTGTCGCAGAACACGACCGTCTGACCAGCCGTTTTGGCGATCGAGCTGATCACGCGATCCTTGTCCATGTGGTGAACCGCGAGGAACAGGTGTCGCATCGTGCCCACCGTGTCCGTCGGTGAATCGATCGAAATTTCCTTCGGTGACTTCATGTAACGCTTGACGAGCGTGGCTACTTGACCATCGAGCGTCGCGGAGAAGAGCATCGTTTGGTGTTCAGCCGTCACGTGGCGAAGGATCCACTCGACTTGTGGCATGAAACCTTCGTCGGCCATCCGGTCGGCTTCGTCGATCGCCACTACTTGAATGGCGCTCAAGTCGCACTCGCCTGCCTTCATCAAATCGATCAACCGCAACGGCGTGGCCACCACGATCTCCGCACCCTTGGCGAGTTGCTTCACCTGCTTGTCGCGATCTGCTCCGCCGTAGACGGCCAGCACCTTGACGCCGCAGTGATCGCCGATCGGGCCGAGCACCTCTGAAACCTGCAGCGCGAGCTCGCGAGTGGGCACGAGCACGAGCCCGTGCGGCTTCATCACGGCTGCTGGCGCGTCGATTCGAGCCATCATCGGAATGCCGAAGGCCAGTGTCTTGCCAGAGCCGGTGCGCGCTCGACCACACACGTCATCGCCCGTCAACGCAACTGGGATGGCTTCCTTCTGGATGGCGAACGGGCCTGCAAATCCAGCAGCGGCAAGCCCTTCGTCGATCTTTTGCGGCACTCCGAGGTCGGCGAATCCCGTTGGCACACTCACTCGGGGGTTTGCTGAAGAGTCATCCACTTGCGCCTTGACCCTACCAATGAAGTCGGTGACAAGCCTGGAGGTCTATTGCGAAAGATCTCGGTAGAGCTCTGGTCGTCGATCACGGAAAAAAGGAAGCACGCGGCGACGAGCATCTACTTCTTCAAGGTCGATCTCTGCCATCACCACTTCGGGCGAAGACTCAGATCCCTGAGCTCTGATTGAACCATCAGGTCCATACACCGCACTTGTTCCGTAGTACGTCTTGCCAGATTCAGTTCCGACACGATTGGCGCACACCACAAACAATTCGTTGAAAATTGCTTGAGCTCGAAGCTCAATCTGAAAAACTTCTCGTGTTGGCGCACTCGCGCACGCCACGGGGATTGCGAGGACATTTGCACCACCGAGTGCCACAACGCGACCTAATTCGGGAAAATGCCGCTCGTAACAAATGATCGTCCCCACCGCGAGATCACCAATTCGATCGACGTGAGGTGCTTCGCTTCCGGGTCGGAAATAGAACTTCTCCGGAAATGCATTGGAGAACGGAAGGTGTGACTTCCGGTAGATGCTGACCATCTCTCCCGAGGAGAACGTCACCGCAGTGTTATAGGCGATGCCTGGCACTTCGCTTTGTTCGAAAATCGAGGAAATGACCGTTGCTCCATGTTTTTTTGAAAGCGAAATGATCATCTGATTGGTCGGCCCGAGTACGGGCTCACTCCACTGCCAGTAATCGAGATTGGTTTCACCTGTCACGAAGGGCGCAGAAAAGATCTCGGGCATCACCACGAGTTGTGCTCCATCTGCGAGAGCACTTTCCAGCAATTTCCCGCACTCCTCAAGGTTTTTGTCCCGTGAATCCGTTGCCCGTACCTGAATTGCCGCGACCTTCATGTTCACCTCACCGCCTTCACGATCGAACTGAGCGTCTTTTCCTTGTCTCCAAGGGTTGAAACTACGGGACACCTGACTCCGGCATCGCGATATTCCTCCAACTTTTCGATGACCTGAGAGGTGGTGCCACACGCAGTAACTCGATGAACCAGCTCATCGGAAACCAGAACCATCGCTCGCTTCACATCGTCGGGGGTAGCCGGCCAACCAGCAATCTTCTTGATCTGATCAACCAATTCGGGCTCGACACCGCAATGTTCAGCAATGTGAGGCTGCTGCATCAAGTAGAGCGTGAGAAATGCCTTGCAGGCATCGATGGCCTGCCGTGGATCGTCATCGTCGACACTGCACGACACGATCATCGTCAAATCGATTTCCTTCTTGCCGTCTGTTCTCAGGGCGATCCCCTGGTTGATGCTCTGAATTGCACCGACCATGTATGAAGGGGGTAACAAGAAATCCAGACTCACTCCGTCGGTGAGTTCTCCCGATAATTGGAGCATCTTCATTCCTACGGCCCCTACGTAGATGGGAATATTCACGGGCTTGTTTTCCCGATACATGCTGTCAAAACGAGCACCGCGAACCTGTACGAACTCTCCCTCAAATTCGACCAGTTCGTTCCGGAAGAATGCTTGAAGAACAGTGACGTACTCTCGCATCGTCTTTAGTGGCTTATTCAGGGGTGCCCCCAGTTTCGTTGCCAGGGGCTCCCACCACGCCCCGATACCAAGATTTATACGTCCAGGTGCGAACTCATCGAGCGTCTTGAATGTGACCGCAGTCAATGGCGCGAGTCTGCTCTTGTTGTTGATGACGCTCGATCCAATCTTGATCCTGTTCGTCTCATTGGCGATGACGGCCATCGGGACGATCCCATCCCGAGACAATCGACCCTCAGCAACCCAAACACATTCAAACCCGGCGTCATCGGCAAGTTGAGCCTGCCAGATCGTCTGCTGAATCGACAGTCGCTCGCCAACGTGCACTCCCAGCGGAAATTTCATTTTCTGATTCCCATCAGTTGAAACGGGGCATGAGCCGTCGATCGAGGTATGAACCTTTTGCGTTCTCGAAGTAATAGCCATGGGGAGAAAGGAGTGTTTTCCCACGTGACAACACGAATCGCGGGCTCGCCGAGACCGTCTGTCCCTCGTAGATGGTGTAGCCCGCTTTGCTGTGGATCGTCTCGTCATTCAATGTTCGCGGGCGGTTCGGATCCCAAATAACGAGATCTGCGTCCGCACCAATCGAGATATCCCCTTTCCGCGGGAAAAGAGAAAACAACTTTGCAGGTCTAGTGGACACCAGGTCAACGAACTTCTGTCGCGAGATTCTTCCGCTCACCACGCCCGACTCCCAGAGCACCATCAAGCGCTCCTCCACCCCCGGCACCCCGTTTGGGACTTTGGGGAAGTACCCCTTGCCATTGGATTTCTGAGGAGGCAGGCAAGCTTCCTCGCACATCGAAAATGGTGCATGGTCAGTTGCCACAGTGTCGAGCACTCCAGTGGACAGCGCCCGCCACAGTTCGAATTGGTTCGCCTGTTCGCGAATAGGTGGTGAACAGACGTAGGCGGCTGCCTTGAATCCAGTGCCCTGATAATCCTCGAGGCTCGTCAACAAATATTGAGGGCATGTCTCGCCATAAACCCGTCGTTCTTTGCGTTTTGCCCGGGCTAACTCTTGCGCTGCCCGAGCACTTGAAACATGGACCACAAAGACCGACGATCCCGCGTACTCGGCAATCGAGATAGCCCGAAACACGGCTTCAGCCTCCGCCACATGAGGATGAGCGTCATGATGATGATGCTCCGCGGTTCGCCCCGTCGACAGCAACTCGTTGGTCGCATCCTCAACTATGTGTCCGTTCTCAGCATGAACGATCGGCAATACTCCCAATTTTCCCGCCGCTCGCATTCCCTCAATCAAAGTCTTGTCGTCCACCATCAACGCGCCCGGATAAGCCATGAAGAACTTCCAACTCATCGTCCCGTGGCGTTCAGTGATCTTGACCAGTTCGTCTATTGCGCCTGTTTCTGCCGCTGAAATTGGCACGACCGGGTGCAAAGCAAAGTCGATGATGCATTTGGACGAAGCCAACTCTCGGCGCCGTTCGAAGGATTCGGTAATCGTCGATTCCGGCTCAACTTTTACGAAGTCGATCACCGTGGTCGTACCACCAATTGCAGCGGTCTCCGTTCCGTGACGAAAGTCGTCGATTGATTTCGTCGTAAAAGCCAGAGATGGATTCTCAAAATGGGTGTGCGTATCGATGCCGCCCGGCATGACGAAGCAGCCCGAGGCATCGACCACCTCGTCCCCGGCGAGGGTACCTGCACTCGCAATTTCGACGATTACACCTTCTTCGATTGCCAAATCGGCTTGGTACTCCTGGGAAGAAGTGACGATCACTCCTCCCTCGACGATCGTGCGCTTACTCATTGATTCCTAGAGGCTTGAATCCGCAGCGGTAAACAGCTCATCCAAGATTCCGCAAGCAAAGTCGATTTCGTCGCGGTTGACGATGAGTGGAGGCGTAAGTCGAATGATGTTGGAGAAGGACGAGAGATAGAGGCCCTTCGCCATCGCAGCCGAGAGCAACGAACTCATCGGTTTGTTCGCCTCTCCCTTGGCATTGAACGGCACGAACGGCTCTCTCGAGTCTCGATTCTTCACCAATTCGACTCCGATGAAGAGACCCTTTCCACGAACGTCGCCAATCGACGGATGCCTGCCCTTCATTTCCGACAACCGCTCCATCAAGTAGGCACCCATAGCGCGGGCATTGTCGATCACCTTTTCTTCGTGATACGCCTTCAATGATGCGACGCCAGAAGCGCAAGCCAATGGATGCCCGCTGTAGGTCAGTCCACCCGGAAAAACGTTTTCCGACAACCATTTTTCATATTTGTCGCTGACGATCATCGCGCCAAGCGGCACGTAACCAGAGTTGAGGCCCTTGGCGACGCAGAGAATGTCGGGTGTCACGCCCCAATGGTCACAAGCAAACCACTCGCCCGAACGACCGAACCCGGACATCACCTCGTCGAAGATCAAGACGATTCCATACTTGTCGCACGTCTCGCGCAACCCTTCGAGATAACCGTCTGGTGGAACGAGAATTCCGTTCGTCCCCGTGATCGGCTCAACGATGACCGCAGCGACCGACTTCGGATTTTCGAATTGAAGGATTTCTTCGAGATGCGGGCTGCCCTGGCATACGCCACAGCTCGAGGTATGACCAAATGGACACCTGTAGCAGTAGGGATCCTGGATTCGCACGATTCCAGGCGCCGCAGGCTCCGCAAACCAGCGCCTCGGATCACCTGAAATCGTAAGAGCCGTGGCCGTTGCTCCGTGATACGAGCGGTACCGAGCAAGCACCTTCTGGCGTCCGGTGATGTGTCTTGCCAGTCTCACGGCATTCTCGATAGCCGCCGCCCCACCCGTCGTGAAGAACGTTTTGTTCAGATCGCCCGGTGTCACCTTGGAAATTTCTAGGGCAAGTTCACTGCGAGCGTCATTGGCCATGGACGGCCCGATGTAGCAAAGACTGTCTGCTTGTTTCTTGATCGCTTCAACGATTGCGGGGTGCTGGTGACCGAGATTCAGGTTCACAAGCTGAGATTGAAAATCGAGATACTTCTTGCCGTTGCTGTCCCAAAACCAACAACCTGCTCCACCAGTTACCACCATCGGCATCGGTCCACTTTGGGCAGACCATGAGGTGATGTTGTGTCGCCGATGCGCCTCGGCAACTTGATCCGCTGACAACTCGGTGAAGAAATCCGTCGACATCTCGATCTACTTCACTTCAGAGCCGAAAGTTGCCAAACGAGAGAGCGGTCGCCCCCGATTCGATGCCGCACAAGCAATCACGATCTCATCCGGTCGCGGAGCATCTTCGATCCGAAATGTGAAAGTTTGATGATGCGAACGGGTCTTCGAATCCAATTTGTGCTTCAGAGGAATGTCCATCAGTTCACCAGTGACGCCAACTTTTTCGACAGCTGGCAACAATTCCGTTCCGCCGGCAGGCTCACGAAACTTGTTTCCAAATAGAAGGTTGTGAATGAGCGCAGAACCATGTTCGATCTCTCCGGCGATTCCCACGAGCGCCGCTTTGCCGTACGCCTCAACCGGAGCCCCGAGGAGCTCGACTGCACGTGGTCCCACGAGTGCACCAATTTGTGGAGCGAGCTCGTCGGCGATCGTCACCACATCGGCCACATAATGCAGGGGAAATGGATTCTTGATCACTGCAGCGACGATCGAGACCCGATGGACCGGATCGACCGTCGTGTCGTATTCCAAGAGCGTCTGATCGAGTCGTTCAATGATCTTGCGCACTCGCAAACCGGACATAGTGGCCTCCCTAGACCTAAAAAGTGTATGTGATGTTTCAGCTACCAAACCAATGGTTCATTAGATGAACCACGCAGCCCGAGTTCAAGAATGCGTCACCACATCATATGCATCGGTCCGCCGATCACCGAGTGGCTGATTGAAGGGGTTGCCTTCTCGCTCCGGACGGGAACCGATTGGATCGACCGTGGCGTAGATGATCTCTTCGCGTTCGCCACTGGCGGGTCCCGCGAGCGGCCAACCAGCATGGTCGACCACGATCGATCGCCCGATGAATGGTTGACCGCGCTCTTCTCCTACCCTGCTCGCCGCAGCGATGTAGACGAGATTGGTGTGCGCGTTGGTCATGCACAAGAGATTTGCCATTACCGGGAGTTCCGACTTTTGGGTAGGGACCGGAACCCAGTTCGCTGGTACGCACAGAATGTCGGCTTTGGCCAGGGCAAGAAGTCGATACGACTCGTTGAACCACCCGTCATAACAGATGTGCATGCCGATCCTGCCGAGCGGAGTGTCGAACACTGGAAGGCCGAGATCGCCCGGCGTGTAGAAATTCTTTTCGACCGCCCACAAATGCATCTTGCGGAATTTGCCGATGAATCCTTTGGGCCCCAACAACACCGCCGTGTTGTAGACATTTTCTCCGTCGACCTCAACAATGCCGGCAACTATGTGCACGTCGTTCTTGGTGCAGTATTCCTGCCAGACGTTGCAGGTTGGTCCACCAGGAACCGCCTCAGCAACCGAGCGGGCCTCGGCGGCATCCACGAAAACCCAGCCAGTCGTCGAACACTCTGGCAACACGATGAGTTTCGCGCCTTTGTTAATCGCTTCTTCAATCATGGGCTTTTGTCGAGCAACGTTCCCCTCGACATCCATCATCATTGGATGGGTTTGAATACATGAAACAACAAACGACGTCGAACTGTCAGATGACATTGATCAAATCTCCTTCTACAACTTGGGATGTGCGATAAGCCTTGATGATTCGAGCGATGGATTCTGCCGCATGTTCGAGTGAAGCTTGATGAATCGACGTGGGCATCGAAAAGAGACGATCGGTCGGCCCACCCAGCCAGACCGCTGCTTCTGTCGCATCCTCCACGATCACTGGCACGGCTATCGCTGCTGCACCCTCACTGAGTTCGTTACGTGCGATGCCAAAACCTTTGGCGCGAATTCTCTCAAGTTCCATCAACAGGTCATTCCCACCGGAGGCCGTCTTGAAACTCTCGACAGCCTTGACATGTCTCGTTTTCACCTCATTGTCGGCGAGACCAGCAAGGAGCACCTTGCCCGTCGAAGTGCACCAAGTAGGCAGGTTTCGTGGCACGGGCTTTGGTGCCTGTGCGATCAACTGAGAACCCACTTCTTGAGCGATTACCACGACCTCATCCCCAACGAGCACATCCAAACCGACCGTTTCGTCCGTGCGTTGGGCTAGGTCGCGAAGTTCAGCGGAAATCGCCCTGCGCAATTCAGTCTGATTGACCTGGGCCGGCATCAACCCGATGATCGCAAAACCAATCCGATAATTCTTTCGCTCATCTTGACGAACGACACCCTGGGCACACAGTTCCGCCAGGATCCGCAGAGTAGTTGCTTTGGAGATGCCGACTGCTCTTGCGACTGCACTCAATCCAATTGAATTGCTAGCCGCAACAACTCTCAACACCGCGATGGTCTTTGCTACGAGGCCGCTCGCCTTTGGTTCTTCGTTCATCTTCGTGAGGGGTTCAAGTCAAGGGGAGAGGGCGGGGTGTCGCTGAGGACACCCCGCCCGCTCAAACCTTCTTGGTGGTTACTTGCCACCCTCGTTGAGGGTCACAGTTTGAGGAGCGAATGACTCGCCCATCATGTCCACCGAGCCCTCCAATGCGGCGATTGCTTTCTGTGCCAAGTCGAGTCGGTACGGGGTACCGGTCGGCAGGGCCTTCAAGACTCCACCTGCAACTCCAAGGTCAGCAGAAGCTGCCCAAGCGGCTTCATCGAGAACGCCGATGCCGTTGGTCGACGGCCAGATCATCTTGTTGATCTCGTTGAGCTGCCACTGCATGTGGCTCTTACCCAACGTCGGACCATTCGAGAGGACGACATCGACGCATGCATCGAAGCTGTCTCGACAGAATGCCCAACCCTTGATCGCGCCCTTGATGAAACGGACGGCGATGTCTTGGTTGGCCTCATCCTGCAGCCACTCGTCACGGGCATAGATACCGTCTTCGAGATCGATCAGACCTTCCTTGTTGAAGTCAACGTAGGTGAAGTCCGAAGGCTGGTAGAGCTCGCCAGTTTCTGGATTGACCTGTTCGAGCAACTGTGCGTACTCGTTGTAGATCTTTGCCTGTGCGGCATCGATCTCACGGTTGAGCAACAGGCTCATGTCGAACGGCTGCTGCACGATCGTGGCATCCTTCTCGGGTTCCACACCGGCCAAACGCATTCCCGCGTAGAGAATTAGTTCGTTGCCATAACCCCAGCTACCGACGTTCTTGCCCTTCAAATCGGCAAGCGACTTGATTCCCGAGTCGGCCCACGAAACCTGCAGATAGCCACCACGCTCCATGATCTGAGCGATGTTGACGAGACCCGCACCTTCCTCATTCGCAGCCATGGTCTTGATCGCGTGAGTAACGGCAAATTCCGTCGCTCCCGAGGCAAGTACCTGCTGTGGAACGACGTTCACGCCGCCCTCTTGAATGGTCACGTCGAGGCACTCATCCTCCCAGAACCCTTGGTCCTTGGCGGCGTAGTAGCCCGCAAACTGCGACTGTGTGACCCACTGCAGAACAACTGACACCTTGTCAACGGTTTCACAGGTCACTTCTTCCGTGACGGCCTCTGAGGTCGTCTCTTCCGTAGCAGTTCCATCATCAGAACCACCACACGCCGAGATAATCGCCATAGAGGCGATTCCCAACGCAATGACTTTCTTGGAGATTCTCATCTACCTAATTTCCTTTCATTGTTATGTGATCGGAAAGACTCTTTCCGTTTCACGTGTTTGTGTACTTTCCTTGCGACTGCAAGGCTCCCCCTAAGCCCCCTTTCCCTACACCTCATGAACCCGTCTTCGCCCACGGCATCAACGCCTTTTCCACGAGACTCACGACTCCCAAGAGCGTGAGACCAGTGAGCGTTGCTACCACGATCCCCGCCCAGGCGTTGTCAAACTTGGTTAGCGATGCTTCATGGCCGATGTAAACGCCGAGTGCCTTTGTCGGGCCACCAAAATATTCAGCAACGATTGCGCCGATCACACTCAAGCTTGCACCTAATCGAAGTGCGCTGAAAAAGAACGGAAGGGCGTTCGGTGCGCGAACATACCTCACGAATTCACTGTCCGTTGCCGAAAAAGAATCGAGTAGATCTTTGTGCAGTGCGTTGACGTTCGTGAAACCACGAGTGCAATTCACGAAGACCGGGAAGAAAACCATGACCCCGGCAATCGCAGCCTTGGAGATGAGCGACGTGACGCCAAACCAGTTGTTCGAAATGGGAGCCAACGCGATGATGGGAGCGCAATTGAGCGCCGTCGCCACTACCAGCAAAGGTGCAGAAACTCGCTCGGATCGAGAGACGAGATATGCGCCGAGGACTCCGAACACCACGCCGAGCAACAAGCCCAACAGAACCTCGCGGATCGTCACCCATGACGCTTCGACGATCGATTGCCACTCCTCACCGAACGCCACGACGATGTTGGACGGAGCGGGAAGCAAGAATGCCTCGACATTGAACGCGCGAATCAACAACTCCCACGCAACGAGGATCGAGACGCCACCCAGCACGGGAGGCATTGAACCCGCCACTCGGGAGACAACTCGTGAGGTCATACGTCGATCGCATTCGTTGCGATCAGCCCGTGCAACGCCTCTCGTACCTGCGACTCGACCTTGAAGAACGAAGCGTCTTGACGAATCTCGGCTTTGCGCGGATATGCCAGCGGATTTTCAACGGTGGTAACCACGCGGCCAGGTCGTGGAGACATGACCACGATCTTGTTCGCGAGAAAGACTGCTTCAGCGATGCTATGAGTCACGAATACTGTCGTCGTCTTGGTCTTCGACCAGATGTCGAGAAATTCATTCTGCAAGTGTTCGCGGTTCATCTCGTCCAACGCACCAAGAGGTTCGTCCATCAGCAACAACTTCGGTCGGAGGGCCAAGGCGCGAGCAATCGCAACTCGTTGCTGCATGCCTCCCGACAATTGCCACGGATAGTGGTCAGCAAAATCGCCGAGCCGAACCAACTCCAGCATCTCATTGACTCGCGCAGCTCGGTCGTCCTTCGACATGCCGAGAATCTTCAGAGGAAGCTCGATATTGCGGGCCGCCGTGCGCCATTCCAAGAGCGCCGCCTGCTGGAACACCATGCCGTAGTCACGATCCGTTCGAGCAGCTTTAGCTGATTTGCCATTCACTTCGATCGAACCCGAAGTCGGGCTAAGCAGGTCCCCAATCAGTTTGAGCAACGTGCTTTTTCCGCATCCACTCGGTCCCAGCAACGCGACAAAGTCACCATCCGAAATATTCAGCGAGATGTTCTCGAGCGCGGTGACCGAGGTGTTGTTGGAGGTCTGAAAGACCTTGGTAACAGAATCAATAACAATTGCCTGGCTCATCGACCTTGCTCTCCTCTTACGGGTTGACGTGACTTGCCTCGAACCAAAAACTCGAGGAGATTCATTACTTGTACGAACAGAATTCCGATTACCGCTGAAAAGACCACGGCTGCATACAACTTCTCGGGCCCACTGACGTAGTAATAGGTGAAGTTGAGAATCGCCCTTCCAAGTCCCGACCCCGTTCCCGCCGAAAGCTCACCGACCAAAGTTCCCACTACGGAAGCGGTGGCAGCGAGGCGGAGCCCACTGAAGAGATGCGGTATCGACGATGGAAAATCGAGATAGCGAAGTCGCTGAATACGGCTAGACGCGTAGGACTTCATCAGATCCGAATAGACAATCGTCGGCGACTTGAGTCCACGCAAGGCGTTGACTGCCAAAGGAACGAAACACAAGAAGGCAGCAATGAGCGCGATTGGAAACCAAATTGGCAGGCCCGCTCGCCCACCCCAGATGACCACCATCGGAGCAATGGCAACGAGTGGAACCGTCTGTGAAGCCACCAACCATGGCAGAAATGCACGCTCGAGCATCGGAATGGACACGAGCACCATCGCAAAAATCAACCCGACCACCACGCCAAGCGAAAGGCCGACAATCGATCCGCGCAGCGTCATCCAGGCGAGATTGAGCAATGTGACCAACAAGATCTCACTGTCGGAACGATTGGTCTGCTCGAAGTACGAGCCAACGATCGACCACACGTGGGGCATAGATGTATCATCCGGATTAATCGGAAAATCCCACCCAACGAGGGGAATAGTCGCATCGGTGATCACTCCGAGCCACTTGTACAACTCCCAGACAACACCAAGCAGCACGAAGAACGCTGCAATGAAGCCGACATTCCTGCCCATACGCCTGATTTGTAGACCCAACTTCCCCCCAAGCTGTGTCAAAAGTGAACCATCGGTTCACTTTCCGTAACAGAGTGATAGCCGATACAAGGAGAGAAATGCAAGAAATTTCTACTGATCCCAGATTTGCCAATTTTGGTGGGTTTCAGGAGGCGTGGCGGACGCGCTCCACGATTGAAACATAGATGTCGACTGCGGCCACTACCTGGTCGACCGATACCCACTCGATCGGGGCGTGAGCCTGCTCAATCGAGCCTGGCCCGAGAACGATGCATTCCACCATGGGATTACGCGTTAGGACGCTGGCATCGGTGCAAAACGTAATTCCGGAGGCAGCAACATGTTTTCCGAGAACTTGTGCATAGCTTTCTTCGGCTGCCCGCACCAGCGGGTGCATTTCGTCAATTTCGATCGGCGCAAACTCAAGCGTCGGTTCACCTCTCCTGCACTTGATGCCCGACGCTGACACGGAGTCCAGGAACTGATCGAACCCTTGCAAGACTTGTTCGATCGTTTCGCCGGGCACCAACCGCCTATCGAAGCGCAATTCGACATGATCGGGCACCACATTGGTGGCTACCCCTGCGTTGAAGTGGGTGATCGTGAATGCTCCAAGACCAGTTTGTGCATGAACTGATTCGCTGAGCAGCTTCGACAGGGCGGCATCAAACATGTTGACCAATTTTGAGGCTTCCGAAATGGCGTTGATTCCACCACCACGGATAGACGAGTGGGCGGTCTGCCCGAAGACCTCGACGTCGAATCGGAGAATTCCGTTGTGAGCCCGAATCGGGATGAGCATGGTTGG
>CAZZJH010000039.1:0-11048 GCA_964654335.1 uncultured Acidimicrobium sp.
TCAACGTTGCCTTGATTTCGCCACGTCAGTAATCGGAGTCCTCGTCGCCTCGCTCGAGGTACTCCTGACCGGTTGCACAAGTTTCGGCAAGTGGACACCAGCGACATGTGGCGGATGGCACCAATTTGGGTTCGCGTCGCTCACGCTCGAGTTCGTACATCTTGCGCACGGCATCGGCCGTCTTGCGTGTTGCCGCCTGCAGGACACCCTCGGTGACATCTTCGACGTCGATCCGTGCGGTGAGCAAGGAGAGAGTCGCCAGTTTGCGTGGTGCAAGACCGGTTCTGAGCGCCTCGACCAAGGCGTAAAAGCGGAGTTCTTCCCGATGGTGTGGGTGCAACGAGCCGGTCTTCACGTCGATGATCACCTTGTTGCCGGCGGCACCGAGTGTGAGATCGGTTTTCGTCGACATGATGATTCGCTTGTCGAACATTTCGTATCGAGCACCGCTCTCGAGAACGGGACGCCATGCCGATTTGAGAGGTGGAAAGCACTCCTCAAACTTGGTGTAGAGATCGATCGCACCACTTCGGAGCTCGGCGCGATCCGAGTCGCTCAGAGAATCCACGAATTGTGCCGCACTGATCCGTTCGTCGGCAGCCACACGATCAAGTGCATCGTCCACCACGTCGCTCGGCGTGAACTTGCCTTTCCAATTGGTGGCGAGTTCGATCGCTTTGTGGACGACGGTTCCGCGAACGTTTGCCACCGTCCACTCGAAATTGCTGAGGTTGGCAAGGTAGTGACCTTCACAGCCATGCACCGTGGTGACTTTGTTCTTGCTCACCCACAGTGCCTTGTCGGGTTCGAGGTGCTCAGCAATGTCGGCAACTAAACCATGCAGCTGATCACGGATGTCGTTGATGACCTCGATGGGGAGTGGAACGAACCCGGGCTCCTTGGCCAATGCATCGAGTACGGTCTGCTGAACGGGTGTGAGCTCGTTCTCGGTCTCCGACTCCACTTCCGACATGTCGGTCACTCTGTCACACGGGTATGTCACGATCCCCGCATGGAGCGGACGTCGGCGATGCAGTTTGTGGCAGCAGCCCGGCTCATTTCCCGCGAGGCTCAGCGCTACGGGTTGGAGGCTCCCAGTTTTCGCAGCCCGCCAGGCGTGCTTGGCGTGGATCGCACGGTACGCCGTCGTGAGCGAGGCGGAGTGGTATCTGTTGCCGTTCGCGAGCGACCATTCGTTGCCGTGCTCGCCGACATGATCGAAGGCGTAATCGTCGTCAATCGGCTCAGTTCTCCAGATTCAGATCAGGTGCGCACAGCCCTATGGGCCATGCTCAACGTCATGGGTGTGGTTGCTTCTGCTCAGATAGTCGACGACAACGACATTCCGACGCCACGCGTAGCCTGATCAAAGGCCCGGGTGGCGGAATGGTAGACGCGGGGGGCTTAAACCCCCCTGGCCAGAAATGGCCGTACAGGTTCAAGTCCTGTTCCGGGCACGCTCGCTCATGAAGATAAGCGAGTGGTCAAGTACTCGCCCACGATCGACCATGTCGATCGATGATCCTCGGGAACCTCGCTGAGGAAATCTCGGACGTAAGTCTCGTAGTGAAGATCAGACACTGGTTCGATTCGCGGTGAAGCAGTTCCAATTCGATCGTCGATCATGTCGATCCGTGCATTGAGATGCTTCGAAAATTTCGCAACGAATGGGCCTTCCCATGAATCCATCAAGTCGTCATTCGCCAAGAGTATGGCTGGTTTGTTCCATAGCACAGCAAAGGAAAGAGCAGTCGAATTGTGGCCAAGCACGCAGGCCGCGTTGGCGATTGCCTCGACCGCGGGAATGTCGGTCACTTCGATGCCGCGCAGACGTGTCTTGACGAATGCAGCGTTGCTGCGTGGATGTGGACACGCTGCGATCATGAGCCCGGTCGACTTCATGAACCGTTGAAAGTACGCATACAAGTCTTGGTAGAACGATGATGGTTCGATTGGCACTCGGAGACCACTGAATTCGTAATCGACGTGGAACCCCATCACCTGATCGAGGTACACGGCATACGGTCGATCAAATGCCGGTGCGGGCTTTTCGTTGCGATAGCTGAGATGTCGATCGAAGTCGAGACTGTGTGCCTTGAGGATCTTGGTGTCGGGGGAAGTCGCCTCTGTCGACTTCCTACCACCAGCGACGAGTACGTCTGCGGGGATGTGTTCGATCTGTGGACTGAGGTACTTCCTACCGATCAATTTCAACAGGCTGATGAGCCCCGTGGTCTGTTTGATGCGGTTGGTAATTCGCTTCCATGAGGGATCTGTCGTGATCGAGTCGCCCGGTGTCAGGCACACACGGAGATCGCAGGTCTCGGTGCCGATCGACTTGAGCGTCTGATAGATGGTTTGTCGGGTCTTCGTCAGTCCGATGTTGCTCACCACCACGTGGGGGCGATTATCGAGTAGCCCGTCGACCACATCTTGAATGGTTGCAAAGGTCCTCAAACCAGAGTCAGTGGTGCGTGGCAGTGCCCGAATGGCAAGTGACTTCGGGTTGACGATGTTGGCAACGTCGTAAATTTCGACGTCAAAGTAGTTGCGCAACGTCGCGATCCCGAATCGTTCGAAGTCGCGATCGCTGAATGGATAGTCCGCTAGGAAGACGAGTCGACGTTGTTCGGATGTACCCATAATGAACCTTTACTGAGACTTCGCTGAATGCTAGGCACCTTTCTTCCCGAAGTGTCGTCGGGCTTCTTCTCGCGGCGGCTCTAGTCTTTCTGGCGGTTTTTCGCCCGCTGATTTCATTGAAGTCAGGGTTTCGCGCTGTGTGCCGCCTAACAACCACCCATTCGGGCAGACTTGAGGGCGATGATTGGCGCCAACATTCGTGAACGACTTGAAGCACGTATGCCCGAGATGGTTGAACATCTTGGGGTATTCGTCAACACGGAATCACCATCGAACGAGATGGAGTGCCTGAATCGGAGTGCAGGGTTCTTGCGCGATCTGATGTCTGATTTGTTGGGGATTTCGCCGAGCCTCGTGCCTAGTGAGAAGGGACCTCACGTCCATTGGGCGGGCGGCGGCATTCCAAAGGTGCTGATCGTCGGACATCACGACACGGTTTTTCCGATCGGCACGGTGGCAAAGCGACCATTCAAGGTCGAGGGTGACAACGCGTTCGGTCCAGGCGTGTTCGACATGAAGGGCGGAATCATCCAAGCGATCTACGCCTTGAGCGCTCTCGAGGACGTGTCACACGTGGAGGTGTTGATCACCTCTGACGAAGAGATCGGTTCGTATGCATCGCGATCACTCATCGAGGATCGAGCGCGCGCGGCAGGGGCAGTACTCGTGCTCGAACCAGCAGGTGATGGCGATGCGCTGAAGGTGGGAAGGAAGGGTGTCGGGACGTTCGTCGTCGACATCGAGGGTCGTGCTGCTCACGCTGGCCTCGAGCCGGAGAAGGGCATCAATGCGTTGGTGGAGCTCGCTCGGTTGGTGCCAAGGATCGCCGAGATTGCGCGAACCGAAGTCGGTACCACCGTTACACCGACGGTCGCGTCTGCGGGGTCGGCAGAAAACGTCGTACCCGCTTCCGCTCGAATCGTCGTCGATACCCGAGTCGTGCTTCCGGAAGAAAAGAGCCGTGTAGAGAGTGAGCTGAACTCTCTCACTGCAACGTTGGCTGGTGCGAAGGTGAGGGTGAGCGGGTCCATTAATCGACCACCCATGCACGAAAGTTCTGCTGAGAAGTTGTTCGCGCTCGCCAAGCGCGTTGCTTCGGATGTCGGCATCGATTCGATCGACGGAATCAGTGTCGGTGGTGGCTCCGACGGCAACTTCACCGCAGCAATCGGAATTCCAACCTTGGACGGGCTTGGCGCATGTGGAGCGGGTGCGCATGCCGACCACGAACACGTGAAAGTTTCGAAGATGGGTGAGCGAAGTGCTCTGGTCGCAGCCCTCGTGGCCGCGCTCGCCTGACTACTCCAGTTCGAGAAGCGACCCGCCGCCGAGTGTTCCGGCTTGCCGGTATTCGTCGATCTTGTCGCGGGTGTCTTGGATGTCGAGGTTTCGCATCGTGAGCTGGCCGATTCGATCGAGTGGGCCGAATGCGGCATCCTGCACCTTTTCCATGCTCAGACGTTCGGGGGCGTAGGTGAGGTGTTCGCCCGTCGTGTCGAGAATCGTGTAATCGTCGCCTCGTCGAAGTTCAATCGTCACGTCACCCGTGACGAGTGATCCCACCCAGCGCATCAACGGCTCACGCAGCATCAACGACTGTGGGTCGAACCAGCGACCCTCGTAGAGCAGTCGTCCGAGGCGACGACCCATCTGGCGGTAGTTCTCGAGAGTGTTTTCGTTGTGAATCGCCGTGAGCAAACGCTCGTATGCGATGTGTAGCAACGCCAAACCAGGAGCCTCGTAGATTCCGCGACTCTTAGCTTCGATGATGCGGTTCTCGATCTGGTCACTCATACCGAGGCCATGTCGCCCACCGATGACATTTGCTTCGTCGACGAGAGCGACTTGTGACTTGAAGGAACGGCCGTTCAATGCGACGGGCCAACCTTCCTTGAACGAGACCGACACTTTCTCCGGGGTGATCTGTACCGACTGATCCCAATGGGCAACACCCATGATTGGTTGCACGATGTGCATGCTGGTGGCCAACTCTTCCAGCTTCTTCGCTTCGTGTGTTGCGCCCCAGATGTTGGCATCCGTCGAGTAGGCCTTTTCGGCGGAATCTCGATAGGGGAGATTCTTCGCGGAAAGAAACGCGCTCATCTCGGCGCGACCACCCATCTCGCTGACGAATTGAGCATCGAGCCACGGTTTGTAGATGCGTAGCGCCGGGTTCGCCAACAACCCGTATCGGTAGAAGCGCTCGATGTCGTTTCCCTTGTACGTGCTTCCATCGCCCCAAATGTCGACGCCGTCGTCTTTCATGGCGCGCACGAGCAAAGTTCCTGTGACGGCCCTGCCGAGCGGAGTCGTATTGAAATACGTCTTGCCCGCGGTGGTGATGTGGAACGCACCGCATTGCAGTGCCACGAGACCTTCGTGAACGAGCTCCGTACGACAATCGATCAAGCGAGCAGATTCAGCGCCGTACTGCAATGCGCGCGCCGGAACGCTTTCGAGGTCGTCTTCGTCGGGTTGGCCAAGATTCGCCGTGTAGGCGTAGGGGAGAGCTCCCTTCGACTTCATCCAAGCGACGGCCGCGGATGTATCGAGTCCACCGGAGAAGGCAATGCCCACACGTTTGCCGACAGGAAGGCCGGCAAGAACCTTGGCGTTGCTCGCTGCAGAGGGCTGATCAGGCATGCGTCAACGGTACCGAGGTCCCGCAACGTTTGTGAGCGATCGATGATGAGGGCAGCTCTGCCGCCATGAAGTCAACGCGTACGGCCCGCCAAAGAGGCGACTGAGACGAGAAGGGCTGCACCTGCGACCACCACTTGAATCAATGCCACTGCCGGAGTTCGCTCCAAGTCGAGCGTCGCCACAGCGCCGAGATAGAGGGACGCTCCTACACCCGCGAACGGCGCCCATTTTCCCGCCACGATCGCGGACACGATCACGGCGATGGGCGCAAGAAATGGCACCACCCAGAGCAAGGGCCATGCCGGGTCGGATGCGGTGCCGAGCCACCAAGTGGGTTTGCCAATGTTTCGCCCCGTGACCGCCGCTGCAGCAAGTGCTGCAGTCACCAACATCCACGAGATGATCACGATGAGCACCCATGCCCTCTCGAGGCCTGCTTTGTGTTGCCTCGGCGGGTGCGGTACTTCCGTGGACATATCCTGAAGGGTACAACGCCTGCACTCGCAGTTAGCCTGATCGCGAAATGTCGGCTGCTCGATTCGGTCAACTCTCGATCTTCTTCCCCATGTGGAATGAAGAGGAATATTTGGAGCGTGCGGTGAACGCCGCCACCGAAATCTCGGAGGAGTTGATGGCGGCAGGAACGATCTCTGATTACGAGGTCGTGATCGTTGACGATGCGAGTACGGACGCAACTCCTCGCCTTGCCGACGAGATGAGCGCCTCAAACAAGCGGGTGAAGGTGGTGCACCACGCCGCCAATCGCAAATTGGGTGGCTCGATGAAGTCGGGTTTCGAGGCGTCTTCGGGAGACATCGTGCTCTACACCGATGCCGACCTGCCTTTCGACATGCGTGAGTTGCACAAGGCCTTGAGATTGATGCACCAGTACGAAGCCGATGTGGTTGCGGCATACCGTTTCGATCGCACAGGTGAGGGTTACGTGCGAGTGATCTACTCCTTCTTCTACAACTTGCTCGTCAGGGTTCTCTTTGGTTGTCGCTTCCGAGACGTGAACTTCGCCTTCAAATTGGTCCGCCGGCGGGTGTTGGATCGGATCTCCTTACAGAGCGAAGGTTCGTTCATCGATGCCGAGTTGATGGTTTCGGCAAAGAAGATGGGAATGGAAGTGGTGCAGTTTGGCGTGGACTACTTTCCACGGACTCGTGGGGTTTCCACGCTCAGCTCACCATCGGTGATTTTGAAGATTCTCAAAGAGGCATTTGCGTTGCGTCGCGACCTCAATGCCATCTCACCCGGTAAATCATGAACACGTACGACCGCTGGCGTCCGGCGCTCCTCTCGATTGCAATTCTGTTGACTGTCGTTGCCGTTGCCGTGGTGAATGGCGAGGAGTCGGATCAATCGACGTCGCCGACGACCACTGGCGACGTGTCGATCCCGACGACGACTCTTCCCAAGGTGCCGCTGGAGCGACGCTTGAAGGAGGGAGTGAAGGGTGACGATGTGCTGCGGCTCCAGGAACGTCTTGCCGCGTTGAAGTTCGACCCGGGTCCGCTCGATGGTGAATTCGGTCAAGCCACCAAGCAGGCGGTGTGGGCATTCGAAAAATTGATTCTGAAGACTCCCCGCAAGGAAGCCACTGGGGTGGTCACTCCTGAGATGTGGGACATCATGCAGTCGAACGTCGAGGTGACTCCGCGGCGCGACGCCGATTCGCCCTCGCATGTAGAGGTCTACCTTCCAGAGCAGGTGATGGTGGTGTTCAAGGGGGCCGAGGTGATGTTAATCACGCACATCTCGAGCGGCTCGAACGAACCCTGGTGCGAGGAAGTGACGATCGACCCGGGTGAAGAGGGCAACAACACCATGAAACAGATCAAGGTGGGTGTTTGTGGTGAAGCGGTTACGCCACCAGGAATCTTCTACTTCTACAACCGCAAGCAGGGCACTCGTGAGTCTCGGCTCGGCAGCATGTACAACCCGGTGTATTTCAACTTCGGTGTCGCCGTACACGGAGCGATCCTCGTGCCTCTCGAGCCGGCATCGCATGGCTGCATCCGTATTCCAATGTCGATTGCGCGTTACTTTCCAGCTCTCGTTGCGTACGGCGATCGTGTGTACGTTTTCGATGGGATCAAGGAGCCGGAGGAGTACGGCTCGCCTCCGCCGCCGTTCGACAAGCCAGATCCGAACTACACCACCACTACGTCGACGACCGTGCCGCCGTCGACCGTCGTTGCGCCGACGACTGTGCCGTGACGATCATCAATGCATAGCCTGTTTCCATGACCCGATCGGGATACGACGAGTTTGGACTGTTCCACGAGAACATCAGTGAATTCGCGTTGTCGGTTTCCACCGCCCCTGTAGTTTCACGCGTTTCGACACGACTGGATGACGGCCGTGAGATTTCAGGTTTGAAATGGGGCGTAGGTGAACCTCGGCTCGTATTGGTGCACGGTGGGGGACAGAACGCTCACACGTGGGACACGGTCGCTCTTGATCTCGGCATGGACGTGCTCGCCGTGGATCTGCCCGGTCATGGCCATTCTTCTTGGAGCGAGAATGGTGAGTACCCCCTCGAAACGATGGCAGATGAAGTTGCGGCTGCAATTTCTGAACACGCGCCGAGAGCAACGCTGGTGGTGGGAATGTCGATGGGGGGACTGACGAGTTTGATGCTCGCAGGTCGACATGGTCATTTGATCCGAAACCTTGTGCTGGTAGATGTCACCCCCGGTGTGACTCCTGCCAAGGTAAAAGCGATAACCGACTTCATTAACGGACCCCAGACTTTTCCGAGCTTTGAAGATCTTTTGCATCGCACCCTCGAACACAATCCCACCCGCTCGGAATCGAGTCTTCGTCGCGGAATCTTGCACAACGCAATTCAGCTCGGAGATGGCTCGTGGCAGTGGAGATATGATCGGAGAAAACCGCATAGCGGTCGGGACAAAGATCTTCTCGATGCCCTGTGGTCAATCATTGAAGATCTTTCCTGTCCATTGACGCTCGTAAGAGGGGCGCTCTCGCCAGTAGTTGATGACGATGACGTCGCGGAATTGATGAAGCGGCAGCCCATGGCCGCTGTGCATGTAGTTGATGGAGCCGGTCACAGTGTCCAGGGAGATCGCCCCCTTGAACTGACCGCGATACTTAGAGCGCTTCTGTAATTGGGCGCTCGACAGATCGGCGCGTACCGATCAATTCGAGCACGACAAGTACGAGACAAACCCAGATCATCGAAAACCCGATGAACTTCGACGTAGTGATTTCCTCGTCGAATACCGCCCACCCGAGGATGAAGTAGATCGTGGGAACGATGTACTGCATCGGCCCGAGAACGGAAAGTGGCGTGCGTGAGGAAGCTGCACCGAACAGCAGCAATGGGACCGCAGTGACGGTTCCGGTGAGTGAGACGAGGAACCATTCCGTCGGGGATGCATTTGTGGCGATACTGAAGTCTCGTTGCCAGATGACGGCGAGGAAGATGGTTGCAGGTACGACGAGGACGGTCACTTCGGCGGTGAGACTGACGAGGGAATCCAGCGGGACGTTCTTTTTCAGATATCCATACATGCTCCAGGAACCCGCGATGGCGAGAGCGATCCAGGGAACACGGCCATAAGCGAACGTGAGGATGATGAGGCCGAGTACGGCAAACGACATTGCCGCCTTTTGTCGAGGTGAGAGTCGTTCACTCAACCGCACCACACCGAGCGCAGTGGTGAGGATCGGCGAGATGAAGTAGCCGAGGGCGGTCTCCACCACGTGTTCATTGACGACTGCCCAGACGAACATCGACCAGTTGATCGTCAGTAGTGCACCTGCCATCGTGATTCGAATCGCGAGTCGGGGGTTGCAAAGTGCCTCGATCACCAGACGGACTTTGCGCATCGCAATCAAGACCACGGCCAGCACTGCGAAACTGGTGTTGATTCGCCATGCAATCAACTCGAACGGATTGAATTGGTCAACAGTCTTCCAATAGACGGTCACCATTCCCCAGACGAAGTACGCCGCGAACGCAAAACTGACTCCTGCTTTTGCATCTTCGCGCGTCTTCATAACCGAATCGCAACACTAGTTACTTTGATTGCCATTTCACTTTGACTGCATGTCGGGTGAACGCAGATAGCCTGTTCATGTGGATCCATCCACTCTTCCCGCGTGGAACGCGCTGATCGAACTTGCAGCGATCAACGATCAGACGACCATCGCTCAGTTGTTCCGCGCTGATCCATCACGTGCCGCAACGATGTCGCTCGAGCCGTCGATCGACGGAGTGGAAATGCTCGTCGACTTCAGTCGGCAAAACGTTTCGAATGAAGTGCTTGCTGCGCTGCTTGAGTTGGTACACGAAACCGACCTCGAGGGTCATCGCGCCCGCTTGTTAAACGGGACGGTGGTCAACCAATCTGAGGGCCGCGCAGCACTGCACATCGCCGAGCGCTCGGGGAATACGAATGCAGAAGCCACCAAGTTTGCCGAGGCTGTTCGCGCCGGCGACATCGTGGGAGTTGGTGGCAGGTTCACCCATGTCGTGAACGTGGGAATCGGCGGCAGCGATTTGGGTCCCGCTCTCGTCTACGACGCCTTGCGCGAGTGGGGCTTGCCGACGCTGGAAGTGCGATTCATTTCCAATGTCGACAGTCGATCGTTCGAGCGACAGATGCGAGGACTCGACCCTCGAACCACGCTGTTCATTTTTTGTTCTAAGTCATTCGGCACAGCCGAGACCCTGTCGAATGCTCGGCGTGTACGCGCTTGGTTGACCACAGGAATCGAAGAAACCGAAATATCTCGTCACAGCGTCGTCGTTTCGTCTGCACCGCAACGCGCGGAGGCCGCAGGAGTAGAGGCCGACTACCAAATCGTCACACCGATCGAGGTGGGTGGCCGGTTCTCGGTTTCTTCGGCGGTCAACCTCGTCAATGAGATTGCTTACGGGGCAGCGGCGATCTCGCAATTCAGAGCGGGTATGGCGGCGATGGACCATCACTTCGTGAATGCTCCACTCGCACGGAATGCGCCCGTGCTCATGGGATTGATCAGCGTGTGGAATCGGACGTTCCTTGGTCGTCATTCGCGGGCGATCGTCGCCTACGCGGATGCCTTGGCTGCGCTCGTGCCGTTCATTCAGCAATTGGAGATGGAAAGTAACGGCAAGAGAGTGCTCGAAGATTCGTCGTCACTGGGTTTTCCGACAGGGCCGGTGGTGTGGGGCGGAGTGGGAACCGATGCCCAGCACGCCTTCATGCAACTGGTTCATCAGGGAACCGACGTAGTACCAGTTGATTTCGTCGGAGTGTCGCGCTCGGCAGGAAATCGCAATGACGAGTTGATTGCCAACTTGGAAGCACAAGCGCAAGCGCTTGCAATCGGTAGATCATTCGACCAAGTCCGGCGAAATGGTGTGGAGGAGTCAATGGCTCGGCACCGTGAGATGCCGGGAAACAGACCTTCGACGAGCATCCTCCTGCGCGAACTCGATCCAACTTCACTTGGAGCGTTGATCGCCCTCTATGAGCACTCCACGTTCGTCCAAGGTGCGGTGTTGGGCATAAACAGTTTCGACCAATGGGGAGTGGAGCTGGGAAAGGAAATTGCTCGTGACGTGTTGGATCAGATGAGCGGGACAGGTGTGGCTCAGTCCGCGGAAGTTTCGCAGTCGCCCGTCGTGTCGTGGCATTTGCGGCAACCGAAATAGGCACGAGCGAGGGAGCCTCGCCTATCGTCTAGCCCGTGGCGGTCAAGCGAAGTCAAGCAGAGCGAATGCTCAATTTGTTGGCCTTGCT